>DATLBT010000131.1:0-11770 GCA_035526825.1 Verrucomicrobiia bacterium | reverse complement strand
GATCGTCGCGGCCAAAAACTTGAGCCGGCCACCCATGCCGAACTTCGCGTGCGCCCAGTCGGCGCCCGCGCCGCCGAAGAAGGCGCCGAAAGTGCCGCCGAGGAGAAAGAGGGTGCCGAGCAGTTTCTGGCCTTCGGCCTGCGCATAACCGCGCTCGTGGACCCACCACAGAAGGTCCAGCACGCCCGCGCCGAGCGAGAAGCCGAGGAAGACGCCGCCGAGCAAGGTCAAGCGGAAGGCGCGGTTGTGGCGCAATTCCGCCTTGATGCCGTGATAGCTCTGCGACAGCGGCGCCGCCTTTGCGCGCGGCAGTCCGCCGACGCCGCGCTCGCGCGACGGGTCGCGCATGAAGAACCACACCAGCAGCGCGGCCACGACACCAAGCGCGCCGAGGATCATGAAGCCGCCGCGCCAGCCGAGCGTCGGCCCGACGATGCCGGCGAAGATGAAGCTGCCGCCGATGCCGAGCGGATAGCCCATGTAGTAGATGCCGGTGGCGAGCGCGCGCCGCGATGCGGGCAGGCGCTCGGACAGTAGCGTCATGGCGGCTGGCGTAAGGCAGGCCTCGCCGACGCCGATCAGCATGCGCGGCAGTGCGATCTGCGTGAAGCTCTTCGCCAGCCCGGTGAGCGCCGTGAGGCCGCTCCATAACGCCAGGCCCACCGCGATGAGCTTGCCGCGATGCACGCGATCGGCCAGCGCGCCGGCGAACAGGCCGAACACCGAGTAGACGATGACGAACACGATACCCGTGAGCAGGCCGAACTGCAGGTTGGAAAGCCCGAGCTCCGGCACGATCGCGGTGGAAAATGCAATCAGCAGGAAGCGGTCGGCGAAGTTGAGGACGTTGAGGCCGGTGAGCGCGGCGAGCAGGCCCCAGGCGCTGGACTGTTTGCTCACGCGCGCTTCACTGCGTCTTCGAGCCGGCTCCAGTCGGTGAACATCTCGCGCAACTTCAGCTTCTGGAACTTGCCGGTCGAGGTGCGCGGGATGGCGTCGATGAAGGTGTAGGCCTCCGGCAGCCACCAGTCGGCGAACTTGCCCTTGAGGTGCTGCTTCAGTTGCTCGGGCGTCACGTCCTTGCCGGGGCGCTTCACGACCACGGCGAGCGGCCGCTCCATCCACTTGTCGTGCGGCACCGCGATGACCGCGGCCTCGGCGACGTCGGGATGCGCCATCAATTCGTTCTCGAGCGCCTGCGAGCTGATCCACTCGCCGCCCGACTTGATCAGGTCCTTGGCGCGGTCGGTGATCTGGATGTAGCCCTCCGGGGTTACGTTGGCGACGTCACCGGTGCGGAACCAGCCATCCGGGGAGAAGCGGTCCTCGGAGTCCGGGCGCTTGTAGTAGCTCGCCGTGACCCACGGGCCACGCACCTCGATCTCGCCGACGGACTTTCCGTCCCAAGGCTGCACGCCTTCATCGCCCATGATGCGAAGCTCGACCAGTGGCGTAGGCACGCCGGCCATCGCGCGGTAACGCAAGCGCTCTTCGGGCGCGCGCGTGAGCACCTCGGGCCGCAGGTTGCTGACGGATCCGATCGGCGAGGTCTCGGTGAGGCCCCAGCCGGTGACGATCGTGAGGTTGTACTCGTCGAAGGCCTTGATCAGTGACGCCGGCACGGCCGAACCGCCGACGATCATGCGCATCGGCTTGAGCTTCCAGCGCTTGGGCTCCTTGCGCAGCAGCCCCAGGATCGCCATCCAGATCGTCGGCACGCCGGCGGAAAACGTCACGCCTTCGCCGGCCATCAGGTCGAGCAGGCTTTCGGCGTCGAGGTGCGGGCCGGGGAACACCATGCGCATGCCGATCATCGCGCCGACGTAGGGCAGGGTCCACGCATTGACGTGGAACATCGGCACGACCGGCAGGCAGGTGTCCTTGTAGGAGAACGCGCCGGTGTCGGGCAGCGACATGCCGAAGGCGTGCAGGATCGAGGAGCGGTGCGAGTAGACGACGCCCTTCGGGTTGCCGGTGGTGCCGCTGGTGTAGCACATGCCGCACGCCGCGTTCTCGTCGACGGCGACGTACTGGAAATCCTTGTCGTCCGCGGCGAGGAAATTCTCGTAGTTTTCGTACGGGTGCTGGATCTTGCCGTCGAACGGCACGACGATGACGCGCTCGAACTTCATGTCCTTGGCGAACTTCTCGTACAGCGGCAGCAGGCAATCGTCGACGATCAGGAAGCGGTCTTCCGCGTGCTTGGCGATGTAGGCGATGTCCTCGGGGAACAGCCGCAGGTTCAGCGTGTGCAGCACGCCGCCGGCGGCCGGGATGCCGAAGTAGGCCTCGAGGTGCTGCGAGTTGTTCCACATCAGCGTCGCAACGCGATCGCCCGGCTCGATGCCGGCGGCGACGAGTGCCTTGGCGAGGCGCCGCGCGCGGTGATAGATGGCCCCGTAATTCGTGCGGTGCAGCGACTTGTCCGGCCGCCGCGTGACGATGTCGACGTCCTTGAACAGCGAGCCTGCGCGGTCCAGCAGCAGGTTCAGGGACAACGGGACGTTCATCATCGTCGACATCATGGTGCGTAACTCCGGCAGGGCTGCTGGCTATTGTTTCCCAATTCGTAGGAAAGCAGGAAGTCGAAGGTCGGCGTCGACAGGTCCGGTCCCAGCGGGTCGGTCAGCGCCACGTCGCGCGCCGAGCCGTTGCCGTTCGGGGTGGACCACGCATGCTTCATGCCGTGGATCAGCCAGCGTTGCGCGAGCAGGCAACCGTCGCCGTCGGTGTAGTCGTCGATGTCGTAGGCATGGCCGCCGGGGACCTGGCCGGAGCGCGTCGCCGAGCGCGCGCGCGGGATGCTGCCATTGTCCACGCCGTCGTCCGCGAGATCGTCCGCCGCCAGGAAGGTCTGCACGACGATGTCGGCGTTGGGGTACAGCACCAGTTCGTCCTGGTCGCCCTGCAGCACCAGCACCGGCACCACGCGCGCGCGCGGCCCCATCTCGGTGTGCATGCTTTGTCCGGCGGTGGCCGCGGGCACCGGCGAGGCGGTGCCGAAGCAGAAGCCGGTGTAGTGGCAGCCGGCGTAGCTCATCGCGGCGGCGTAAAGGTCCGGGTACGCGGCAACCATGATGTTGACCATGGCGCCGCCGGCGGAAATGCCGGCGATGTAGACCCTCCCTGCGTCCACGTTCCAGCCCGCCATGACCTCGCGCGTGATGCCCGCGATCAGCGAGGGCTCACCAGCGTCGCGGTGGTAATGCTCCTCGATGAACCAGTTCCAGCAGCGGCTGCCGTTGGCTGCCGAGCTCTGCTCGGGGTAGGCCACCAGCAAGCCGTAGTCTTCGGCCAGCTCGTTGAAGCGTGACCAGCGCGCTTCCTCGTCGGCGTTCGACGAGCAACCGTGCAGGTCCACCAGCAATGGCGCCGGCGCACCGGTGTAGCTCGCCGGCGTGTAGACCTTGTAAGTGCGCGTCCCGGCGGCATTGGTGTACGAGAACGACTCGAACGTGCCGGTCGCGAGCGTCTCGCGCGCCGCGCCCGGCGCACTGTTGCCGCAGGCGGTGAGGAGCAACAGCAACGCCGTCATGCCCACCCACGTCGTCATTCCAGCGAAAGCTGGAATCCAGTGGACCCCAGCCTTCGCTGGGGTGACGCGAGCCCGCATCAGAACTCCTGCTGGAACTGCGCGAAGATCAGCCGCGGCTCGTTCTGGCTCGCCGCGATGTTGTTCTGGAAGATGTCACCCGCGCGGATCCAGGTGGTGGCGCCGTTGAGGTTCTCGCCGATCACGCGCAAGGTCCAGCGTTTCGCGGGATTGCCGATGCCGACGTTGGCCTTGAGCCGGTAGAACTCGGGCTGCACCTTGGACTCGCGCTTCGACAGGTCGGTGTCGAGGTGGCTCCAGGTCTGGTGCTCGCCGGTCACGCTCATGAACAAATCGAGCCCGCTTCCACCGAGCGCCCAGCCCAGCAGAGGGATGCGCTCGAACGCGATATTCGAGACCAGCGACAGCGCGTTGTTCCATTTCGGTGCATAGGGGAAGCGCTTGCCGGTGGCATCGCAAGGGCTGTTGCCTGACGATCGGGCCGCGGCGGTTCGCTGCGCGTTGGGGACTTCAGACGGGCAGTCGTTCTGGGTGAACTTGGAGTACTCGGTGTCGTTGAGGCCGCTGGCGCCGATCACGCTGAACCAGTCGGTGACGAGCCAGGTGAGGTCCAGTTCAGTGCCCATGGCGCGGGCGCCCTCGGCGTTCGCCACCTGGGTGGTGCCCAGGCCAATGGTGTCCTGCGGGTTGTTGCGCACCAGCACCTGGAAGTCCTTCGCGGTCATGTCGTAGAGCGAGAGATTGGCGCGCATCGAGCCGCCGAACAGCGTGGTCTTGATGTCGACGCCCTTCTCCGTGGTGATCTCGGGTTCGTACTCGAGATCCTCCGTGGTGCGTTCATTCGTCGTGGTGTTGGTCTGGGGGTCCGTCTTCACGTTGCGATAGGCGAAGGCGTTGTAGCCGCCGCCCTTGTAGCCGCGAGTCCAATGCGCAAACAGCTTGATGTTGTCCCACGGCGCGTAGCCGAGCGAGAACTTGGGCTGGACGTTGTCCTCGTTGCGTGTCAGCGCGTCGGTGAACGGGATGAAGCCCAGCCGCGTGGCCACCGGGTTACCCGCGGCGGTGCCACCATTGGTGGTGAAGAACAGGTTCCAGTCGGCGTCTTTCTTCTCGGTGGTGTAGCGCACGCCGACCTCGGCCGACCATGCTGGCAGGAACTGCCACTTGAAGTGGCTGAACGCGCCCACCGCCTCGGCCCGCTGGTTGAAATTCTGGATGACCTCCTCGTAGCCGCCGGCGGCAGCATCGGCCGCTGTCAGGCCAGCGAAGTCGCCGCCGCCGGTGCCGGTGTCGCCGTTGGCGCCCTGCACCAGTTCGACGGTGGCCTGCTGGTCCAGGCCGAAGCGGAACACGCTGTCGAGGATCGCGCGCTGCTCGTGAAATACACCGACCAGGATGTCGCTGCTGCCAAGCCCCAAACCGAACAAGTCCTGCAAGCCGAACAGTCCGTCCAGTTCCGGCGACGCGGTGCGCAGCTCGAGCGTGGTGGTAGGCGAGCGGTCCGAGCCGAAGCCGATGGTGGATGGCGCCGGCGTGAAGTCCACGTCGAGCTGCAGTTTCTGGGTCATCAGCGAGTGGCCGCCGACGGCGACGATCTCCCAGTCGCCGAGGCTGTAGTCCCACTGGCCGTTATAGGTCGTGATGTGCACGTCGCGGAAGCCGGGGAAGTCCTCGGACATGATGTAGTTGCCGCGGATCGAGTCGAAATTCGGGTCGTAGCGACGCGCCGCCGCCTCGAAGTCATCGGTGACCTCGACGTATTCGAACGCCGCGCCGCCGGACAGCAGCGTGAGCTGCTCGGCGCCGACCTTGAGCTGCGAGCCCCACAGGTCTGGAAAGGCCAGCTTCATGCGGCCGCCGGTGCGCTTGCGGTTCTTGTAGGCGTCGGGAACCGTGGGGTCCACGGCGTTGTAAGTGTTCGTGATGAAGCCGTCGCGCTCGTCATAGAGCCCGGCGACGCGGAAGTCGACCACATCCTCGATCAGGTTGCCGCCGTAAGCCGCCTCGATGTGCTTGCGCGCGAGCTCGCCGCCCTGCAACTGCAGCCGCCCTTCCGGTCCGCCGCTCGGGTCCTTGGTCATCAGGTGCACGAGGCCCGCGGTCGTGTTCTTGCCAAACGTGGTGCCCTGCGGTCCGCGCATGACCTCGACGCGATCGATGTCGAACAGCGTCATCATGAAATATTCCGGTCGCGTGTATGGCACGCCGTCGATGACGATGCCCACCGGCGGCTCGAAGGCCTTGTTGTTGTTGTTGAAGGTGAAGCCGCGGATGCGCGGCGCGGTGAAGAAGCCGGCTTCCTCCATCTTCACGTTCGGCATCAGCGCCATCGCGTCGCGGATGTCGGTGAGGCCTTGCTCGTGGATGAACTCGGCGTTCATGGCCGACACCGAGATGGGTACATCCTGGATGGACTGCTTGCGTTTCTGCGACGTCACGACAAGGTCGTCGAGCTTGGTCGAGTCGCTGGGAGCGGGGACGCTCTGGTCCTCGCCGGTATTGACCGGGACGGTTTCGACCGGCGCCTGCGCCGTGTCAGCCGGCGCAGGATCGGCGATGGCAGCCGCCGCTTCGGGCGCCTCGGGTGCCTCGGCGGGCGCATCCGCAGGTTCGGTTTCTTGTGCCCATGCCGGCGGCAGCGCGAAGGCCGCCGCAAGCAAGATCCAGCCCGCTCGAAACTCCATGAAAATCCCCCCGTGAAAATCAGCTCGAAGCCCTGGCCTGCGCGCCGAGTAACCGCAGCGCGAATTCCGCATAAGTGTCGGCGACGGTCGCCGCCGTAAAGCTGCCGCCGGGCGCGAACCAGAACGCAACGCGCAGGCCCATGCCGCCGATCGCTGCGGCGCTGAGCCAGGAGTCGATCACCTGGAACAGCTTGCGGGTGCGCCCGCGCTCGATGATGTCGCGCAGGATTTGCTCGGCCTGCTTGCGCACGCTCAGGATCGGCGCGAGCGCTTCGGCGGAAAGCATGTGCAGCTCGGTGTTGGTGACCACAGCGAGCATCGGAAAATCGGTGTGGAAGCGGACGTGCGCGTTGGTCCATGCGCGAATTTGCGCCCGGGGATCCGGCTCGCAGTCGAGCATCGCTGCGCTGACGTAGCGCAGGTGCTCGTCATGGCCGATGCGCAGCAACTCGGCGAGCACGGCCTCCTTGGACGGGTAATGCGAGTACAGCGTCGGTCCCTGCAGGCCGCAGGCGGTTGCGATGTCGCGGATCGAGGTGCCCGAGTAGCCGCGCTCGGCGCACAGGCGCAGCGCAGTTTCCAGGATGACGCGCCGCGCCGGCGACAATGCGGCCTCGGGCAGCGGCGCGTGGGCGGTGGCGGCCAGGCGTCGTGAGGTCGGGGTCATGCTGCCGGGTGTCATGCTAACGGATGTTAGGCTATGCTGAAGTCACGCCGCAACCGTCGCGCGGGGAGGAATGCTGCAGTGCACGAACAGTCGTTAGCCTATCCTGACGTCCCCTATCGCCGCGTTGATGTCCCCGTCGACGGCGGCACGCTGCGGGTCGGGATCTGGGGCGAATCGGGTCCAGCGATCCTGTGCTCGCACGGCATCACCGCGAACCACGCTGAGTTCCAGCACCTGGCGCAGGCGCTCGGCCCCGGCGTGCGCGTGATCGCGCCCGACCACCGCGGCCGCGGCCGCAGCGACACGATCAATGGCCCGTGGGGCATGCGCGCGCACGCGGCCGACATGGCCGCGGTGCTCGATCACCTCGGTATCGCGCGCGCAGAACTGATGATCGGCCACTCTATGGGCGGCTTCGTCGCCGCGGTGACGGCGGCGCAATATCCGCAGCGCATCGGCGCGCTGTTGATGGTGGACGGCGGCATCCCGCTGCTGCAGCTGTCCTGGGTCACGAATATTCCGTTCTCCAACTGGATGGTGGAGAAGCTCACCGGCCGCATCATCGGTCCGGCGTTGAAGCGCCTCGACATGAGCTTCAAGAGTCTCGAAGACTATTACGCGTACTGGCGCCCACACCCGGCGCTTGCCGCGGGCTGGTGCGTGGAGTACGAGCGCTGGGTGGCGTATGACCTGATCGGTGAGGCGCCTGCGCTGCGCTCAAGCGTGCGCAAGGATGCACTGCTGCTAGACGTGCGCACGCAGCTGATCGAAGACCTGGTGCCGCGATCGCTGAAGACGCTGCAGTGCCCGGTGCGCTTCCTGCGCGCCGAGCGCGGCATGTTCAACGACAAGCCGTTGTATGACGAGAAGAAGCTGGTGAAGGCGGCGGCGCCGATCAAGCGCTTCAGCCATGTGACGGTGCCGGGGACCAATCACTACACGATCCTGTTGTCGGCGCATGGCGCGACTGTCGCAGCGAAGGAAGCTCGCGCGCTGCTGTAGAATTCCGGGCTCGTCACCACGGGCCTTTCGATGACCGCCACGTCTCCCGGCGCGCGCTTCCGCGCCGCCGTCAAAGCCGAAAAGCCGCTGCAGGTCGTCGGCGCGATCACCGCTTACGCCGCGCGCATGGCCGAGCGCACCGGCTTCAAGGCGCTGTACCTGTCCGGCGGCGGTGTCGCTGCCAATTCGCTCGGCATGCCCGACCTTGGCATCAGCACCATGGAAGACGTGCTGATCGATGCGCGGCGCATCACCGACGTCACCGCGCTGCCGCTGCTGGTGGACATCGACACCGGCTGGGGCGGCGCCTTCAACATTGCGCGCACCATCCGCTCGTTTGCCAAGGCCGGCGTTGCCGCCGTGCACATGGAGGACCAGGTCGGCCAGAAGCGCTGCGGCCACCGCCCGGGCAAGGAAGTGGTGACGAAGGACGAGATGGTCGACCGCGTGAAGGCCGCCGTTGACGCGCGCGAAAGCGACATCGTCATCATGGCGCGCACCGACGCCGCCGCCGTCGAGGGCATCGATCGCGCCATCGAGCGCGCGGTGGCCTACGTCGAGGCAGGCGCCGACATGATCTTCCCCGAGGCGATGAAGACGCTCGAGGACTACAGGAAATTCAAGAAGGCGGTGAAGGTGCCGATCCTGGCCAACCTCACCGAGTTCGGCACGACGCCGTTCTTCACGACGCAGGAGCTGGCCTCGGTCGACTGCGACATCGCGCTGTACTGCTGCGGCGCGTATCGCGCGATGAATGCGGCGGCGCTGAATTTTTACCAGACGCTGCGCAAGGAAGGCACGCAGAAGAGCGTCGTGCCGCAGATGCAGTCGCGCAACGATCTCTACGACTACCTCGGTTACCACACCTACGAGCAAAAGCTCGACGCCCTGTTTGCCAAGGACAAGAAATGAGCGAGACGACCAACGTGCCCACCGTGGGCAAGCCGAAGAAATCCGTGGCCCTGTCCGGCGTCGTTGCCGGCAACACCGCGCTCTGCACCGTCGGCCGCACCGGTAACGACCTGCATTATCGCGGCTACGACATCCTCGACGTCGCGACCGTCTGCGAGTTCGAGGAAATCGCGCACTTGCTGGTGCATGAAAAACTGCCGACCCAGGCCGAGCTCGCCGCGTACAAGAAAAAGCTCGCCACCCTTCGCGACCTGCCGCAGGGCGTGAAGACCGCGCTCGAGCAAATCCCCAGGTCCGCGCACCCGATGGACGTCATGCGCACCGGTGTTTCGGTGCTCGGCACCATCGAGCGCGAGAAGGAAGGCCAATCGCATGCGGGCGCGCGCGACATCGCCGACCGGCTGATGGCCTGCCTCGGCTCGATGCTGCTGTACTGGCACCACTTCGCCAATACCGGCAAGCGCATCACCTTGGTCACCGACGACGACTCCATCGGCGGACACTTCCTGCACTTGTTGCACGGCCAGAAACCGTCCGCGAGCTGGGTGCGCGCGATGCACACCTCACTGGTGCTGTACGCCGAGCATGAGTTCAACGCGAGCACTTTCACCTGCCGCGTCGTCGCCGGCACCGGTTCCGACATCTACTCGGCGATCTGCGGCGGCATCGGCGCGCTGCGCGGCCCCAAGCACGGCGGCGCCAACGAGGTGGCTTGCGAGATCCAGTCGCGTTACCAGTCGCCGGACCAGGCCGAGAAGGACATCGTCGAGCGCGTCGGCCGCAAGGAAGTGATCATCGGCTTCGGCCATCCCGTCTACACGGTGTCCGATCCGCGCAACAAGATCATCAAGGAAGTGGCGCGCAGCTTGTCCAGGGAGCAGGGCAGCATGAACCTGTTCGACATCGCCGAGCGGCTCGAGACCGTGATGTGGCGTGAAAAGAAGATGTTCCCGAACCTGGACTGGTTCAGCGCGGTGAGCTACCACGTCATGGGGGTGCCGACGGCGATGTTCACGCCGCTGTTCGTCATCGCGCGGACCTCGGGCTGGAGCGCGCACATCATCGAGCAGCGCACCGACAACAAGATCATCCGTCCGAGCGCGAACTACGTGGGTCCCGAGGACCAGAAGTTCGTGCCGATCGCGCAGCGCGGTTAAGCCAGCCGCGCCTTCGTCGCGCGTGACACGGGCGCGGTCAGCAGCGACTCGACGCAGTCGATCAGGTTCTCGAGCTGGGCTTCGCGCTGCCGGCCTTTGAAGTCAGCGAGGCGCAGCACGCCGTTGAGCAGCATGGACAACAGCAGCGTGATGCGAGCGTCGGCCACCGCATCGGTGACCTCCGGCAGCTTGGCGCGCAGCAGCTGCGTGAGGCGGCGCACGCCTTCCAGATCCCACGACGCGTCGAACGACATCAGCGGGTAGGTCGGGTGGCTGATGAGCTGGACGGTGACGCGCAGGTACTCGAGGCCGCGCCGGGTGTCGAGCTGGGTCGCTAGCGGCCGCACCAGGATGTCGATGAGTTGGCGCAGCTGCACGCGGTTGCCCGCCGGCAGTGCGTCGAGCAGGCGCAGGCGCTCCGCGTCGAGCTCCAGCGCGTGCACGCCAATGATCGACCGCAGCACGCCCTCCTTGTCGCCGAAGTGGTACGGGACTGCGCTGTTGTTGCGCTGCCCTGCGGCGCGCGCAATCTCGTGCAGCGGCGTGGCGTCGATGCCGCGCTGGGCGAACAACCGGCGCGCCACGTCGAGCATGCGGGCGCGGGTCTTCAGGGAGTCGGAGCGCAGGGGGGTAGGGGAGGCCATGTCGGAGATAAGAGTAATCTCTTATAATGGCCGGATGCAATCGCATCTCCGCCCCCTGCGCCCCCTGCGCCTCGCGCCCTGGCTGCTGGCCGCCATCGTTGCGGCCTGCGGCAAGCAAGAGTCCCCCGACGCCGCCGCTGCGGCGCCGGCGAAGCCCGTGCTGTCGATCGAGGTCGTCAGCCCGCGCGCGGAATCCTGGCCCGGCACGGTGGGCGCGAGCGGCGCGATTGCGCCGTGGCAGGAAGCCTCGGTCGGCTCGGAGCTCGGCGGGATTCGCCTCGAGGAAGTGCGGGTCAACGTCGGCGATCGCGTCCAGCGCGGACAATTGCTCGCGCGCTTCTCCGACGAGACGCTGAAGGCCGACCTCGCCCAGCTCGACGCCGTTGTCGCCGAGCGGCAAGCCGCGCTCGACAAGGCGCGGCTCGAGGCCGAAAGCGCGGACCGGCTCGAGTCCTCGGGCGGACTGTCGAAGCAGCAGGCCCGCAGCGTGCGAACCCAGGCGGTCGTCGCCGACGCGCAACTCGCCTCGGCCAAGGCCCAGCGCGACGCCCAAGCCCTGCGCCTGCGATACGCGCGCGTGCTGGCGCCGGATGACGGCGTCATCTCGGCGCGCTCGGCCACGGTCGGCGCGGTCGTCACGCCGGGCGTCGAACTGTTCCGCCTGATCCGCGGCGGACGCCTCGAGTGGCGCGCCGAGGTGCGCAGCGATGCGCTGGCTCGGCTGCGCAAGGGCACGTTGGCCACGATCAAGCTGCCGCACGGCGCTGCAATTTCGGGCCGCGTGCGACAGGTCGCGCCGACGGTGGACCCTGCGACACTCAACGGCATCGCGTATGTCGATTTCCCTGCGACGCCAGGCCTGGCCGCGGGACTGTTCGTGTCCGGCGAGTTCGAATTGGCCGCCACCGACGTGCTGGTGGTACCGGCCTCCGCGGTGGTGTTCCGCAGCGGCAGCCGCTATGTCATGCAGGTGGGCGATGACAGCCGCATCCACGAGGCCAAGGTCGAGACCGGCCGGCGCCGCGGCGCCGATGTCGAGGTGCTCACGGGCATCGCGCCGGGCGCGCGCCTCGCGCTCGCGGGCGGCGCGTTCCTCAACGACGGCGACCTCGTCGCCATCTCGGCCTCGAAGACCGCAGCCACCGAGCCGG
>DATLBT010000130.1:0-23822 GCA_035526825.1 Verrucomicrobiia bacterium | reverse complement strand
GTGACTCAGCAAAACGCTGCGCTGGTCGAGGAAAGCGCCGCCGCGGCAGAAAGCCTTGAGCAGCAGGCCACGCAGCTGTCGCAGGCGGTGGCGGTGTTCAAGCTGGAGGGTGCCGCCGCTGGCGCGGCTGCATTCAGCCTGTCGGGCGTCTCGCGCTGACCATTCATGTCTTGAATGCCCGCGCTCGAAGCTCGGATCAGCTCCGCTGCCCCAACGCCCGCCCAATCCGCCCCCGCGGCACCGTCGGCTTTGGCACCCGCATATCAAACCACTGCCGCACGTCCTCATCCAGCCCGATGCCGTGCATGAAGTTGTAGATCGCCTTCTTTAGCCCCAGGCCCAGCGCATCATGGTCAACGCCGGTGGGGTCGATGAAGCCGATATCGTTCTTTGCGAAGGGGGTCGGCGGCAAGGGCTGCAGTGTGACGCCGTACGCAGCGGGGTCGCGGCCGACGGGCGAGTGCACGGTGCAAGTGAAGCGGTGGAAGAAGCCGGATTGGATGCAGCCCGCCGCAAAGAGCTGGCGAACATATTCCAGCGCGTCCACGGTGTCTTGCACCGTCTGCGTTGGGAAGCCGTACATCAGGTAGGCATGCACCAGGATGCCGGCGTCGGAGAACGCGCGCGTGACGCGCGCAACCTGCGCAACGCTGACGCCCTTCTGCATGAGCTGCAGCAGCCGGTCGTGCGCCACCTCGAGCCCGCCGGACACCGCGATGCAGCCACTCTGCGCGAGCTGGCGGCACAGCTGCGGCGTGAAGGTCTTCTCGAAGCGGATGTTGCCCCACCACGAAATCGCGTGATTGCGCCGGATCAGCTCGGCCGACAGCGCCTTCAATCCCTTGGGCGGCGCGGCCTCGTCGACAAAATGAAATCCGCTCTGGCCGGTTTCGGCGACGATGCGCTCGATGCGGTCTACCAGCGTCGTCGCGGTCGCGAGCTCGTACTTCGAGATGTAGTCGAGCGAGACGTCGCAGAAGCTGCACTTCTTCCAGTAGCAACCTTGCGCGACGGTGAGCTTGTTCCAGCGGCCGTCGGACCACAGCCGATGCATCGGGTTGAGCATGTCGAGCACGGACAGGTACGAGCGCAACGGCAGGCCGTCCCAGGTCGGCGTGCCGCAGTCGGCGAAGGGAATGTCGGGTTCGGGGTGGTTGATGTACTCCACCCCGGTTGTGAGAGCTTTTGTGGGAGCAGCCCTGGCCGCGACAAAGGTGCGCACCAACTTCTCCCGTGGCCGCTCCCCGCGAACATGCTCGAGCAGCGCCAACACCGGCCGCTCCCCTGCATCCAGCGTCACGAAATCCACGAATTCGAACAGCGCCGGCTCCGCGAGTTCGCGCAGCTCGGTGTTGACGTAGCCGCCGCCGAGCGCGACCGGCAGTCCCGGTCGCGCGGCCTTCAACGCCTGCGCAATGCGCAGCGCGCCATACACCGTCCCTGGGAACGGCACCGACAGCAGCACCAGCTGCGGGTCGTGCTGCTCGAGCGCGACGCGCGCAAGATCGGCCAGCGTACGATCGATCAGGTTGGGCGGTGCGGCGAGCGCCTGCGCCAGCGGCGCGAAGTCCGGCTGGCTCGCGGCGAGGCTCTCGGCGTAGCGCACGAATTCGAAGCGCGGGTCGATCGCGTCGCGCAGCACGTCGGCGAGGTCATTGAGGTACAGCGTGGCGAGGTGGCGCGCCTTGTCGTGCGTGCCGAGTGCGCCGAACGCCCAGTGCAGGGGATCTTCCCCGTCCGCGCCGCCCACGTACTGCTCGAGGGGCCCGAAGCGCGGGCCTTCCGGCAGGAACGCGCGGCTGGCGATGCGGTGCGCGAGCGTTGGATCGGCGCCCTGCAGGAAGGCGATCGCCGGTCCGACCGTTGCGGCGAAGGTGTCGAATCGATCCAGGAACGCGCGCGCCGACAGCGGACGCCGGCGCGGTGGCAGTGCCTCGATCTCCGCGCGCAGTTGCCCGAGGCCATCGCGCGACAGCAGCGCGAGCACCAGCCCGAGTGCCAGGTCCTGCTGGCGCGCATCGACGCCGCGACCGCGCAGGAAGCCGGTCAGGTAAGCGGTGGACGGGTAGGGCGTGTTCAGCTGCGTCATCGGCGGGATGAGCGACAGCACGCGCATGCTATTTCTCGCGATGCGTGAACGGGAACAGCTGCTGCTTGACGAAGCCTTCCGGCATGTAATCGCCCAGCACGCCGTACTGTTCGGGGAAGCGACGCGACTGGCCCTTCACCGCGGTGCCGAACAGGTAGTCGAGGAAAGAAAAGTGCGCCGCGTAGTTGCGGTCCAGCGCGACGCGGTCGGATGAATGGTGCCAGTGATGGAAGTCCGGCGTCACCAGCACGTACTGCAGCGGACCCCACGGGAGGGAGACGTTGGCGTGGTTGAACACCGCCTGGAATCCGACAATGACGATGTAGGCATCCATGACCGACTTCTCGAAGCCGCACACGAACAGCACGCCAAGGATCGACACTCGCGTGGTCACCACCTCGAGCAGGTGCAGGCGCGAGCCGGCCATCCAGTCCATGACCTTGGTGCTGTGGTGGACTGCGTGAAAGCGCCACAGCAATGGCACCTCGTGGTAGGCACGGTGCGTCCAGTACTGGACGAGGTCCGCCACCAGCAGGCACGCGAACAGCTCGACTAGGAACGGCAGCGCCTGCACCCACGCCTGCAATTCCGGCCAGCTGGCCCAGCCAAATACGCGATGGATCAGGTAATTCACGATCAACAGCGTCAGGCCCACCAGGAAATGGTTCACGCCGAAGTGCACGAAGTCGGTCTGCCATTCGGTGCGGAACACCGGCTGGCCGCGGTAAAGGGGAAAAAGCTTTTCGATCAGCACGAACACCAGCGTCGAGCCGAGCAGGTCGAGGATGAACCAGTCCAGGCCGATGTAGGGCGTGCCCGCCGGCACTTCACCGACCGGTACGCGCTCGCCGCCCAGGGCCGTGGCGCCGATGACGATGAGCAGCGCGCTGGCCGAGAGCCAGCGCGCCCGATTCAGGATGATGTTGGCGAGCGCCAAGCCGCCGGATAGCAGCAGCCCGCCGAGCATCAACAGGCGCAGCGAGTCCACGGAGTATTTTTCGCGCAGCTCGGGAGTGGTCAGGTACTCGGGGAGGTGGAAAGCCACTACCCCGAGCAGGCACAGCAATGCGAGCGACAGCGCAATCACACCCGACACGCGCCCACGACCCGTGGCCAGCTCCCCGGATTGGCTGAACAATGCGAGCGTGCGCTGGATGATCTGCATGCGAGGCCCCCGTGTTTCAAGGTATTTTACCGCCAATATGTTCGAAGCCATCGCCAAGGCCGGCGTCGCCCAGGTCATCCAGCTCGCGGTCGCGCCGGTGTTCCTCTTGACCGGCGTGGGCGCCATCCTCAACGTCATGGCCAACCGGCTGTCACGCATCGTCGATCGCGCGCGCATGCTCGAGCTGAAGCTGGGCGGCGCGGAGGCAGCGCTGGCGGCAGAGATCACCCAGCGCCTCGCCAACCTGTCGAACCGCGCACGCATGATCAGCTTCGCCATCGCGGCCTGCGTGATGACCGCCGTGCTGGTTTGCGGCGTGATCATCTCGCTGTTCCTCGGCGAGTTCATGGCCTTCGACGCGACCGCACTGGCCGCGTTGCTGTTCATCGCCTCGCTGCTGACATTCCTGCTCGCGCTGATATGGCTGCTGCGTGAAATCCTGCTGGCCACCAAGACCCTGAAGTTTGGCCCCGGCTAGGGACGAGCGCTGGTTCGTCTACATGCTGGCCTGCCGCGGCGGGCGGATCTACACCGGGATTTCGCCGGATGTCCGGGCCCGCTTTGCCGCGCATCGCGCGGGCAAGGGCGGGGCTTTCACGCGCAGTTTTCCGCCGACGCGCGTGCTCGCAGCCATGGAATGCGCGGGGCGTGGCGAAGCGCTGAAAGCCGAGTACGCCCTGAAGCAGCTCGATCGCGATGCGAAGAAGTCGTGGGCGCGGCAGTTTCGATGGGTGGCGAGGGCCCGCGGACGCTGAGCCGGGCGGGTTTTGTGGGAGGGGCCCTGGCCCCGAAGTCGGTGGCGCGACGTCGGGGCCAGGGCCCCTCCTACAACAGCCTTCAGCCACACCAGTCTCAAGTCACACCAGCCTCAAGTCACACCAGCTCAAGCCACAACTTCCTCACGGTGGTGCCACGAAACCGCCGTGCACCTCGCCCAGGAGGCGCGCGAAATCGATCGTGCCCAGATCCTCGCAGAACGCGCCGACGATCTGGATTCCCACCGGCAAGCCGTCCGTCGTGCGCCCGACCGGAGCCGACGTCGCCGGCAAGCCGGCCAGCGTCGCCGGCGCGATCCAGGCGAACTGCGACGCATACGGCTCGGCCTGGCCGTTGACGGTGATGCGGCGACCGTAAATCTCGCCCTTCTGGTTGTGCGGCGGTGCCGGCGTGCGCGTCACGGGAAGCAGCAGCACGTCACACGAGGCAAACAGCACTTCGAACTTCTGCTTGAGGCGCTCGCGTTTCTCATGGAGCTTGAGGTAGTCGCGATGCGACAGCGTTGCGCGCGCGAGGAAGCCCGGCAGCGTGTTGACGTGATCGCGCCCGAACATCGACGCCGCCGCGCCGGCCATGCGCGCGCGGCCGTAGACCTTCTCGGGCAGGCCGCCGGCGAACAGGGCGCCGAGCAGCGCGAAGTAAAGGTCGTAGATCTCCGCGAGCGAGATTCCCGCGGGCGCACCCGTCGCAACCTCGGCGCCGGCGCGGCGCACGGCCTCGACCGCCGCTTCCAGCGTGGGCTTCATCGACGCGTCCACGGCGCAGGCCGGGTCGTCGAGCCAGGCCTGCACGCGGTACTCGCGCAGGGAGGCGCGGCGCGGCCGCGGCAACTCGAGCTTCCAGCCGCTCGACATCGGCGCGATCGGCCCCGCCACGATCGGCAGCATTAGCGCGAGGTCCTGCGCGCTGCGTGCAAGGGGACCGACGACAGACAGGTCGGGCTCGCTGAGCATGCCGGGCGGTCCGGGGATGTGGCCGCGCGTCGGCACGATGCCATAGCTCGGCTTGTGGCCGTAGACGCCACAAAAGTGAGCCGGCGTCCGGATGGAGCCAGCGAGGTCGCTGCCGAGCTCGAGCGTCGTCATGCCGGCCGCCAGGGCTGCCGCCGCGCCGCCGCTGGAGCCCCCGGGTGTGCGCTCGACGTTCCACGGGTTGTTCGTCGTGCCGTACACCGGGTTGAACGTCTGCACGTCGCCGGCGAACAGCGGCACGTTGGTCTTGCCGAAGATATTGGCGCCGGCGTCGAGCAACCGCTGCACGGCGGCGGCGTTCCGCGCAGGCCGGTGCTCTTTCAGCGATGGCGCACCGCAGGCAGTGACCATGCCGGCCACCTCGAGCGAGTCTTTGATCGTCATCGGCAGGCCGTGCAGTGCACCGCACGGCTCGCCGCGCGCGCGCTTGGCGTCAGCCTCGAGCGCCCGCGCTCGGGCGCCCTCCAGGTCGGTCGCGACCACGGCATTGAGGGCCGGGTTCCGCCGCTCCATCCTGGCGACCTGTGCCTCCAGCAGCTCGACGGCGGAAACCTTGCCGGTGCGCAGCTGGTCGACTAGCCGGTAGGCCGGCTGCAGGCAAAGCTCGGTCATCCTTCACTCCCGCGAAACGTGGTTGCGCCAAGTCTCCTATCATCGACCGTGCATGAGCAACGTGGTGAACTTCAACAAGGCCCGCAAGCGCAAGGCGCGCGCGGTAGCGCAGGCGCACGCTGCCGCGAATCGCATCAAGTTCGGGCGCACGCAGGCCGAGAAGGCGCGCGATGAAGCGGGCGAAGAGGAAGCGCGCCGCAAGCTGGACCAGCTGCGCCTCGACCATCCGCCAGGGGACTGACTCGCGCGCGCGACGTCGGCCTGCGCTGCCGACGCTGGGGCTGGCGCTGGGCCTGGTGCTGGCGGGCTGCGCCACCAACCGGGCAACTTCGCCGGAGACGACACCGGTGCCGGATCCATCGCCGGTCAATACGACCGAAGGTCCCAAGGGGCCGCTCAAGCCTCTGCCGCCCGACGAGCGCCCGTTCGCGGCCTGCCGTGCCGCGGTCGTTCCCGGCGAGGTCGACCCGACCATGATCGACAACACCCGCGAGCTGATCGAGGAGACCACCTGCGGCGCTGCGCTGTGGTTCGACGGCTTGTTCGGTGACGGCGATTTGCGCACCGCGCGGCGCACGCACGGCCGCGTCGAGACGGCGGTGTCGCACTCGGATTTCGTCGGCACGAAGACGCGCGTGCGCTTCAACGTGCACGCCAAATTTCCCGCCCTCGAGGAGCGTCTTTCTGCCTTCGTCGGTCGTGACGATGACGAAGGCTTCGTTCGCGACCGCTCGGAAGGCCAGCAGCTGCGCTCGCAATTTCCGCGCCTCGACGACGAGGATGAATGGCTCGCCGGGCTTGGTTACGCGCTGCCCGATGCCCACACGTACCGGGTGGACTTCCGGGTCGGCGCGCGTGGCGGCCGCCGGCCAAGGGCGTTTGCGCAGTGGCGTTACAGCTTGATGGCCTACGCCGATCGCAACGACCTGGTCCACCTGCGCCTGACGCCATTCATCAACACGCGCGACGGCTTCGGCTTGACGACCGCGCTGGACTACAGCCACACCCTCGCGCCGACCCAGTTGCTGCGCTGGGCCAACGTCGGAACCGTGCATGAACACAGCCTTGGCCTCGATTGGCGCAGCTCGGTCCTGCTGTACCAGAACCTGCGCGAGCTGCGTGCGTTGGCCTACGAGGTTTTCGTGCGTGGGCTCACCGCGGCGCCGGAACCGCTCGCCGAATACGGCGCACGCGCGACCTACCGGCACCCGCTTTTCGAGGCCAAGATATTCGTGGAGATGGTGGTGGGCTACAGCTGGCCGCGTGATGACCCGGCGCTGGATCGCGACGGCTCGGCCGGTGTCGGCATCGGCCTCGAGATGCCTTTCGGTTCGCCGCCGAATTGAGGCCTGGGCTTATTCCGCGAGGCGCGGCGCAGCACCATCGCGCGCGCCGGCGCTGATGACCGCGCGAACCTCGCGGAGCCGCGCCTTTACGGCCTGCGCGTTGGCGGGGCCGATGCGGATGATGACCTTCTGCCCGCTCGACAACTGCTCCAGCTGCGGGTCAGCAAACTCGTAAAGCACCGCGGGCCGCACCAGTTCGATCGGCCACGACACCTCGGGCGTCTCCAGCAGGTGGTCGATCACCTCGATCAGGCGGTCATTGAAATGCGCGCCGGGATATCCCATCTCGCGATAAGCGCGCTGAAACAGCGGGTACCAGCGCAGGTAAAGCTGGGCGACAGCCGTGCCGCCACTGCCCAGCGCGACCACCAGCAGGCGATAGCGCTCATCGTTATCGCCGGACAGGTATTGCCGCTCCTGGCGGGTCTCGACCACGGTCTGGCCCGGCACTTCGACGATCGCGCGAAATCGCATGGGCACCGGCTCCCGATCGAGGCTGTCGATGGTTGCCACGATGTTCTGGATCACGCGCCGGGGCACGAGGAAGACTTCGGCTGGCCCGCCGACTGCGCGCGAGATTTCGGCGCGAACGGTGTCGTCGCTGGCGGCGAGGTCGGGCGCCCGGGCAGCGACCGCAACCGCTACGGGCACTTCGGGGATGAACACCGGATACTGCGGAACCTGCTCCTCGATGGAAGTATCCCCCAGCGATGGCGCGGGCGGCCCGGGCGGCGTGGCCGGGGCTTGCAGCTGCCTGTCGGCGCCGCCGAACCACGCGGCGAAATCCGGAATCTCCAGGTGCGGAACCCGTAGGCCGGGACCGTACATGTACAACAGCAGGATGATCCCGCCGCCGAGACCGGCGAACACGCCGATCCAGCGCTCGAGAGTCACGTCGACTCAGTCGGGTTCTTTGGGGAAGTCGCGTTTGTCGCGCAGCTGGTGCGGCTCCTGCTCCTCGCGTTCCGCCTGCCGCCGCGCGCGCAGGCTGGCAGCCTCCAGCTGGGCGAATTCCGCGCTGTCGAGTTCGCCGTCGCGATTGCGATCATGCTGCTCGAAGCCGGCCCGCAGCTTGGGATCGGACGCCGCTTCGTCGAGGGTGATGCGGCCGTCGCGATTTTCGTCGGCAACGGGCGCCGCCGCCCGGGACTGCGGGGACGCCGCCTCCTTCGAACCGCAAGCGACGGCAAGGGACGTGAAGGCGAGCACAAGGAAACCGCGGACGTAGTATTTCATGGCACCGTTTGGACAACGCCGGGCGGTCGCTTGCTCCCGTTCGAGGCACCTTTGGCCAGTCCCGGCGTCCTAAATCTTGCACTTCAACCTTGCACTTTCCTGCACGGAGTCCACATGAGCTTGACCCAGGGCGGCAATGGCGCTTTCGTTTCGGATGTCCTTGCCTTACGCGAGAGAGCGCGGCGGCACATCGAGCAAGGCGCCGTGACCGAGGGCTATCGAGCGGACCGCGACACCGTGATCCGGGTGCTTAATGAAGCACTGGCGACCGAGCTGGTGTGCACGCTGCGTTATCGGCGCCACTACTTCATGGCCAGCGGCCTCAACGCCGACGGCGCGGCAGCCGAGTTTCTCGAGCATGCAAACGAAGAGCAGCTCCACGCCGACCAGATCGCCGCACGCATCGTGCAACTCGGCGGTGCGCCGGATTTCTCGCCGGAAGGCCTGGCGACACGCAGCCATGCCGAATACGTCGAGGGCAACAACCTGGTCGAGATGATCCGCGAAGACCTGGTGGCGGAGCGCATCGCGATCGACAGCTACCTCGAGTTCATCCAGTACCTCGGTGACCGCGACCCGACCACGCGCCGGTTGATGGAAAGCATCCTCGCGACCGAGGAGGAGCACGCGGAGGACCTCTCGGGGCTGCTGCAAGGAATGTCATCCCGAGCGTAGCGAGGGATCGCGTTCAAAAAAAAACGCCCCCGCGAACGGGGGCGTTCCTTCAAGCGAAGCGCGTGCCTTAGCGGCCCGGGCCCAGCTTGTCTTCGTTGCCCGGAACCGAATCATCGGTCGTGCCCGGAACGTTGTTGGTGTTGGCGCGCTCGTCGCCAGTACCTTCATCCACGCCCGGCGCGCCGTCCTTGTTGCCCGGCACGGCCGACTTGGCCTTGCCCTTGGCGCTGGCGGTCGACTCGAACTTGGCGAATTCGCCCTTGTCCAGCGAACCGTCCTTGTTGGCATCGAGCTTCTCGAACTGCGCCGCGAGGCGGGTGTTGGTCGCCGCTTCGGCCTTGGTGACCTTGCCGTCCGAGTTCTTGTCAGCCATCGGCATGGACAGGCTCGTGTTGACGTCGACATCGATGCCCGGCACGCCGCGATCTTCGGCAATCGCGGTACCGCTGAGAGCCATCACGCAGAGCGCGGCGAATGAAATTTTACGAACCATGTTGTGCCTCCTGGAAAAAAAAGATCAGAATCGCGGATGGGATCGGAGCCGCGCATCTCCAGGGGTGTGACCCGCAAGTCGGGTGCCAAGTTCGAAAAGGGCTAGCCATTCAGCGGCTTGCGAATTCAGCCGTTGATCCACCCTGTGCGATTCCGTCGCCACTTGGCGACGCTTATGCCTAGCCCCAGCGCACCAGCACCGACCCCCAGGTCATGCCGCCACCGACGCCCTGCAGCATCACCAGCTGGCCCGACCGGATGCGGCCATCGCGCACCGCCTCGTCGAGCGCGAGAATCGCCGAGGCCGCCGAGGTATTGCCGTGGCGCTGCACCGTGGTGACGACGCGCTCCATCGGCAGGCCGAGCCGCTCGGCGGCCGCACTGATGATCCGCAGGTTGGCCTGGTGCGGAACCAGCCAGTCGAGTTGTTCGGCGGTGTAGCCGTTGTGCTCGAGTGCCTCGCGCGCGACTTCCTCGAGCACGCGCACCGCCACCTTGAACACCGCCTGTCCGTCGAGTTCGACGTAAGGGTTGCCGGTGACCTCGCCGCCGGCGAAACCCCCGGTGAGCCGCAGGATGCCACTGAGGTTGCCGTCGGCGTGCAGGTGCGACGACAGGATGCCGGGCTTGTCGGCGGGCTTCAGGATCGCGGCGCCGGCGCCGAACAGCACGCACGAGTTGCGATCCTTCCAGTCGAGGTAACGCGTCAGCGTCTCGGCGCCGATCACCAGCGCGCACTTGAATTGCCCGCGCGACACCAGCGCTTCGGCCACGGTGATCGCGTACATGAAGCCGGTGCACACGGCCTGCACGTCGAATGCCGCGGCGCCCGGCCGCACGCCGAGCTTCGCCTGCAGCAGCGCGGCGGTCGACGGCAGCAGCATGTCCGGTGAAGTGGTGGCCAGCACGATGAGGTCGATGTCGGCGGCGGTGACCCCCGCGGCGTCCATCGCCTTGCGCGCGGCGTGCAGCGCGAGGTCACTGGTGGTTTCGCCTACCGCCACGCGTCGTGACTCGATGCCCGTGCGCGCGACCACCCAGTCATGCGTGGTGTCCACCCCCATCGCCGCGATGTCGTGATTGGTGAGGATTTTCGGCGGCAAATAGCTGCCAGTCCCCGCGATGCGTGCATATCCCATGCCGGAAGCTTACCCGGCGGCAGGCCCGGCGCGCAGTTGTGGGAGGGGCCCTGGCCCCAATGTCCCGCCACCGACATCGGGCCCAGGAGCCCTCCCACAGAAGGCGATAGAGCGAAAACCCTTTTCCCGGGGTCTTTATCGGGTGAAACAACAGTGGAAGGCGTTTTTTCGCGACCGCGCCGGCGAGCGCTTCGTGCATCGCTACGAGCGCACGAAAAACTACGGGCCGCTGCGGCGCGGGCTGACGCTGTTTGGCGGCGGCGTGCTGGTGGTGGTCGGCTTGATTTTGATGCCACTGCCTGGGCCCGGCATCCTGATTGCGGCTGTGGGCGGCGCCGTGATGTCCGGTCAGTCGCGTCGAGTCGCGCGATGGCTCGACGCCGTCGAGGTTTGGCTAAGGCGCCTGCTGCGCCGCAAACGTTGAGCTAGAGTCGGCGCTCCTTGACCCGAGGGGCTGACATGCGCGCCGTTGCCGGCCTGATGCTGCTTGCGATGACTCCAACAATTTCCGCTGGCCCCGACCGCATCGCAGGCGCGCCGTTCGCGACGCGCTCCGAAGTGTTCGCGCCGCGCGGCATGGCGGCGACCTCGCACCCGCTGGCGACGCAAATCGCGCTCGACATCCTCAAGGCGGGCGGCAGCGCCGTCGATGCGGCGATCGGGGCCAATGCGGCACTCGGCTTGATGGAGCCCACCGGCAACGGCATCGGCGGCGACCTGTTCGCCATCGTCTGGGATCCGAAAACGAAAAAGCTGCACGGGCTCAACGCCTCGGGCCGCTCGCCAAGGTCGCTGACGCTGGAGCACTTCCGCAAGCTCGGCCTGGCGCAGATCCCGAAACACGGCCCGCTGCCAGTGTCGGTGCCCGGCTGCGTCGATGGCTGGTTCAAGCTGCACGGCAAATTCGGCAAGCTGCCGATGAAGGATTTGCTGGCACCGACCATCCGCTACGCGCGCGAGGGCCACCCGGTGGCCGAGACCATTGCGTACTACTGGGCGCGCAGCGTGCCGATCCTGGCCCGGTGGCCTGGCTTCAACGAGACGTTCACCGTGGCCGGTCGCGCGCCGGCCAAAGGCGAGTTATGGAAAAACCCGGCGCTCGCCGCCACTCTCGAAACAATTGCGTGGCGCGGCCGCGATGCGTTTTATACCGGTGAACTGTCGAGGAAGATCGACGCCTACATGAAGGCGCAGGGCGGCTTCCTGTCGTATGAGGACCTTGCCGCGCACGATAGCGAGTGGGTGCAGCCGGTGTCGGTGAATTACCGCGGCTACGACGTCTGGGAGCTGCCGCCGAACACGCAGGGCGTCGCCGCGCTGCAGATGCTCAACATCCTCGAGGCCTACGACCTGAAGTCGCTCGGCTTCGGCTCGGTCGACCACGTCCACCTACTGACGGAGGCCAAGAAACTCGCGTTCGAGGACCGCGCGAAGTATTACGCGGACCCGGCGTTCGCCAAGATCCCGCTCAGACAGTTGCTCTCGAAAGACTACGCCGCGCAACGCCGCGCGCTGATCGACTCGTCGAAGGCTGCGGCGCGCTACGACGCCGGCGCGCTGGTGCAGGGCGACACGATCTATCTCACCACGGCCGACGCCGACGGCATGATGGTGTCGCTGATCCAGTCCAACTATCGCGGCATGGGCAGCGGCATGTGCCCGGGCCTCGGGTTCTGCCTGCAGGACCGCGGCGAATTGTTCACGCTGCAGGAAGGCCACGCCAACACCTATGCGCCCCGCAAGCGGCCGTTCCACACGATCATCCCGGCGTTCGTGACCAAGGACGGCGAGCCATGGCTGTCATTCGGCCTGATGGGCGGCGACATGCAGCCGCAAGGCCACGTGCAGATCCTGGTGAACCTGATCGATTTCGGCATGAACCTGCAGGAAGCGGGCGATGCGCCGCGCATTTACCACACGGTGCCGAACGCACTGACCGGCGAGCCCGATTCTGCGGGCGCAGAGCTGTTCCTCGAGTCGGGCTTTCCCGCCGAGACCGTGCGAGCGCTGAGCCTGCGCGGGCACAAGACCGGCACGCAGGTTGGGCCGTACGGCGGCTACCAGGCGATCATGCGCATCGCGACGAAAGACGGCCGCGTTTACGTGGGCGCATCCGAATCGCGCAAGGACGGCCAGGCCGCCGGGTATTAGCCGCAAGAATCGCGGCTAAAGCCGCTGCCACAACAGTCAAGAATATCGATGCCCGGTCGGCAGCTTGGTCACGACTGAGCCGGCGCGGATTTCGACACGATCGCCCGGCTTGAGTCCCGGCGGCGCGGCGAGCACGAAGTCGCGCGACCCACCGCGATCCATGCGCACGCGCACGTCGTAAACCAGCGGCAGGTCCGCGGCATCGGCGTCGGAGATGACCGCCCGCGGCGCATCGGTGAGCAGGCGAATCTCGCTTCGCGCCACGCGCGCCTTGACCGATCGCACCTCGCCGCAATCGGCGCAGGTCGTCATGGCGGCTTCGAGGCTGCAGCCGCCCAGTAGCGGAAGGATCATCATTCCGGCCATCAGCGTGGAACGTGTGACTTGCATCGCAGTGCTCCGACACCCCTGACTCCCTGTTCAGGCGATTAGAGACCGCGATTTTCAGGCCGGTTCCACGCTGTCGCCCGGTCGCGACACGCACGCTATTTGCGGGTGGCAGGACCGGTCGGCGCTTCCGCGTTCTCGGCCTCGAGTGCGGCGGCTTCCGCGGGAGCAATGATGGAATCGGAGGGCTTGAGTCCCTCGGCATCGACGATCGGGCCGGGGTCGCCCAGCGTGGTCGCCAACTTGAGTCGTGGGCGCATCGGCGCGTGCGCGTTCGGCGCTCGGGCCGCGACTGGCGGTGAGGCGAGTTCCAGGTCGAACTGGGGCCCCGGCTCCGCCCACGCAACGCCGGCGAACAACGAAAAGGCGACGAGGATGGAGGTTTTCATGGGGCAATCCGGCGCGATGGGTACTTCAAAGTGACACCCCGGCGCCGGCGCCGGTTCGGAAAAAACTACCAGCGCAGCAGCACCGATCCCCAGGTCATGCCGCCGCCGACGCCCTGTAACAACACCAGGTGACCGTCCTGGATGCGCGCATCACGCACCGCGGTGTCCAGCGCCAGCGGCACCGAAGCAGCGGACGTATTGCCGTGCCGGGCCACCGTGCGGATCACGCGCTCGGCCGGCAGGCCGATCGCCTGCGAAATGCCGTCGATGATGCGCAGGTTGGCCTGGTGCGGGATGAACCAGTCGAGGTCGGTCGACTTGAGCCCGTTGTGTGCGAGTGCTTCTTCCGCCGACTTGTCGAGTACGCGGATGGCGAGCTTGAACACCGCCTTGCCATCCATCTCGAGGAACGGATGGCCGCGCAGCTCGCCGCCGGCGAGTCCTGCGGCGACCCGCAGGATGTGGCCCTGGCTGCCGTCGGCGTGCAAGTGCGAGGACAGGATGCCGGGCCGGTCCGAAGGCTTGATTACCACCGCGCCGGCGCCGTCGCCGAACAGTACGCAGGTGCGCCGGTCGTTCCAGTCGAGCAGCCGCGAGAACACCTCGGCACCGACCACGAGCGCGCATTTCGCGCCGCCGGTGGCGATGAACTTGTCGGCGGTGGCGAGCGCGTAGATGAAGCCGGTGCACACGGCCTGCACGTCGAACGCGGCGCCCTGCCGCACGCCGAGCTTGTCCTGCAGGATGCACGCGGTCGACGGAAACACCATGTCGGGCGTCGTGGTGGCGCAGACGATCAGGTCGATGTCCGCGGGTGTCACGTTTGCTGCGCGCATCGCCTTGCGTGCGGCGTGGAGCGCGAGGTCGGAGGTCATCTCGCCGTCGGCCGCCACGTGGCGCGCCTCGATGCCGGTGCGCGAGACGATCCACTCGTCGGTGGTCTCGATGCGCGACTCGAGTTCGGCATTGGTGACCACGCGCTCCGGCAGGTAACTGCCTGTGCCGACGATGCGGGAGAACATTTCTGCGCGGGGCTTCATTCGCCTAGAATGCCCGACCACGCCATTTGAAGGGAAATGCCATGTCGATCTCGATGTACCAGGCCTCAGTGCCGGTGTTCCTGCAGTTGCTGGGCAACCTCAAGAAAATCCTCGAGAAGGGCCAGGCGCATGCAACAACGAAGAAGTACGACACCGCCGTGCTGGTGCAAGCGCGGCTGGCGCCCGACATGCTGCCGCTGGTCAGGCAAATCCAGATCGCGACCGACAACGCCAAGGGCTGCGCCGCGCGGCTCGCCGGCATCGAGCCGCCGAAGTTCGCCGACGATGAGGCGACGTACGCGCAACTCACAGAGCGCATCGACAAGACCATTGCGTTCCTCAAGAGCGTGAAGCCCGAGCAGGTCGACGGCTCGGAGGAGCGGCCGGTGGTGCTCAAATTCCCGAACAACACGTTCGAGTTCAAGGGTCTCGGCTACCTGACCAGCTTTGCGCTGCCGAACTTCACCTTCCACGTCGTCACGGCGTACAACATCCTGCGCCATAACGGCGTCGAGATCGGCAAGCGCGACTTCCTCGGCGGCTGATGCGCGCGGCGCTGGTGGCGCTGGCGCTGCTCGCCAGCGTCGCCGCGGCGGCCGAGGTCACGCCGGCGCCCCGCCAGCTCACCGTCTGGGCGACCGCGTACAACGGCGTGCCCGGCCAGACCGACGACGACCCGCACGTCGGCGCGTGGGGCGACAACCTCGAGGACGCGAGCGTGCCCGGCGTGCGCGTCATCGCGGTGTCGCCCGACCTGCTGGAGAAAGGCCTGAAGCGCGGCCAGCGCGTGCGCATCCGCGGCCTGCGGGGCGAGTTCATCGTGCTGGACAAGATGCCGAGTCGGTGGAAGAACCGCATCGACATCTACATGCACAAGGACCTCCGCGGCGCCAGGAAGTGGGGCAAGCGGAAGGTGACGTTGTCCTGGAAGGACTGATACCTCCCACAAAAAAAGGCCGGGACTCGCGTCCCGGCCTCGTTGTAGCGAACTGACTTACTTGTTGCCGCGACCGAAGGACAGCTCGAGGCCCGCCATCGCCATGTCGATGTCCGCGCGATCGAACTGGTAGCGCTCGTACTCCAGGCGCAGGCCCAGGCCGCGGTTCATGCCGACCCGCACGCCAGCGCCGTAGAACGGATCGCGATTGCTGCGCTCGGCTTCATCGGCCGCGTTGACGCCCTCGATGTCGGCAAACGCATAGCCGCCCTTGGCGTAGATGTTGGCAAAGCCGATCGGCACGCCGAGCGTCAGCGCTGGCGTCCAGGCGTTGGCGCCGCGGTTCTCCACGCCGTAGCGGCCGAAATCGATGTAGCCGACTTCCGCGCCGAAAATCTCGTTGAACGAGAGTCCCGCGTGGGCCTTCCAGCCCGTGTCGTCGCCTTCGAAATCGCCAGCGTTGAGCCGGGCGGAGCCCAGGTTCGCGCCCAAGGTCACGTCAGCGGCCGCGGCCAGCGGCAGGGTCGCCGCTACGACCGTGGCGGCTATTACGGCGGTTGCAGTGAGAAAACGCATAGCAAATCTCCTGGTGGAATCGGACGTATCCGCACAGAGCGGTCTACGCCATTCAGACGCCCCACCGCCCCGTCTAGTTCAGGTGGTCTTTGTCGGACTACGGCGACAAACGAGGAGGAGAATTTGCAAACCGGGAAATGCGCTGCAACAAAAAAAGCCCCGGCGCTGCCGGGGCTTTTGCATGACGCTCGCGCAGTTTCAGAGAGGCTTGATCGCGGTGGCCTGCATGCCCTTCGGGCCGCGCTTGGCCGTGAACTCCACGCGCTGGCCTTCCTTGAGCGTGCGAAAACCCGTGCCCTGGATTTCCTTGAAGTGCGCGAAGAGGTCTTCGCCGCCGCCTTCCGGAGTGATGAATCCAAAGCCCTTGGTCTCGTTGAACCACTTCACCGTGCCAGTAGAAGCATTCGACATATACGACTTCCTTTCGAACGATTGAGGAGTACCGCGCGCAAACTCTACAACGGCCGGTAGCTACTTTGCGAGGCCTTCCGCGCGCAGGGCCGCCTGCACCGCCGGTCGTTCGCCGACGCGCTTGCGGTAGGCCGTGAGGTTCGGCCACTTCGACAAATCCATCTTGACGACGCCCGCCCAGTTCACGACCGTGAAGAGGTAGGCGTCCGCGGCCGTGAAGCGCTCGCCCATGAGGAACTGGCCGCCCGCCAGTTGCGGCTCGAGCCAGTCGAAGCGCTGGCCGAGTTTCTCGACCTGGGCTTGCCGAACCTCCGGCGTCGCTGCCGGATTGAACAGCGGGCTGAACTGCTTGTGGATTTCCGTCGAGATGAAGTTGAGCCATTCCTGCAAGCGGTAGCGCGCGAGAGAGCCGTTGGCCGGCGCGAGGCCGGTGACCGGCGCCTGGTCCGCGAGGTACTGCACGATCGCCGGTCCTTCCGTCAGGACGGTGCCGTCGTCGAGTTGCAGGGCGGGCACGTAGCCTTTGGGATTGATCGCCCGATAGTCGGCGCCGCTGGCCGTCTTCTTCGCCTTGAGGTCGACCTTCTCCAAATCCAGCGCGAGGCCGGCCTCCCGCGCGACGATGTGTGGCGACAGCGAGCAGGCACCCGGAGAGTAGAACAGTTTCATGGTCGATTTCCTTGCAGGAGGGAGCCCGAAAACGGGCCTGGGGAGACTTTCATGCCGCGCGCGGCCACGCGACCTGCGCGAACCAGGCACCAATGAGCGCGCGCTGCTGCGCGGCGCACTCGATACGGTTGACCGCCGCCCACAGCGCCTCGCTGCCGAGATGGCCGTCGCAGAACCAGCGGATGTGCTTGCGCGCGACGCGCACGCCGCGGCCCTCGCCGTAAAACGCGTGCAGCTGCGCCAGGTGGTCGCCGAGCACGGCGCCGACTTCCGCGATATCCGGCGGCGGCAGCTCGATGCCGGTGGCGAGGTAGTGCGCGATCTCGCGGAAGATCCATGGATGGCCCTGGGCAGCGCGGCCCACCATCACCGCGTCGCAGCCGGTCGCAGCAAGCACGGCGCGCGCCTTGCCCGGCGAGTCGATGTCGCCGTTAGCGATCACCGGGATCGACACCGCCCGCTTCACCGCGGCGACGGTGTCGTGCTCGGCCGCGCCTTCGAAATGGTCCGCGCGTGTGCGGCCGTGCACGGTCAGCGCGGCGATGCCGGCATCCTGCGCGATCCGCGCGATCGTCACGGCGTTCTTGCGCTGGCGATCGAAGCCGGTGCGGATCTTCAGCGTCACCGGCACGCTCACGGCGTCGACCGCGGCGGCGCAAATGCGCGCGACGAGGGCTTCGTCCTTGAGAAGCGCGGAGCCGGCGTCCACTCTGCACACCTTCTTCGCCGGGCAACCCATGTTGATGTCGATGATGTCGGCGCCGTGCTCCACGTTGTGGCGCGCGGCGGCCGCCAGGATTTCGGGGTTTGTGCCGGCGATCTGGACGGCAATGGGCGCATCCTCGCCGCGATGGTCCATGCGCAGGCGTGACTTGTCGGTGTGCCACAAGGATGAATCCGAGGTGGTCATCTCCGATACCGCGAGCCCCGCGCCCAAGCGCCGGCACAGCTGCCGGAACGGCCGGTCAGTGACGCCCGCCATCGGCGCGAGCACGAGGGGCGGGTCGACGAGGTAGGGACCGATGCGCATGGGGCGCATATTCTGCCTGACTCAACTGATTGATAATGGGTGATGGAAATCGACTCCGACACCGTTGCCATGCTGCGCGAAGAACCGCAGCGGCGACCACCCTCCAGGCTGCTGCTGCTGCTCGAGGGGCGCGCCTTCGCCGAGTACGCGCAACTGCGCCTGTCGTGGCGATCGCTGCAGCAACTGCCGCGGGGTGATGGCCACCCGGTGCTGGTGATTCCGGGTTTTGCAACGACCGACGGTTCGACGCGCCCGCTGCGCCGCGTGCTGAAGCAGCTGGGTTACGACGTTCACGGCTGGGGCCAGGGCCGCAATTACGGGATGCGCGGCTCGATCCGCGAGGCCCTGCGCATGCGCATCGACACGCTTTACGGTGAGGGTCGCAAGATCAGCCTCGTTGGCTGGAGCCTCGGCGGTGTTTATGCGCGCGAGATCGCGCGCCATGACCCGTCGCGCGTGCGCCGCGTGATCACGCTCGGCTCGCCGATCAACGGCCACCCGCAGTCCAACAATGTCGACCGCATCTATCGTTGGGCCAACCGCGGCCGCGCGCAGCCGGTCGACTGGGAAGGCCACCAGCGCCGGCGCGTGGCGCCGGCGGTGCCGTGCACCGCGATCTACAGCAAGTCCGACGGCATCGTCGACTGGCGCTGCTCGCTGGAAGAGATCGCGCCGAACACCGAGAACGTCGAGGTGCGGGGCAGTCACTGCGGCCTCGGCGTCAACCCGCAGGTGGTGCGCATCATCGCGGACCGCCTCGCGCGCCCCTTGTCCTGAATCGAGGTTCCATGACCAAGCCCAATGCGCTGACCCGCGTCGTGACCCGGCTGTCGGGCTTCCCGCCTGCCGTGCGCAAGTTGCTGGTGACCACCGCGTTCAACTCGCAGGTGCGCTTTGCCGGCACCGGTGGCGTGGAGTTCGAAGTGCTGGAGGAAGGCCGCGCGGTGCTGCGGATGCGCAATCGCCGCAAGGTGCAGAACCACATCCGCGGCATCCATGCCGCAGCGATGTCGCTGCTCGCCGAGACCGCGACCGGCGCCGTGCTCGGCATGACCATCCCCGACACGCACATCCCGCTGCTCAAGAGCATGCACGTCGACTACGTGCGCCGCGCCAAGGGCGCGCTCCGCGCAGAGGCCACGCTGACGGCCGAAATGCGCCAGCGCATCCTCACGGAAGTGAAGGGCGATTTGACGGTGCCGATCAAGGTCACCGACGAAGATGGTGAGGTGCCGATCCAGTGCCAGATGACCTGGGCGTGGGTGCCTAAGAAGAAGTAGCCAGCAGTCGCGCGGCGTAAAAGCCGTCGGTGCCGTCGCGCTGCGGCAGCAGGGTCAGCGCCTCGTCGAGCCTGAAATTCTGCGCGCTGGCGAGGAATGCCTCCACCACGGCCTCGTTCTCCTCGCGCAGGACACTGCACGTCGCATAAACCAGCCGGCCCCCCAACTTCACCAGCCCGGCCGCGGCCTCGAGGATTGTTCGCTGCAGCGCAACGAGTGCGGCGAGGTCCGGCGTGCGCAGCCGCAGCTCCGGATTGCGTCGCAGCGTGCCGCTGGCGGAGCAGGGCGCATCGACCAGCACGGCGTCGCACTTGCGCGCGAGCGCCTTGAGTCGGGGGTCGCGCTCGTTGCGCAGCGCCTGCATGCGCACGCAGGTGAGCCCGGAGCGCGCGAGCCTGGGCTCGAGCCGCGCCAGGCGCTGGCGGCTCACGTCGAACGCATGCAACTCGCCGCGATCGCGCATCTGCGCGCCCAGCGCAAGGGTCTTGCCGCCGGCGCCGGCGCAGAAATCCACCACCACCTCGCCGGCGCGCGCGCGCGTGAAAGGCGCGAGCAGCTGGCTGCCCTCATCCTGCGGCTCGATCCGCCCGTCGCGAAACGATTCCGAGCGCTGCAGCGCCTCGCGACGCGAAAGCCGCAGCCCCGTGGCAGCGCGCGACGTGGGCGTGGCCACGATGCCCTCCCGCGCCAGCGCTTCGATCGCGTCTTCGCGTGAGCCCTTCAGCGTATTGGCGCGCAAGTCGACCGTCGCCGGCTTGTTCAGTGCATCGGCGAGGGCGCCGGCCTCTTCGCCGTACTGCGCGCAAAGCTTGTCCCACATCCACGCCGGCAGGTTATGGCGCGTCGCTGCGTCGGGCGGCGGCGCCGCCGCCAGGCGTTGCGCAATCACGCCCGCGTCGATGCCGTCGAGCCGCGGCACCGCATCAGGAGTGGTGCCATTGCGCAGCGCATGCGCAACGCACAACTCGAGCGCGGACGCCATTTCTCCGAGGGAAAACCGCAGCGGGAAGATTTCGCGCAGCACGCCATACACGAGCTCTGAAACCTGCGCGCGATCGCGCGAGCCTGCGCTGCGGTGGCGCGCATAGAGCTCGCGCAACGCGCCATCCGCCGGAATCTCGCCGCCGAAAATCGTGGCGAGCGCATCGGCCGCGAGCCTCAGGTGGGTATGGCGGAGCGGCCGGGGCTCTCTACCACCTATTGTGTCAAGCCGCATTCGATGCCACTATTGGCTGGGGTCGGCCGACCGCAGGCGGTGGGCCGATGGGGCCGACCACCGGACTCCGATAGGAGGTAAAGATCATGGCAGCCAAGAAGAAAGCCAAGAAAAAGAAAAAGAAGTAGTTTTTCTTTTAAACGAGGGCGTGACGACTTCGGTCTTCACGCCCTTGTTCTTTCGTGGCGGCCGCATCAGCGCGGCTCGACCACCACCTCGGTGTTCACCGAGTTGGCGATGTAGCAGTCCTCGTGCGAACGGTGGTGCAGCGCCTCGATCTCCGATGCGCCCGGTCCTTGCCCGCTCCACGTGACCTTCGGCCGCAGCGCGACCTTCAGCATCGCCACTCGGCCCTGTGCGTTGCGGCCCATCACGCCGGCGGCGGCATCCTCGTAGCGCTCCACAGTGAATCCGCCTTTGGCGGCGTGGTGCAGGAAGAACAGCATGTGGCACGACGACAGGGCCGCGACCAGCGCTTCCTCGGGATCCACCGCGCCCGCATCCGACATCGGCACGGGCACCACGTGCGGCGAACTGGAGCCTTGCACCACCGCGCCGCCATCGAAGCGCCATTCATGGGCACGTGAGTACTTCTGGTCGGTGAAGGGCGCGCCGTTGCGATGCCACACCACCGTTGCGGTGTATTCGAGCTTGCTCACGAGGCGTTGCCGTAGCGGGGCAGCTTCGTCAGCACCCGCAGGTCGTGCGCCGGCACCACCAGCAGGTTCGGCAACGCGCGCTGCAACTGGTGCATGTGCACCAGGGCGCGGCGCACCTGCGCCGCGTCTTCGGCCACCGCCATCCGACCGAGCAGCGGGCGCTCGGCGGGAATGTCGATGCCTTCCTTGGCCCAGGCAAGGTCCCCGACGAAGGCGTAACGCTGGCCGCCGGCGAGCGTGACGAACACGATCACCGAGCCCGGGGTATGGCCGGGTGCCGGCACCATCACGACCGAGCCGTCGCCCCAGACGTCGTGGTGCGAGTCGAAACCCAGGTAAGGCCCGCCCTCGAATGCGTAGACCTGGTACGGGCGCTCGCCAAAGCCGCAGGTAAGCGCGGCCTGATGGCCGCACTCGCGAATGAAGTCCATCTCGGCCTGCGGCACCCATAGCGGCACCTCCGGCAAGTCCTCGGCGCCGCTCGAATGGTCCCAGTGCGCGTGGGTCAGCACGATGCCCTTGAGCTTGCCGAAGTCGTAACCCGAGCTCTTCAGTTGCTCGGCGGCAGGCACTCCCTTCTCGTACTTGCTCAGTGCGCGCACGAGGAATTGCGCGGCGGCCATGTGCGCATCGACGTTGCGACCGAAGCCGGCGTCGATCATCAGCGTGCCGCGCGGGTGTTCGACCAGGATCGGCGCCATCTGCGAGCTGCGCTCCTCAGACAGGCTGCCGCCGCGGTAGGCGAGGCCGGCCTTGCTCAGGATCTGGCCAGTGAACAGGACCGAGACTTTCAGTTCGGGCGGCGGGTTGGCCGGCGGCACCTGCACCACGAGGTCGTTGGGGACCGGCAGCGGGCTCGGCATGAATTGCCAGGCGAGCGCGCCGATGAGCACCAGCAACAGCACCAGCAGCGACATGAAAAAGCGTTTCATGAGTCCTCCCTCAAGGATGCCGCAAGTATGCAACGCCCCTGCCTCGCCTTGCGGGTCGGGGACGACCGGTCTAGTGTGGCTCTCCCTTTCGCCAAAGAGTGGAGAACAAGAATGAGCGCCTACAAGATCATCTCGGTGGTCGGCACCAGCACCAAGAGCTGGGAGGATGCGACCCAGGCCGCGGTGTCCGCCGCCGCCAAGTCGCTGCGCGACCTGCGCGTGGCGAAGGTCGTCGAGATGGACGTGACGATGGACAAGAAGGGCAAGATCACGCAGTACCGCGCCAAGGTGGAGTTGAGCTTCAAGTACGAGATCTAAACGACCTGTCATCCCGAGGAGCCCTTCGACAAGCTGGGGACAGGCTCCGCGACGAGGGATCGCGTTCAGCGATGTCCAACGCGATCCCTCGCTTCGCTCGGGATGACAAGGGCTTGTGGTCCACGCGTGGGGGGGGCACTATGGGCGGTATGCGATCCCCGGGAGGAACACCCATGCCCGCCAGACCTTTCGCCACGCTCGCCTTCACCCTGCTGGCCGGCTGTGCCAGCACCGCCGCGCAGCCGCCGGCGCCGGTGGCGGACGTGCCTTTCGTCACCAGCTCCGGGCTCGTGATCGGCACGCTCTCCTACCAATATGTGGACCAGGGCGCCGCGCCGTCCGGTCCCTGGGTGGTGCATTTCCAGCGCATCGACGCGCCGTCCACGCAGGATTACGCGCTGGCGGTGGACGTCGATCCCGCGCGGCACAGCGGCGTGTTCACCGGCACGCTGCCGGCCGGTGTCTACTCGTTTCGCGCCGCGGCCAGCGACAACCGTCATTTCGATGCCGGCGCGATGAAGCTGCCGTTCGAGATCCAGCCGGGCGAAGTGCGCGACGCCGGGCACTACGCGTTGCGACCGCTACAAGGGCGGTAAAAAGCCGACGCGATCCCTCGTCGCTACGCTCCTCGGGATGACACGGCGTCCGACGTCACCGCGAACTTGATGCCCTGCTTCTGCAGCCGCGCAATCAGCGCGTCACCCATCGCCGTCGCCGGCGTCAGCTGGCCCGATCGCTTGTCCAGCTTGTCGAAGGCAAGGCACAGTGCGGATTCCGCGAGCATCTTCGAGGTCTCGCCGTAGCCGGGATCACCGCCGGTCACTTCGGTCGTCACTGATTTTCCGCCGGCTTCGCCGCGGAAGCGCACCCGGAACCAGGCCTTGTCGCGCTGCTCGGCGCTCGGGCCTTCGCCGGAGGTCTTCAGCGACAGCAGCAACTTGCGCGTGGGCGGCACCTGCGCGAGCGCGAACAGCGTGCCAGCGCCGCCGATGAGGCCCGCCACCGTCGCCAGCTTCTTGACCTGCACGTAGTGGCCGTAGCGGAAGTCAGGGCCATAGCGGTCGAGCGCCGCCGCCGAGCGCTTCACGACCTGCGGGTCGATGGTCGGGAAGGGCACCACCCACGTGCCGAATTCCTTGTCGTAACGAATGCCGCCCTTGACCGAGCCGATGCGGCGGTCGGCCGGACGCGGCTCCTGCTCGATGCGCTGCTTGCGCGTGCCGACGTACTTGCGGGCGCGCGCCATTGCGTTGACCGCCGAGTGGTAGGTGCCTGCCGAGAACGTGCCGCCGGCGCGCACGAAGCCCTCGAGCTTGATCGGCTGG
>DATLBT010000129.1:0-35144 GCA_035526825.1 Verrucomicrobiia bacterium | reverse complement strand
GTCGGCGTCGGCAACATCTATGCGTCCGAGGCGCTGTTCCGCGCGCGTATTCGACCGATGCGCGCCGCCGGCAAGGTCACGCGCGCCGAGTACGCCACTCTGGTGAAGGTCGTGCGCGACGTGCTCAACGACGCCATCGCGGCCGGCGGCACCACCTTCCGGGATTTTCGCGACCAGGACGGCGAGCCGGGCTACTTCGTGCAGAAGCTGTTCGTTTACGACCGCGCCGGTGAGCCCTGCCGTCGCTGCAAGAAGCCGATCGTGCGCCTGGTGATCGGCCAGCGTTCCACCTTTTATTGTCCGGATTGCCAGAAATGACCCTCGACCTGCTGGCCCAGCCGCTGAAACTGCCCTGCGGCGCCACCTTGCCGAACCGCCTGTGCAAGGCCGCGATGACCGAAGGCCTCGCCGATGGCGCCCTGCGCGCGACAGAGCGCCACGTGCGCCTCTACCGCCAGTGGAGCGCAGGCGGCTGCGGCCTGCTGCTCACCGGCAACGTGCAGGTGGATCACCGCTGCCTCGAGCGGCCGGCGAATGTCGCGATCGATGGCAACGCAGGCCTCGACGAATTGCGCGCCTACGCGCGTGCCGGCACGCAGCACGGCACCCACCTGTGGATGCAGATCGCGCATGCCGGGCGCCAGTCGCCGCGCTACGTCACGGGCAGCCCGCTCGCACCGTCACCGGTGCAGCTGCAGGTGCTGAACAACTTCGCGATGCCGCGCGCGGCGACAGAGGAGGACATCCTCGACGTTATCCGGCGTTTCGCCAACGTGGCCCGCATCGCACGCGAGACTGGCTTCACTGGCGTGCAGGTTCATTCGGCGCACGGTTATTTGTTGTCGTCGTTCCTGTCGCCGGTCACCAACCAGCGCACCGACGCCTGGGGTGGCAGCCTGGAGAATCGCGCGCGCATCGTCATCGAGAGCGTTCGCGCGGTGCGCGCCGCGGTCGGCGCCGATTTCCCGGTGAGCGTGAAGCTCAATTCCGACGATTTCCGCAAGGGCGGCTTCTCAAACGAGGATTGCCTGCGCGTGGTCGAGTGGCTCAACGCCGAGCAACTCGACTTGCTCGAGATTTCCGGCGGCACCTACGAGCAGCCGAAGCTGCTCGGCGCGGAAGGGGCGTCGTCAACGGCGGCCGCGCCGCGCGAGAGCACGCGGCAACGCGAGGCTTACTTCATCGACTATGCCGAGCGCATTCGCGCCGTGGCGAAGATGCCGATGATGGTGACCGGCGGCTTCCGCTCCCGCGCGGCGATGGAGGAGGCGCTGTCCGGCGCGTGCGACATGATCGGCATTGGCCGGCCGCTGGTGAGCGACCCGGCTTGCGCGAAGAAACTGCTCGCGCGCCAGGTCGACACGCTGCCGGCGCACGAGCGCGTGATGCGTCAAGGCGTGACGCACGACGGCAGCCCCGTGAAGGCCTACCTGCGCGCCGCGGCGGAAATCAGCTGGTACTACATCCAGATTTTCCGGCTCGCCGACGGGCTGCCGCCCGACCCACGCGTGGGAACGTCGTGGACGCGGCTGATGTATTTCGCGACCGAAATTGCGGCGGCCTGGCGGTTGAGGCGCGCGAAGAAGCGTGGCGCGTTCAATTCAAAACTGTCGGCACCGCCAGCCTGAACGGCTGGATCTTCGCGTCGAATTTCTCGCCGGTGCCGGATAGCACCATGTTGAACTCGCCGTGCATGGTGCCCACCGGCGTCATCAGCGGGCAGCCGCTGGTGTACTGAAACTCCTCGCCCGGCTTGAGCGTCGGCTGCTGGCCGACCACGCCGGGGCCGCGCACTTCCTCGACGTGGCCTTCGCCATTGGTGATGACCCAGTGGCGCGATACCAGCTGCACCGTGTCCTCGCCCTGGTTGCGGATCGTGATGTGGTAAGCAAACAGCCACTGGCCGCTACCGGGATTGGACTGCTCCGGCACGTAGCGCGGTCGCACGATGATGCGCACCCCCCGCGTGGTGGTATCGCTCACATCATCCCCGTCTGGAGGCGCGCCGCCTCCGACATCATGTCCTGGGTCCATGGCGGGTCGAACGTCAGCTGCACTTCGGCTTCGGCAATGCCCGGGATCTGCAGTACCTTGGATTTTGCGTCCGCCACCAGCACCTCTCCCATTCCGCAACCTGGCGCCGTGAGCGTCATGCGAATGTTTGCCTTGCGTTTGCCATTCGATGTTGGCTCGAGCTTGGCTTCATAGATAAGCCCCAATTCGACGACGTTAATGGGTATTTCAGGGTCGTATACAGTGCGAAGCTGGTCCCACACGGCCTTCTCCAAGTCAGCGTCGGTGGCATTGTCGGGGACCGCTGGGCCTCGGGTGGGTTCCTTGCCCAATACGTCCGCATCCTTGCCTTCGATGCGGAACAGGTGGCCTTCGACTTGAATCGTGTAGCTGCCACCCAACGCTTGGGTAATAGTGGCAGCCGTTCCGCCCGGCAGCTCGACCTGGGTCCCGGCGGGGATCAGGGTGCCTATGACATCGCGCGTGAGCGCGACCGTTTGCGGGGGCTGATGCATCTGGAAGGAGGGCGCTTTTAAGGGTCGCCAGTTTAGCCATGTTGGTCGGCGACGTGAGCAATTTTTAAACGCCGGGCAGGCCTGACGCATCCAAGCTGCGTCGGGACTTTTGCGGTGGTCTCGGGAGGCACCATGCGTCTGACCCAGTTTTCTCTGCAGAATCCGCAGGCCATCGCGGCCGCCGCGCTCATCGTGCTGCTGTTCGGCGGCCTGGCAATGGCCAAGCTGCCAATCCAGCTGCTGCCCGACACGCGTAGCCCGCAACTGTGGATCAACGTCGGCTGGCGCGAGGCCGCGCCGTCCGAGATCGAAGAGGTGATGATCGAGCCGATCGAGGAGGCCATGCGCGGCCTGCCGGGTCTCAAGGGCATGCGCTCGCAGTCGAACCGTGGGGGCGGCGGCGTCGGGCTCGAGTTCCAGATCGGCACCGACATGACGCGCGTGATGCTCGATGTCGTTTCGCGCCTCAACACCCTGCCGCCACTGCCGCCCGAGGCCGACGAGCCGCAGGTGTTTGGCGGCGACAACTGGCAGGGCGCCAACGCCGCTTCGATGCTGATACGGCCGCTGCCCGGCAACACGACGACCGACATGGGCGCGACCTACCAGAAGCTCATGGAGGAAGTGGTCGAGCCGCGCCTGGCGCGCGTACCCGGCGTGTCGCGGGTCAACCTCGAGGGCGGCCGGCCGCGCGAAGTCCAGATCCACTTCGATCCGCATCGCATTGCCCAGCTCGGCATCACGCCGCAGATGATCGCCAGCACCGTCGTCTCGGCGCGCGATGCATCCGCCGGCTTCGTCAACCTCGGCCGTCGCCAGTTCACCGTGCGCTTCACCGGCCGCGAGCCGGTGTCGGAGCTTGGCGACCTGATCGTGGGCTGGAGCGAGGAGCGCCCGCTGCGTTTGCGCGAAGTCGCCGACATCCAGGTGGGGTACCAGGAAGCGCAGTGGTTCAGCTATCGCAACGGCGTGCCCGGCTACTACATCACGGTGCAGCGCACCTCCGAATCGAACACCGTCGAGCTGATCGAGGGGGTGAAGGAGGCGATTGCCGAGCTGAACGAAGGCCCGTTGGCGAAGGAACAGCTGCTGATGGACCTGTCGTGGGACGCGTCAATCTACGTGCGCCGCGCGATCTCGTTCGTCGAGGAAAGCCTTTTTGTCGGCATCCTGCTCGCAATCGGTGGCCTGTGGTATTTCCTGCGCGGGCCGCGCGCGCTGATGGTCATCGGCCTGTCGATCCCGCTGTCGCTGCTGTTTGCGGTGATCACGCTGCACATGCTCGGCCGTACGCTCAACGTCATCTCGCTCGCCGGCCTCGCCTTCTCCACCGGCATCGTCATCGACGCCGCGCTGATCGTGCAGGGCAACATCCTGCGCTACCTGCAGGCGGGCAAGACCGCCTGGGAAGCAACCCTCGAGGGCGCCCAGGAAGTGGTCCCCGCGCTGTTTGCGTCGATGCTCACATCGGTCGCCATCTTCCTGCCGGTGTTGTTCATGGAAGGGCTCGAGGGCCAGCTTTTCAAGGACCTCGCCATCACGATGAGCGTGTCGCACGCGGCCTCGCTGCTGGTCGCGATGACCGTGATCCCGGCTGCCAACCGCTGGGCGCTCAAGCAGAAATTCCCCGAGGACCAGCACCAGCACTGGTGGGACGCGATGACGCGCGCGGCGATGATCGCGACCAACATTCCGGCCGCGCGCCTGGCGTGGATCGGCGCGCTGGTCGGCGGCAGCATCGTCTTCATCTGGGCGTTCGTGCCGAAGGTGGACTACCTGCCGGTCGCGCAGACCGACAACGTCTGGGGCCAGTTCCGCCTGCCGCCGGGCGGCAACATCGACACGGCCAAGGCCGAGTTTGCGCCGATCGTGATCGAGCGCCTCAAGCCGTACCTCGAGGGCAAGGCCGAGCCGGCCATCAAGTACTACAACTTCTCCGGGTGGGCGGGCGGCGGCAACGGCGTTGTCGTCGCGTACGCGGCCGATCCGCGCAAGACCGCCGATGTGGTGAACCTGCTGCGCGACAAGATCCTCGCCGACCTGCCCGACGTCCGCGCTTTCGCCAACCAGGGCTCCCTGCTCAACGTCGACGGCGACAACTCGCGCGAGATCCAGCTGCATCTGCAGGGCCCGGACCTGCCGGCGCTGATGAAGGCCGCCGGCACCGCAATCCAGGAAATCCCGCGCGCGATTCCCGGCACGTTTCCGCAGGCGTTCCCGTCGCTTGAGATGAACCAGCCCGAGCTGCAGCTCACTCCGGACGAGTGGCGCATCTCGCGTGCGGGCCTCGACCGCGTCGCGGTGGCATCGGCGCTGCGTGCATTCACCGGCGGCCTGTGGGCCGGCGAATACTTCGACGGCAATGAACGCTTGGCCATCATCGTCAAGAGCAACAAGTGGACCACCGAGCAAGCGCTCGCCGAATTGCCCATGGCGACGCCGGGCGCCGGCGTGCAGACCATCGGCGAGCTGGCGCGGATCCGGCCGACGGTAGGTCCGTCGCAGCTGACGCGCGTCGACGGCCGGCGCACGGTGTCGGTCAACTTCGAGCCTCCCGCCGACATGTCGCTCGACGAGGCCATCACGCTCTTGCAGAAGGAAGTCGAGCCGCCGCTGCGCGCAGCGATGCCCGAAAACTCGCAGCTCACCTACGCCGGCTCGGCCAACGAGCTGCACGCCGCGCTGAAGGCCATGGGCGAGAACTTCGCGCTCGCCCTGCTGATCCTGTTCGCGCTGATGGCGGCGCTGTTCCGCTCGGTGTGGGACTCGTTCCTGGTGATGCTGGTGCTGCCGGTGTCGAGCGCGGGCGGCATCGCGGCGCTGCAACTGATCGGGCTGTTCTCGTTCCAGGCACTCGACCTGCTGACCATGATCGGCTTCATCATCCTGCTCGGCCTCGTCGTCAACGCCGCGATCCTGCTGGTCGACCAGACGCGCGCGCGCGAGCACGCCGGCATGAGCCGCCGCGAGGCGGTGCGCGAGGCGCTCGCGACGCGCGCACGGCCCATCGTCCTGTCGACGCTGACCGCGGTGCTCGGCATGGCGCCCCTGATCTTCATGCCGGGCCTCGGCGCCGAGATTTACCGCGGCCTCGCTGCCGTCGTGTCGGGCGGCATGGTCATCGGCACCGCGTTCACCTGGTTTTTGATGCCGAGCCTGCTGCGGCTTGGCGAAGCAGCGGTCCCCGCCAAGCGCCGGCACGAAATGCCGGCGATGGCAAAGTAGGGCGGCCCATGGCCGCCGCGAATTTTTGAGACCTTCCATGAACAAGATTGCCGTCCCCTTCCTGCTGCTCGCGTCGTTCGCCGCGTTAGCGCAACAGCGCCCGCCGGCTGCGGTGGAAACCTCGCCAGTCGAGAAACGCGCACTCGCGCCGCATGCGACGGTGACCGGGCAGGTTCGCTCGCGCGCCTCGGCCGACCTGTCAGCCGGGATCGCCGGCACGCTGGCGTGGGTCGCGGAGCCCGGCACGCGCATCGCCCGCGATGGCGTGGTGGCGCGGCTCGACACCGACGAAATGGCGCTGCAGAAGCTCGAGCAGGTCGCGCGCGTGAAGCGCGGCGAGATCAGCCAGCAGCAGTTGGCGCGCGAGGCAAAACGGCTCGAGGCGCTGGGTACCGCGGTGAGCAAGGTCGCGCTCGAGCAGGCCGAGTCGCAGCGGGACCTCGCTGCCGCCGACCTCGACATCGCGCGCGCAACGCTGCGCCAGATCCAGCAGCGCCTGTCGCGCGCCGAGTTGCGCTCGCCGTTCGGCGGCGTGGTCGCGGACCGCCTGAAACGCGCGGGCGAGGAAGTGAATCGGGGCGAAGTGGTTGCCCGCATGCTCGACCCGGAAACCCTCGAGGTACGCCTGTTCCTGCCGCTGCGCCACGTGCGCGCGATCAAGCCGGGCGACAACGTCACCGTGCGCTTCGATGGCGGCGAAGGGCAGGGCCGCGTGCGCAACATCGTGCCGGCGGGCGATGCGCGCTCGCAGAGTTTCGAGGTGCTCGTCGACCTGCCGCCGGCACGCGGCGAGCGCAAGTTGCCGTCCGGCAGCATGGTGGAGGTCGTGCTGCCGCTCGGCGAGCCGAGCGCCCAGCTCGCGGTACCGCGCGACGCGCTGATCATCCGCGCCGATGGCCTCGCCGTGTATCGCATCGGCCCCGACAACCAGGCCCAGCGCGTCAAGGTCACCACCGGCATGGCCGATGGCGAGTGGGTCGCGGTCGAGGGCCCATTGCTCGCCACCGACAGCGTAGTGGTGCGCGGCGGCGAAAACCTTCAGGATGGCGCCACCGTAAAAATCGTCGGAACTCGCACGACATGGACGTCCTCACCCGTCACGCCGGTCCGCTCCTCGCGCTGATCCTGCTGCCCGCCGCGGCGCTCGCGCACGACGCGCCGCCGCCGCGCGTCGTCGCGGTCAACGGCCAAGGTGAGGTCGCGGTGAAGCCCGATCGGGCGCGCCTGCACTTGTCGATCGAAAAGATCGATCCCGATTTGAAGCGCGCGGAGGCGGAGGTGAACAAGGTCGTGCGCGACTTCGTGCGCGAGGCGAAGGCGCTCGGCGCCAAGGACGAGCAGCTCGCCACTTCTGACGTCAGCATCAACCCGGAGTACGTCTGGCCCGAGGGCGCGCGCGAGCGCAAGTTCACGGGCTATCGCGTGATGCGCCAGATCGAAGTTCGCATCGACAACCTCGACAGGCTCGGCGACTACATCCTGCGCGCGACCCAGGTCGGCGTGAACCAGGTCAGCCCGCCGGCGCTAGAGTCGAGCAAGGCGACGGAGGTCGAGCGCCAGGCGCTGGTGAAAGCCGCCGAGGATGCGCGCGGCAAGGCGCGGCTGCTGGCCGAGACGCTTGGCGTGAAGCTCGGCGTGCTGGCGCGGGTCACCGAATCGGGCGTGTCCGCGCCGCCAGTCATGTACGAGATGAAGGCCATGCGCGCGCAGGCGGCCGACGGCAACGCCGAGATGGGCATGCAGCTTGGCGAAATCCGTTATCGGGCCAGCGTGTCGGCAGAATTTGACCTCTTGCCACCGTAAGCTTTCGGCTCTGTAGAATGGGACGCTTTCCCGCCCTTCGGGCAGATGGAAAGTGGCCAAGAAAAAACGCTTTTCCAAGCCGCCCCTCGTGGGCGTGATCATGGGTTCCCAGTCGGACTGGGACACGATGTCGCACACATCCGAAACCCTGACGGCGTTCGGCGTTCCCCATGAATGCGAGGTGGTGTCTGCGCATCGCACTCCGGTCAAGCTGGCGCGCTACGCGAACACGGCCGTTGCGCGCGGGCTCAAGGTGATCGTCGCGGGCGCGGGCGGCGCTGCGCACCTGCCGGGGATGACGGCGGCCAGCACCCGGTTGCCGGTATTGGGCGTGCCGGTGTTGAGCAAGTCGCTGGACGGCCTCGATTCACTGCTGTCGATCGCGCAAATGCCGAAAGGCGTGCCGGTGGGGACGCTCGCGATCGGCAAGGCGGGCGCCATCAACGCCGCGCTGCTGGCGATGTCCATCCTCGCGCTCGAGGACGAGGGGATCGCGCGTAAGCTGGAGCGTTTCCGCCGCAAGCAGACGCGCGCGGTGCTGAAGAACGCCAAGCCCCGAAAGTGAGGCGGCCGTGAAGATCGGCGTCCTGGGCGCGGGTCAGCTCGGCCGCATGCTGGCCCTGGCGGGCTACAACCTGGATCTGGATTTCGTTTTGCTTGACCCGGCCGCGGACGCCTGCGCGGCGCCACTCGGTGAACACCTTCACGCGGACTACGCAGACCAGGCCGCACTCGCCAGGTTGTGCGACGCCGTCGACGTGGTCACTTACGAGTTCGAGAACGTGCCGGCGGCCAGCGCCGAGTTCGTGGCGAGGCGCAAGCCGCTTTTCCCCGGCACGCGCGCGCTCACCGTCAGCCAGGATCGCCTCTCGGAGAAAAAGCTGTTCACCCGGCTCAAGATCGCCGTGCCGCCGTACGCGCCCGTCTCCACGCGTGCCGAACTGGACGCCGCCCTGAAGAAGATCGGTTTGCCGAGCGTGCTCAAGACACGTTGCCTCGGCTACGACGGCAAGGGCCAGGCCGTGCTTCGCACGGTCGCCGATGTGGATGCCGCGTGGGAGCGGCTGGGCCGGCAGCCGCTGCTGCTCGAGGCCTTTGTCCCTTTCCAGCGCGAGATCTCGTGCATCGGCGCGCGCGGCCGCGATGGCCAGGTCGCGTTCTACCCGGTCGCGCAGAACGTTCATCGCGACGGCATCCTGCGTACGTCGATCCCGCGCAAGCGCGATCCGCTGCAGCGCGCCGCCGAGAAGGCGACGCGCGCAGTGATGGAAGAGCTCGGCTACGTCGGCGTGCTTGCATTCGAATTCTTCGTCGCCAGCGGCAAGCTGCTCGGCAACGAGATCGCGCCGCGCGTGCACAACTCAGGGCATTGGACGATCGATGGTGCGCAGTGCTCGCAGTTCGAGAATCACCTGCGTGCGGTGGCCGGGCTGCCACTCGGCTCGACTGCCCTGCGCGGCCATGCGGCGATGGTGAACTTCATTGGCGAAATGCCGGATCTTGCGAAGCTCGCCAAGCTCGAGGGGCTCCACGTGCATCTTTACGGCAAGACGCCGAAGCCGGGGCGCAAGATCGGCCACGCGAACCTCACCGCGGACAGCGCGGCTGGGCTCAAGGCGAGACTCAAGCGTTTGGAATCACTTTTGTAGGGGCGCTCCCACAAGATCCCCTCGGCGACCTCAAACGTCGAGGTTGCCCACCAGCAGCGCGTGCTTCTCGATGAACTCGCGGCGCGGCTCGACCTGCTCGCCCATCAGCGTCGTGAACATCTGGTCCGCGGCGACCACGTCCTCGATCTTCACCTGCACCAGGCGGCGCTTGGCCGGCTCGAGGGTCGTCTCGGACAACTGCTCCGGATTCATTTCTCCGAGGCCCTTGTAGCGCTGGATGTGCATGCCGCGCTTGGTGTCGGCGAGCAACCAGTCGAAGCCCTCGCCAAACGTCGTCACGATTTTCTCGCGCTCGCCGCGACGCACCTTCGCGCCTCCCCCGACCAGGTGACGCAGCGCCTGCTGCAGGTCGACGATGCGGCGATACTCGGGCCCGCCGAGGAAATCCGGCGAGAAGTGGATGGTCGCTTCTGCGCCATGCGCGCGGCGCGTGACGGTGACCGCCGGCCCGGCCTGCTCGAGCTTGGCGCTGACCGCGTATTGGCCCCGCAGGTGGCCTAGCGAGTTGAGGCTGGCGGCGAACCTCGTGCCCCAGGCGTCGAGGCTCGCGCCTTCCGCCGGCAGCGGCGAGTGCTCGCGCAGTTGCTCGAGCACGAACAGGTCGTAGCGGCGCGCGAGTTTCTCGAGCAGTTCGTTCACGCTGGCGTGCGCGCGCAAAAAGCGCTCGAGATCGTTCGACGGCAGCGGCGCCTTGCCGGCGCCTGGGCTCCAGCTCGTGTCTTCCAGCGCGGTGGTCAGCAGCCAGTCGCTGAGTTCGCTGTCGTCCTTGACGTAGGTTTCGCTCTTGCCGATCTTGACCTTGTATAGCGGCGGCTGCGCGATGTAGATGTGGCCCTTCTCGACCAGCGGGCCCATGTGCCGATAAAAAAACGTGAGCAGCAGCGTGCGGATGTGCGCGCCGTCGACGTCGGCGTCCGTCATGATGATGATGCGGTGGTAGCGCAGTTTCTCGGGCTTGAATTCGTCGGCGCCGATGCCGGTGCCGAGCGCGGTGATCAACGTGGCGATTTCCTGCGACGACAGCATCTTCTCGATGCGCGCCTTCTCCACGTTCAGGATCTTGCCCTTGAGCGGCAGGATCGCCTGGAAGCGGCGGTCGCGTCCCTGCTTGGCAGAGCCGCCGGCGGAGTCGCCCTCGACGAGGAACAACTCGCTCTTGGCGGGATCCTTTTCCTGGCAGTCGGCCAGCTTGCCCGGCAGGCCCGCGACGTCGAGCACACTCTTGCGACGGTTGAGCTCCTTGGCCTTGCGAGCGGCTTCGCGGGCGCGGGAGGCTTCCACGACCTTTGCCGCGATCATGCGCGCTTCTTTCGGCTTCTCCATTAGAAAATCGTGTAACTTCGCCGAAATCACGCCTTGGACTACCGGGGTAACCTCGGACGAAACCAGCTTGTCCTTGGTCTGCGACGAGAACTTGGGGTCGACGATCTTGATCGACAGCACCGCGGTGAGGCCTTCGCGGGTGTCGTCACCCAGCATCGTCACCTTCTCGCGCTTGGCGATGCCCTCGGATTCCAGGTAGTCGCCAATCGTGCGCGTCAGCGCGTTGCGAAAGCCGGTCAGGTGCGTACCGCCGTCGCGCTGCGGAATGTTGTTGGTGAAGCAGAACACGTTCTCGACGTACGACTCGTTCCACTGCAACGCGGCCTCGACGACCATCCCGTCCTGCTCGGCGGTCAGGTGGAGGATGTCGGAGTGGATCGCGGTCTTGTTGCGATTGAGGTAGTCGACGAAGGCAGCGATGCCGCCCTTGTACTCGAACACGTCCTCCTGGCCCGAGACCTCGTCCTTGAGCACGATACGGACGCCGGAGTTGAGGAAGGATAGCTCGCGCAGGCGGCGCGCGAGGATGTCGTAGTCGTACTTGCGCTGCGTGAACACGGCGCCGCTCGGATAAAAACGCACCATGGTGCCGCGGCGCGTCGTGGGCTCGAGCCGGGCCAGCGGGGCCTGGGGGGCGCCGTCGCGGTATTCCTGATGGTGATGGTGGCCGTCGCGCCAGATGTCGAGGATCAGTAATTCCGACAGCGCGTTCACCACCGACACGCCGACGCCATGCAAGCCGCCCGAAACCTTGTAGCCGCTGCCGCCGAATTTACCTCCGGCGTGCAGGATGGTCATGATGACCTCGGCCGCCGAGCGCCCCTCTTCCTTGTGCGTATCCACCGGAATGCCGCGGCCGTTGTCACCGACGGAAACCGAGCCATCCGCATGCATTTGCACGCTGATCTCGTTGCAGTGACCCGCGAGGGCCTCGTCGATGGAGTTGTCCACCACCTCGAAGACCATGTGGTGCAGGCCGGTGCCGTCGTCGGTATCGCCGATGTACATGCCGGGACGCTGGCGCACTGCCTCCAGCCCTTTCAGCACCTTGATGGCGGAGGAGTCGTAGGTTCCGGTAACGGACATGAGGCCTCTTCAGGCGACCCGAAAGGGCCGCGCCGGGGGAGCGATTTGCGAAGGTAAAATTATACTCGCAAAGCGTCCGAAACGGCTCCATGTTCCACGTGGAACATGGCATTTTCTGCGGTGTTTTCCTTCAGGGTTTGCAGCGCCGGCGTGTGTTCGATGGACGTGACGAAGCACTGGCCGCCAAAGCGCCTGAGTGCGGCCATCAAGGCTTCCTGAAACGGCGGGCCAAGCTCCGCCGGAAAGTCGTCGATGAGCAGGATCGGGCTGCGCCCCGTGGCTTCCCGAATCAACCGGGCCTGCGCCAGCAGCAGCGCCGCAATGAGAAGCTTCTGCTGGCCGCGGCTGGCGTGGTGCTTGGTGGCGTGGCCGGCAAGCTTGAGCTTCAGTTCGGCCCGATGCGGCCCCGAAACCGTGGTGCCCTGGCGCGCGTCGTTGTCGTAGTGGGCGGCGAGCGTCTGGGCCAGCGTCTGGTCGGCAGCCCACCCACGACGTAGCTCGAGCGACCATTCGAGTCCGCCGAGCAATTGCGCTATTTCCTCAGCAAGTGGCGCCTGCAGTGCTGCGACGTGCCGCGCGCGGCATTCGTGCACCTCTTCACCTGCGGTGGCCAGCTCTTCGTTCCAGGCTTCGACGGCTGCCCGCTCGAGTCCGTCCCGCAGCGCCTGGTTGCGCTGTTTTTGAGCACGCTGATAGCGCCGCCAAGCCGGATGAAACCGATGTTCCACGTGGAACACACCCCAGTCGAGGTAGCGCCTGCGATAAACCGGGCCGTCCTCCAACAGGCGGTGGGAGTCGGGCTCGAGAACCTCGATCGGGCTGGAGCGTGCGAGATCGGTAAGGACCGCGTCCGACTGGTCGATGCGAATCCGCAGGCCCTCGGGCGTCCAGCCGAGCCCCAGTGAACTCGTTGCGCCGTCCTGGCTACGAACGCCGCCTTGAACCGTCCAGCCCGCGTCGGCCGGCCCCGCCAGATCTTGCGCAGCGCCGCGAAAGCTGCGGCCGCGGCCGAGCGCATAAATGGCTTCGAGGAGGGTGGTCTTGCCGGCCGCGTTGGCGCCGGTGATCAGGTTGAGGCGGGGCGCCGGCGCCAGCGCAAAGTGCCGGAAGAGCCGGAAGTTGTGGCCGGTGAGCTGGGTGAAGAACAAGGGAATGGGGATTAGGGGTTAGGGATTAGGGGTTAGCGATTGAAAACTAATCCCCACGCATTTCCCTAACCCCTAACCCCTAACCCCTAAAGGCGCATCGGCATCACGACGTACTTGCTGCCCGCGTTGCTCGACTCCTGCAGAAGGCCGGAAGCGTCCGGTCCCTTGAGTTCCATGACGAAATCTTCGGACTGCATCACGCCGAGTGCGTCCAGCAGGTAATTCACGTTGAAGCCGATCTCGAGGTTGCCGCCCGTGTAGTTGACGTCGAGCTCTTCCTCCGCTTCCTCGTGCTCCGGATTATGGGTCGACAGCCGCAGCTTTCCGTCGGCCAGTTGCAGCCGGACGCCGCGGAATTTTTCGTTGGACAGGATCGCCGTGCGGGCCAGCGCCGAGCGCACGCGCTCGCGGTTGGCCTTGAGGTGCTTGTCGCCCGCCTCGGGAATCACGCGCTCATAGTCGGGGAAGCGGCCGTCGATGAGCTTGCTGGTCAGGCGGATCACGTCGAGGTCGGCCTGGAACTGGTTGTCGGCGATGCGCAGTTCAACCATTTCATCGGTCGGGTCGAGCAGTCGCATCAGCTCGAGCACCGCCTTGCGCGGCAGGATGATCTGCGTCTCTTCCTTGATCTTGGTGTCCTGCGTCAGCTCGCTCATGGCCAGGCGGTGGCCGTCAGTGGCGACTGCCCGCAGTCGCTTGGCGGTGACGTGCAGCAGCATGCCGTTGAGGTAGTAGCGCACGTCCTGGTTGGCCATTGCGAACTGCGTGCGTTCCATCAACAGCCGCAAATCTTTCTTGGCAATCTTGATCGTGCGCGCCGAGGGCACGGTGCCGAGCGATGGAAATTCGTCGGGGCGCAGCGTCGCGAGCGTGAACCGGCTCTTGCCCGACTTCAGCGTGAGCTTGTCGCCGGACGAATCGAGCGTGAGCTCGGCGCCTTCAGGCAGCCCGCGGCAGATGTCGAACAGTTTTCGCGCGGGCACGGTGGTCTTGCCCGACGCGACGCACTTGATCACCGCACGGCTTACGAGCTCGAGTTCGAGATCGGTGCCGGTGATGACGAGTTCGTCCTTCTGCGCATCGAGCAAGAGGTTCGACAGCACTGGCAGGGTCTGGCGCCGCTCGACGACGCCGATGACGGCCTGAACCGCGCTGAGCAGCTCGTTTCTCCCCACTTGGATCTTCATGTTTTCACCCGTCTCTCTTTAAATACTTTTTAGAAGATTAAAGAACAGCAGTAGCAGTAGCTCGACCTTGTTTCAGGGGATAAGCCTGAAATAACCTTGTGACTCAAGAACTTGCGTGGTCATACCACCATGGGCACAAGTGCGGCCTGCGCCTGTGGACAAAATGTGTCTGCTTTTGCAGACGGAATTCGATCCAAGGTTGTCCCCTGTGATATCCACAGACTCGCACCCAGGCTTGTACCCATGCTCGAGCTCATGACATGAGCAGCCGCAGCAGATTTTCGTAGTCTTCGCGCACGCGCGCATCTTCCCTGCGCAGTTCCGCGATCTTGCGTGTGGCGTGGAGCACCGTGGTGTGGTCCTTGCCGAACGCGCGGCCGATCTCGGGCAGGGAATGCGTCGTGAGCTCCTTCGCCAGCGCCATGCCGATCTGGCGCGGTCGTGCCAGCGACCGGGTCCGCCGCTCCGACGACAAGTCGGTGAGGCGGATGTTGAAATACTCCGAAACCTTGCGCTTGATGTTGTCGATCGTGATCAAGCGTTCGTAGCGAGCGACCATGTCCTTGAGCGTCTCGCGTGCGAAGTCCATGTTGATGGCGCGACCCGTGATCTGCGCGGAGGCCGTCAGGCGATGCAACGCGCCTTCGAGCTCGCGCACGCTGGAGCGGATGCGCTGGGCCACGAACAAGGCAACGTCGTCCGGCAATTTCGTCTTTGAGCGGGCCGCCTTGTTCAGCAGGATCGCCGCGCGGGTCTCAAGCTCCGGCGGCTCGATCGCCACTGACAAGCCCCAGGTGAAGCGCGACTTCAGGCGCTTGTCGAGGTCGTCGAGTTCGGCAGGGTAGCGGTCGCAGGTCAGCACCATCTGCTGGCCGCCATCCAGCATTTCGTTGAAGGTGTGGAAGAACTCTTCCTGCGTTTTCTCCTTCCCGGCGAAGAACTGGATGTCGTCGATCAGCAGTGCATCCGCGGAGCGGTAGTGCGTCTTGAAGTCCTCCTGGCGGCCGCGCTGGATGGCGTTGAGCATGTCGCGGAAGAATCGCTCGGCGCCTACGTACAGCACGCGAGCCTTGGTGTGCTTCTCGCGGATACGGTTGCCGATGGCGTGCATCAGGTGGGTCTTGCCCAAGCCCGACTCGCCGTAGATGAGCAGCGGGTTGAATTCGCCGCCCGGCGCGTCGGCGACGCGCAGCGCGTACGCACGGGCCTGCGCATTCGACTTGCCTTCCACGAAAGCGTCGAACGTGTGCTTCGGGTCGATCCTGCCGCCTTCGGCCGGTTTCGGCGGCTCTTCTTCCTTAGCCGGCATCTGGATGGTCGAGCCCGACAGCGCGACGTCGAAGCTCGGCGCATCGTCGCCGGCGACGGCGGAAAGGCCGCGGCGGATTGCCGGCAGCAGGTTCTCCTTGACGTGCTTCAGCACCACGCGGTTGGGGGCGACCAGCACGAGCTGCTTGTCGTGCAGCAGCGGCTGCAGCGGTCGCAGGTAGGTGCTGAGGTCGCTGCCGGAGAGCTCACCCTCCAGCCGCCGCAGACATTTGTGCCAAAGCTCCACCACCGCCGAGGTCCTCGCGCAGAATTAGTGTGGAAAAAGGAGGGCAAAAAAAGAGGCGGCCAGTCTATACCCCGAGCCGGCAGTTATCCACAGCCGCGGCGAGGCAGTTTTGTTGCCCCTGCGGGGTGCGACGGCTACAATCCGCGGCCTTTTTTAGCAAGTCAACGCGGTGAAGCCATGAGCAAACGCACATACCAGCCCAAGCGCGGCCGCAAGAAGCGCACGCATGGCTTCCGCGCCCGCATGAAGACCTCGGGCGGTCGCCGCGTTCTTGCGCGCCGTCGCGCCAAGGGTCGCGCCAAGCTCATCCCCTAGTCGCCGGGGCTGCCGCCTTGGCGCTCGCGTTTCCGCCTTCCGCGCGCCTGCGCAAACCTCGCGAATTCCAGGCCGTGCTGTCCGGCGGACGCCGAACCAGCGAGCAGTGGCTCACCGCTGCCAGCCGCGCCAATACTCTCGAACATGCTCGCCTGGGCCTCGCCATCTCGGCCCGCGCCGTGCCTCGTGCCGTGGATCGCAACCGCATCAAGCGCCAGACCCGCGAGACATTTCGCCTGCGCCGTGAGCGCCTGCCAGCACTCGACATCGTGCTGCTTGCACGCACTGGCGCCGGCGGCGCCGATGCCGCGCAATTGCGAACCGTGCTGACGCGGCTGTGGGACAAGCTCGGCGCGGCGCCGGCGGCGCGCTGAGATGCGCACCGTGCTGCTCGCGCTGATTCGCGGCTACCAACTGGCGCTGAGTCCGCTGCTTGGGCCGCGCTGCCGATTCCATCCGAGTTGCTCGGCTTACGCGGCCGAGGCTTTGCAGGTGCACGGCACGCTGCGTGGCTCGGTCCTCGCCGCGCGCCGCGTGGCGCGCTGCCATCCCCTCAACGAAGGCGGCCTCGATCCCGTGCCGCCCGCCGACAACTGATCCCATGACGACCATCGAAAACCGCCGCTTTGCCCTGATCACGGCGCTGGGCGTCGTGCTGTTCCTCCTTTACCAGGCGTGGCAGAAGGACTTCCCGCCGCGGCCCGTGGCAACGCCGACGGCGGGTGTCGCCGAGCCCGCCCCCACCGACGCGCGGGGCATAACCGATGATTTCCCCACGCCGTCGGCGGCGCAGCCGGCAAGCGCCGGCGAGAAGCCGATCGCGAGCGAGACGCCGGCGGCCGCCGTGAGCCGCATCATCGTGCGCACCGACCTGTATGACGCGGTGATCCTGACGCAAGGTGGCGACCTGCGCCGCCTCGAACTGCTCGGCTATCCCGTCGCCAAGAAAGCCCCGGACCAGAACATCGCGCTGCTCGACGACCAGGGCGATCGTTGGTTCGTGGTGCAGTCCGGTCTCACCAGCAGCGCGGGTCCAATCGCATCCCACAAGGACGTATACCGCGCCGCCGCTGAGTCTTACGTGCTCGCCGAGGGGGCCGATCGGCTGGAAGTGCCACTGACGCTGACCGACGCGAACGGCCGCACCGTCACCAAGACCTACACGTTCCATCGCGGCAGTTATGTGGTGGACCTTACCCATGCGCTGGCCAACGGCGCCGGCGAGCCGGTGACGGCCAACGCTTACGTGCAGTTGTGGCGCACTTCCTTCCAGGCCGGCGAAGAACCGCCGTTCACGCCGACCTTCCTCGGCGTGGGCCTGTACGAGCAGAAGGCCGCCGGCGGCGCCAACTACCGCTTCCGCAAGGTGTCCTTCAAGGACCTCCCGGAGGAGCCGGTGTCGCGCGAGCAAACCGGCGGCTGGATCGCGCTGCTGCAGCATTACTTCGTCGCGGCGGTCGTGCCGCCGGCCGGCGAGCCAGCGAGCTTTTACGCGAAGCCCTCGGCGACGCGCGGGTACCTCGCGCAGTACGTCGGTGCGCCACATACCGTGGCCGCAGCCGGCAACCAGGCTTTCGCCGTGCAGTTGTACCTCGGCCCCAAGCTGCAGCAAAAACTCGGCGACATTGCGCCTGGCCTCGAGCTGGTGATCGATTACGGCATCCTCACGGTCGTCGCCGAGCCCCTGTTCTGGCTGCTGAACTGGTTCCACAAGCTCACCGGCAATTGGGGCTACTCGATCATCCTGCTGACCTTCGCGGTCAAGCTGGCGATGTTCAAGCTGTCCGAGGCCCAGTACCGCGGCATGGCGAAAATGAAGAAGTACGCGCCGCGCATCCAGGAGATAAAGGAGCGCCACGGCGACGATCGCGAGCGCCTGAACAAGGCGATGATGGAGTTGTACAAGAAAGAAAAATTCAACCCGCTCGCCGGCTGCTGGCCCCTGGTGATCCAGTTCCCGGTGTTTATTGCACTGTACTGGGTACTGCTCGAGTCGGTGGAGCTGCGCCAGGCCGACTTCGCGCTGTGGCTCAACGACCTGTCGTCGGCCGATCCGTACTACATCCTGCCGGTGCTGTTCGGCATCAGCATGTTCGCGCAGCAAAAATTGTCCGGCGCGATGGCCATGGACCCGATGCAGCAGCGCGTCATGAACATGATGCCGGTGATGCTGACGGTATTTTTTGCATTCTTCCCCGTGGGCCTGGTGCTCTACTGGCTGGTGAGCAACCTCATCGGCATCGCGCAGCAGTGGTACATCACGCGGAAGCTGACCAAAGAAGGATTGCGCCAATAAACCGCCGCGCGTAGCGTGGCCGGTTCGATGCGCAAGGTCCTCGTCGTCTATTACTCGCAAAGCGGCCAACTCGAGCGCGCCGCGCGCGCCGTTGCGTCGCCGCTGCAGGAGGCTGGGCACTCGGTCGATTATTTGCGGCTCGAGCCGGCCCGGGCTTATCCGTTTCCGTGGGGTTTCTGGAGTTTCCTCGACTCGTTCCCGGAATCCGTCGCGCTCGACCCGCCGGCGCTGGCGCCGTGGTCGGCCAGCGCGCGCTACGACCTGGTCCTGCTCGCGTGGTCGCCATGGTTCCTGTCGCCGGCGCCGCCGACCACGGCGTTCCTGCGTTCCGAGGCCGCGCGCACATTGCTGCGCGGCACGCCCGTCGTGACGCTCACGGCGAATCGCGGCATGTGGATGCTCGCGCACGAGCAGGTGCGCACATTGCTCGCCGAAGCGGGTGCCCGCCACAGCGACCACATCGCCCTGGTCGATCCGCACAAGATCAGTTCATTCGTCACCACGCCGGCCTGGCTGCTGACAGGGCGCCAGCACCCGATCGCGAGCCTGCCACGCGCCGGCGTGCCTGACGCCGAAATCGCGGGCGCCGCGCGCTTCGGCCGCGCGCTCGCCGCGGCCCTCACCGCGGGCACGCTCGACGGCAGCCGGCCGGTGCTCAGCGGGTTGGGCGCCGCGACCGTGGATCCGGGCCTGCTGATGAGTGAAAAAGTGGGCCGTCGGTCCTTCCAGGTGTGGAGTAAACTCGTGCGCTCGGCCGGGGGGCCGGGAGCAACCGCCCGGCGGCCGGTGCTCGCGATCTACGTGCTGTTCCTCATCGCGATGATCGTCACCGTCGTGCCGCTGTCGCTGCTGATCCGAACCTTGTTGAAACCCCTGTTGCGCGCGCGCCTGGCGGCGCAAGCCGCGGCTTACGAACAGCCGTCGGGCGCCGGCACCGAGCGCATGCGGGAATTCGCCGAAACACCGATGTAGAGGTTGATGTGATGAATCCGGTTTACATCCAGCGTCTGTCCGCGTTCCTGCCGAACGCTCCCGTCTCGAACGACGAGATGGAAAAAGTGCTTGGCCAGATCAACGGCAAGCCCTCGCGCGTGCGTCGCGTGATCCTGCGCAGCAACGGCATCCTTGCGCGCCATTACGTGCTCGACCCGGTCAGCAAGCAGCCCCGCTTCAACAACGCCCAGCTCACAGCCGAAGCGATCCGCGGCCTTTCCGGTGATGGCGTATCGCTCTCGCAGATCGACCTGCTCGCGTGCGGCACCAGCTCACCGGACCAGCTCGCGCCCGGCCACGCCGTCATGGTGCACGGCGAACTCGGCACCGTACCCTGCGAGGCGGTGTCCTTCGCGGGCATCTGCTGCGCCGGCATGGGCGCGCTCAAATACGCGCACATGGCGGTGGCCACCGGCTCGGCGCGAAGCGCAGTCGCCACCGGATCCGAGGTGGTGTCCACGTTCATGCGATCGCAGCAATTCGCGGTCGAGTCGCTGACCACCGAGGAAGACCTGAAGAAGCGCCCCGAGCTCGCATTCGACCGCGACTTCCTGCGCTGGATGCTGTCCGACGGCGCCGGCGCAATGCTGCTCGGCCCCAATCCGGTGCACCGCAACGGCGTTGCGTTGCGGCTCGACTGGATCGAGATGATCAGCTACGCCCACGAGCAGGCCGCGTGCATGTACGCAGGCGCCGACAAGACGCCGGACGGCCGCCTGCGCGGCTGGCGCGAGTACAGTTCCACCGTCGACGCCGCGCAAAGTTGCGCCTTTACCGTGAAGCAGGACGTGCGCCAGCTCAACGACAACGTCGTCAAGTACTGCATCGAGCGCGCGCTGCCCGAAGTGCTGCGCCGCCGGAACCTCAAGGCCGACGACGTGCGCTGGTTCCTGCCGCATTACTCGTCGGAGTATTTCCGCGACCACGTGCACCAGGCGATCAAGCGGGTCGGCTTCGACGTGCCGCAGGAACGCTGGTTCAGCAACCTGACGCAGGTCGGCAACGTGGGGTCGGCGTCGCCGTACCTGATGCTCGAGGAATTGGTGCGCTTGCACGGCATCGAGGCGGGCGATCACATCCTGATGTTCGTGCCCGAAAGCGGCCGCTTCTCGGCGTGCTATGCGCTGATCACGGCGGTCAACGGGGCGCACTGAAGAAGGGCCGAGTGAAAAAGACTGAGGTTCCCCAGGACTCTCGGCCCGAATATTACGGCGCGCGGCGCGCGCTATACGCGACGGACGAGAAAGGTGGCTACGCCACCGTTGCTTCAGCAGGCTGGCAGGCAGACGGCATCGTGAATCAGCAGGCCGTCGACGAGTACCGCCGGCTCGCGGATGACGCTCTGGCGCGAGCACGGGCGGGCACCGCGTCGGCGCTCGAATTCCACATGTATGACAAGCGCATGGAGCTCGCGACGCTCGCGCAGTCGACCGGACTGTGGGAATGGCGCGTCAAGCGGCACCTGCGCCCTGACATCTTCGCGACGCTTTCGCCGGACTTGCGCGCGCGCTATGCGGATGCGCTGGGCATCGCGGTTAACCAGCTCGGCGTGCTGCCGTGAACGCACCGGAGAAACTGCCGGCGTTCGAGCATCGCCACGCCGGCCATTGCGAGACGGGCGTGACCGCCGGCCTGCTGCGCCATCGCGGGCTCGACATCTCCGAGCCGATGGCGCTGGGCCTCGGCAACGGACTCACCTTCGTGCACCTGCCGTTCCTCAAGATCGGCGGGCTGCCGCTGACGAGCTACCGCATGCGGCCGGGCCAGATCTACGCCACGCTCGCGCGCACGCTCGGCTTTGGGCTGCACAAGGAAAAATTCCGCGACCCGGTCGCTGGCATGGCGGCGCTCGACCGCCACCTCGCGGCGGGCCGGTCGGTCGGCCTGCAAACCTCGGTGTTCTGGCTGCCGTATTTTCCGCCGACGATGCGCTTCCACTTCAACGCGCACAACCTCATCGTTTACGGCCGCGAAGGCGAGGAGTACCTCGTCTCCGACCCGGTGTTCGAGCATCCGCAGCGCTGCGCGGGAGCTGAGCTTGCCAAGGCGCGCTTCGTCAAGGGCGCGCTCGCGCCGAAGGGATTGTTGTACTACCCCGAGCGCATTCCGCTGACGATCGACTACGCGCGCCTGGTGCCCAAGGCGATCCGGCGAACCTGCAACATGATGCTGCGCACGCCGATTCCGATCATCGGCGTCCGCGCCATCCGCGGCCTGGCGAAACGCATCGAGAAACTGGAGTCGGGCGATCCGCGCTACGCGCGGCTGTTCGTCGGCCAGATCGTGCGCATGCAGGAGGAGATCGGCACCGGCGGCGGCGGCTTCCGCTTCATGTATGCGGCGTTCCTGCAGGAAGCGGCCGAGCGGCTGTCGAGCGCGCCGCTCAAGGAAGGAAGCCGGCAGATGACCGAGACCGGCGACGCCTGGCGCCAGTTCGCGCTGGCCGGCGCGAAGTTCGTCAAGGACAAGAAGAGCACCGACTTCGCGGGTCTGGCCGGCGCGCTGCGCGCGTGCGCCGACCGCGAAGAGCAGATGTTCCGCTATTTGCTGCAGATCACCGCGTAACCAGCACGGCGTAGGCGGCGCGGTCGTCGCCGGCGACATGCAGCAACGCGGGCGCCGCGCCCGCCTCGATGAAGCGGCAGATCCGGTAAGCACCGCGCTGGCCGCTGTGCATGCCATCGAGCGCGCCGTCGACTTCGCGCACCGTCCCCTCGGGCAACGACTCGAGCGCCACCGCGGCTTGCGCCGCAGCAAGGCTGCGAAACCTGCGCACCCACTGCACCGTGGCCAGCGGCTGCTGGCAATCCGCGTCGACGAACAACCAGTGGCTCGCCTCGACCAGCGGCACGCCGGCCGGCAGCGCGAGCCGCTCGCGATGCTCCGCCAACGGCCATCCGCATTCCTCCACCGCACCGATCAGCGCTTGCGAGCGCCGCTCGCGGCCGAGCCCGACGAGCTCGAGCGCCGCCTCGAACGACAGCTCACCGGACGCCAGCGCCTGGTTCGAGCCATGCACGCCAAGCGTCGAGGCGACGTAGAAGCCAGCCATGTTGCTGGATAAATTTATGAAGCCCACCGGCATCGGCGGCGCGCCGGTGCTGGATACGCCGCTCACGAGATGGACGTTGTCGGCAATCGAACCGTGCGTCACCGCGAGATACAGCGGGCAATGCGAATCGGCAATGCGGCCATGCAGGCAGCGATGCGCACCAAGCAGGGCAAGCTCGATCATGCGGTTCACGCGGCGTGGCGGATCGGGCAGCACCGTGCGCAGCGCCGTGCGGATTGCGGTGGGCTCCGCGCCGCAGGGCAGGACGGTGGTCACCGCGGCGGCGATGCGCAATTGCTTGTCGATCCGGCTGGCGACCGGCCTCATGGGTGCGCGACCACCAGGCCGGTGTTGTTGCCGCCGAAGCCGGTCGAAGCGCACAGCACCGCGCCGGGACCCAGCGGCACGCCGGAGCGCACCGGCGTCAGGCCGATGTCCGGATCGGTCTCGTTGAAGCCCGGTGTCGGCGGCAGGAAGCCCTCGCGCCAGCAGGCCAGCACGCAAAGCACTTCGATCACGCCGCAGGCGCCGAGCGTGTGGCCGAGCGCGGGCTTGATCGCGGTGACCGGCGGTGGCTTACCGCCGAAAAGTTGCATGACGGCTTGGCCCTCGGCCTGGTCGTTGGTCGGTGTGCCGGTGCCGTGCGCCTTGACCGCGACGATGTCGCCCTCCGCAAGGCCGGCGTCGTCGAGCGCTTCGGCGAGCACGTCGCCGACGCGACTCGCGGTCGCGCCGGTGGGCGAGGTGGGATCGCAAGCCGTGGCCCCGCCAATGATGGCGCCGCCAGAAAAATAGGGACGCACACCAATTTCGATCACCGGCGCCGGGAGACCGGGTTGCGGTTGGCGAAATTGGTGTGCGTCCCCATTTTTCCCGAGCACCATGGCGCCAACGCCCTCGCCGAGCACGAGGCCGTCGCGCGCGCGGTCGAACGGGCGGTAGCCGGCGCGAGTCAGCAGCATCAGTCCGGCGAAGCCGAGTAGCGACAGCGCGTTGTAGCCCTCGGCGCCGACAACGAGCGCGTGGTCGATGAGCCCCTGCGCCAGCATGCTGCGCGCGTGAAGCGTGGCGTTGGCGCTCGACGAGCACGCCGTGCTCAGCGTGTACTGCGGCCCTTCGATGTGGAAGCGGCGCGCGATCGCCTGCGCCAGCGTGTTGTAGCCCGGAGCCTGGATCAACGGCTTGGCGCCGCGGGCGTAGTCCTTCATGTACGACGACTCGAGCAGCGGCAGGTCGAGCGAGGTGCTGCCGACGAACAGGCCCATGCGTGCCTGCTGCTCGGGTGTCAGCGCCGCCTCGGTGAGCGCGTCACCCACGGCCGCCTCGAGCATGCGCAGCAGTGCGCCGCCGTCACCCGGCCCGGAGCCGGCGGCGAAAAGGAACGGCACCGGTTGGCCGAGGAACTTCGCCGGCGCCTGCGGGCTCGCCGGCATGGCGCCGGTGGCGAGCGCGCGCGCGTGCGCCGGCAGGCCGCGACCGAGGGCGCTCACCAGTCCGGTGCCGATGATGTTGGCGCGAAACGAGGCCACTGCGTCAGTCCGGCTGCAAATGGTCCGCGAGCGTGTTGACCGAGCGCATGATGCGCAGCAGTTGCTTGGGATCCGTGATGCGCACGCCGAACGCGACTTGCAGCGCCATCGAAATTTGCAGGCCGTCGATGGAATCCAGCGCCAGCCGCGCGTCGGGGCCGAACAGCACCTCGTCGTCGCCGATGTCGGCGGCCGCAACATCCTTGTCGGCCTCGACCACGATCAGCTCCTTGAGCTTCAGCTTCAGCGCGGCGTCCTGCGAGCCCTTCATCGTTCGGTCCTCGGGAAAAACGCCGTCGCGGCAAAGAACATCGCCAGCGCAAAGCCGGCGAGGCCAAGCACCTCGGGCAGCACGTCGCGTACGCCGCCCCCGCGCAGCAGGATGTCCCAGCAACCCTCGAGCGCCCACGACATCGGCGAGACGACCGTCGCCGCCTGCATCGCCGGCGGCATCACGAGCTTGGGCACCATCACGCCGCCGATTGCGCCGAGCACGAGGTTGGCAACGCCGCCGAGCGTGGTCGCCTGCACGGCCGATCGCGCCAGCACCGCGATCAGCAGGCCGAAGGAGATCGCCGCGGCCGACAGCGCGCTGGCGACCAGCCACAGGCCGACCGGGCTACCGGCAAGCGTGAGCTTGTCGCCGCCCAGCAGCGGCACCAGCCACACGCCGACGGCTAGCATGATCGCGAGCTGCACCAGGTTGAGCAGGTAGTACGCCGGAAATTTGGCCGCGAGCAACCGCACCGGCGAGACATTGAGCAGCGTCAGGCGTTGCAGGTTGCCCTGGTCGCGCTCGGCCAGCACACTCGTCGCCAGCGGCAGCACCACGAAGAACATCGCAAAGACCAGCCACGCCGGCACGCTCTGCTGCACGGCATTGGGCGCGGCCGCTGCGGCATTGGCGCCGACGAACACCTCGTCGATGACCAGGTTGGCTGGGTCGGACTGCGCGCGCAGCTTCGCGGCATCCTCGTGCGGCACGCCCATCTGGTCTTCGAGCAGGTACTCGGCCTGCACCGAGGCCAGTGCTGCGCGCAGCTGCGCTTCGAACAACAGGCGCGCCTGCAGCGGTGCGGTAGGCGAGACATGGAGACGCACCAACGCGGCCTTGCCGCCATTTGCCGCGTCCGCGATGCGCGCGCTCAAACCCGGCGCGATCGACACCGCGAACAGTGTTTCGTCCGCGCGCATGCGCGCGAGCAGCGCCGCCTCGCCAGCCGCCTCGAGTCGCGTCAGCCGCGGGCGCGCCGCCAGTGCATCGCCCAGCGCCAGCGCAAAATACCCGCGGTCTTCGTCGAGCCAGAGATACGTCGTGCTGCCGAGGCGTGACGGGTCGAGCGCATCGCGCAGCGCCATCGACATGATCAGGATGAACACCGCCGGCATCACGAACAGCACGAACAGGCCATGGCGGTCGCGCGACAGCACGAGCAACTCCTTGACGATGAGCGCAAAAAGGACGCGCATCAGTCGCGCAGCCGGTGGTGCGTGAGCCGCAGGAACAGGTCCTCGAGGTCGCGACAGCCTTCCGCGGCCGGTGCACCGAGCAATTCCTGCATCGAGCCTTCCGTCAGCACGCGGCCGCGGTCGACGATGGCGACGCGGTCGCAGATCTGCTGCACCTCTTCCATGTAGTGCGAGGTGTAGACCACGGTGAGCCCTTGTTCGCGTCGCAGCCGGCCGATGACGTCGAGGATGAACGCGCGCGATTGCGGGTCGACGCCGACGGTGGGTTCGTCGAGCACGAGGATTTTCGGCGCGTGCAGCAGCGACAGCGCAAGATTGAGCCGGCGCTTGAGGCCGCCCGACAGGACGCGCGCGTGCTTGCGCCGGTGCTCGTCGAGCTGGGCGGTGTCCACGGCAAAGTCGACGCGCTGCGCCAGCGCGGCGCCCGACAACCCGCCCGCGGCGCCGAAGAAGCGCAGGTTTTCCACGACGCTCAGCATCGGGTAGAAACCGAGGTCCTGCGGTGCCAGCCCGCACAGCCGGCGGATCTGCGGCAGCGAACGGTCCATGTCGTGGCCGTCGATGCGCACCGAGCCGCGGTCCTTGCGCACGAGTCCGAGCAGGATGGAAATCAGCGTGGTCTTGCCGGCACCGTTCGGGCCGAGCAGGCCGAAAATCTCGCCTTGCCCGATGTTCAGCGAGACGTCCTCCACCGCGTCGCGTTCGGCGCCGCGATAGCGCTTGCCGACGTGCGAGATTTCGATCAGGTTGGGGAGCTTTGGCACCGTCGAAGTATACAATTCGCCCATGCGTAAGCCGCTGTTTTTCCTGATGCTGTCCATGTCCGTCGCGATGGCTGCGGAGCCGACGCCGGCGCAGCCTGACGCGCAACTCAAGCGCGATTGGGAGCAGCGCTTTCGCGCCGCCGATACCAATGGGAACCGCGCGCTGGACCGGGCGGAAGCTGAAGCCGGGCTGCCCAAGGTGCTGTCGCGCAACTTCGGGCGCATCGACACCGACGCCAGCGGCGACATCACGCCCGAGGAGTTGTGGGCGATGCACGAACGCGAAGTCGCCGCGCGTGAAAAACGACGCGCCCAGCGCGTCGGCCCGCCGCGATGATTTTCCCTCCCCATCGTCTGTTCGATGGGGAGAGGGCCAGGGTGAGGGGCGAATGAGCGACACCATCGCAGCCGTAGCGACCGCGCCAGGCCGAGGCGCCGTGGGCATCGTGCGCCTGTCCGGCCCGCGCGCCTTCGAAATCATCGAGCGCATGTGCGGCCCCGCGACGGCCGCGCGCCAGGCCGCGCTGCGCACGCTCGGCGACGGCCATGGCAGCGCGCTCGATCAAGGTCTGGTCCTGCGATTCCCGGGTCCGCATTCCTTTACGGGCGAGGACGTGGCCGAGATGCAGGGCCACGGCGGGCCGGTGGTGCTCGATGCGCTGCTGCGCGCGACCTGCGCGCTCGGGGCCCGGGTCGCGCGCCCGGGTGAATTTTCGGAGCGCGCATTCCTCAACGGCCGCATCGACCTGGCGCAGGCAGAGGCCGTCGCTGACCTCATCGCCGCTTCGACCGACCAGGCCGCGCGCGCCGCGCAGCGCTCGCTGTCGGGCGAGTTCTCGCGTCGCGTCACGTCGCTGGTCGAGCAGTTGATGCAGTTGCGCGTTCACGTCGAGGGCGCGCTGGATTTCTCGGACGAAGACGTCGACTGGCTCGCCGATGCAGGCCTGGCGTCGCGCCTCGCCGGGCTGCGCACCGGACTCGATGCGCTGCTCGCCGACGCAGCGCAAGGCCGCCGCCTGCGTGAAGGCATCACGGTGGCGCTGGCAGGCCAGCCCAACGTCGGCAAGTCAACGCTGCTCAACGCGCTCGCCGGCACCGACGCCGCGATCGTCACCGACATCCCCGGCACCACGCGCGACCTGCTGCGCGAGAACGTGAACCTCGACGGCCTGCCGGTGACGCTGGTCGACACCGCCGGCTTGCGCGAGAGCGCGGATCCGGTCGAGCGCATCGGTGTTGAGCGGGCGTGGCAGGCGATGGCGCAGGCGGAGCTGGTGCTGTTCCTGGTCGACGATCGCGCGGGCGTGACCGCCTCGGATAAGCAGCTGCTGGCAAAGCTACCGAAGAGCGCCGAGGTCCTGATCCTCCGCAACAAGAGCGATCTCGCCCCCCAACCGCCGTCCATCCCGAGTAGCCACGAAGCGGCGTATCGAGGGACCGAACTGCAAATCTCCGCAAAGCACGGCGCCGGCCTGGACCTGCTCAAGCAAGCCATCCGCCACGCCGCCGGCCTCGAAGCCCGTAACGAATCCCTCTTCTCCGCCCGCACCCGCCACGTCGACGCCCTGCGTCGAGCGCGCGAGCATGCCGCCGCCGCCGCAGCGCGCCTCGCCGAGCGCGCCCACGCCGAGCTCGCCGCCGAGGACTTGCGCCTTGCGCAAGATGCGCTCGGCGAGATCACCGGCGCAGTGCGGACCGACGACCTGCTCGGCCGCATCTTCAGCCAGTTCTGCATCGGCAAATGATTTCGCCCTAATATCCGCGACGGAGGAACCATGCTCGTCTCTTGCGTCGCATACCAGAACGGCAAGAAAGTCGCCGACATCTCGGAAACCCAGATCCACGACTACGTCGCGCGGCCCGACTGCTTCGTGTGGGTGGCCTTGCGCGAGCCCGACCCCGCGCAGCTTGCGCAGATGAAGCAGGCCTTCGACCTGCACCCGCTCGCGGTCGAGGACGCGCGCAACGGCCACCAGCGACCGAAGATCGAGGAGTACGGCGATTCGCTGTTCGCGGTGCTGCACATGATCGAGCTGACCGACAAGGGCGCGCTCCGCGTCGGCGAGGTCGACGTATTCGTCGGCCGCAACTACGTGCTGTCGGTGCGCACCGGCGTTGAAAAGGGATTCCAGGAAGTGCGCGAGCGCAGCGAACGTGAGCCCGAGCTGCTGCAGCACGGCGCGAGCTACGTGCTCTACGCCCTGATGGACGCCGTGGTGGACCGCTACTTCCCGGTGCTCGATGCGCTGGAAGCGGAACTCGAGAACATCGAGGAGCGAATCTTTGCCGGCGGCAACGCGCGGCGAAACCTCAAGGCGCTGTACGGGTTGAAGCAGAAGCTGGTCACGACCAAGCATGCGGTCGCTCCCCTGCTCGAGGCGGTCGGCAAGCTTTACGGCGGCCGGGTGCCGTCGATCTGCGCCAACCTGCAGGATTATTTCCGCGACATCAGCGACCACCTGGTCCGGCTCAACCAGACCATCGACTCGATCCGCGACATGGTGATCACCGCGATCTCGGTGAACCTGTCGATGATCACGCTCGAAGAAAGCCAGACGATGAAGCAGCTGGCCGCCTACGCCGCGCTGGTGGCGGTGCCGACGCTGATCGCCGGCATCTACGGCATGAACTTCGACCACATGCCGGAGCTGCGCTGGTTGTTCGGTTATCCGGCGGTGCTGACGTTGATGGCCGCGATCGACGGCTACCTGTTCTACAAGCTGCGCAAGGCGCGCTGGCTCTAGCCGGGCCGCCGGGCCGCGGCGCGCGCCCGCGCGTAGGCGCGGGCCTTGCCGCTGATCCGCGCCGCGTCGCCGCTGCGTAGCGCAGCGAGGTCGGCGAGGTCCGATCCAACGCCGACGGCCACTGCGCCAGCGTTGAAGTAATCACCGAGCGTATCCAGCGTCACGCCGCCGGTGGGCACCAGTGGGATGTTTGGCAAAGGCCCCTTCAGCGAGCGCAGATAGCGCGCGCCGCCGACCGCGTCGCACGGAAAAACCTTGACCCAGTCCGCGCCGGCGCGCGACGCCAGGAGGATTTCCGTCGGCGTCAGCGCGCCGACGATGCACGCGACCGAAAGATCGCGGCACGCCTGCAGGGCTTCGGCGTCGAACGCCGGCGTGACGATGAACCGGGCGCCGGCTTCGACGCTGGCGCGCACGCCGGCCGCGTCCAGCACCGAGCCCGCGCCGATCAGCACCGAGTCGCCGAGTTTCGCGGCGAGCCGCTCGATCGCCGCGAGCGCATCGGGCACGGTCAACGTGATCTCGAGCACCGGCAGGCCGCCGGCCACGATCGCCTCGCCCAGCGCAACCGCCTCGTCGGCCGACGGCGCGCGCACCACCGGGAGCACGCCGCACTCGCGCAGCCCCCGCAGCACCGCGTCCTTGCTCACCGCGCGAGTGCCTCGGCGCGCTGCTGCATCACGGCCTCGATCTCGGCCGGCGTGGCGTTGGCGGCGTCACCCGGCGTCGCCATGGCCAGCGCGCCGAGCGCGGCGCCGCACGCAACGCCGTGCGCCACGTCCTTGCCCGCAAGCAGCGAGTGGATCAAGCCCGCGGCGAACGCATCGCCCGCGCCGATGCGGTCGAGCACTGGCAGGTTTTCGCGCAGCGGCGCGGCGTGGAATGCGCCGTTCGCCCACGCCAGCGCGCCCCAGTCAGTGAACGACGTGGAGGCTTGTCGCCGCAACGTCGTCGCGATGAGCTTGAGGTGCGGAAACTCAGAGGCGCAGCGGCCGATGGCGCGGCGCGCGCCTTCGCCGGCGGCGTCGAGCGTTTCCGGCGCGAAGCCGAGTGCGGTCGTGCCGCCGAGCAGCACGTCGGCGTGCGGCACCATCATGCGGTTCACCTCGATCGCGCGCTCGAGCCCGCCGGCGTTGCGCCACAGCGACTCGCGATAGTTGAGGTCGTACGACACGCTCGCGCCGTGGCGCCGCGCCGCCTGCATCGCCTCGAGCGCCACGCGCGGCGTCGATCCCGACAGCGCGCAGAACACGCCGCCGGTGTGAAACCAGCGCGTGCCCTGCTCGCCGAAGAGGCGCTCCCAGTCGACCATGCCGGGCTGCAGCTGCGACACCGCGGTGTGGCCGCGGTCCATGCACGCCACACCGCCGCGCGCGCCGAAGCCGCGCTCCGCGAAATACAAGCCGTTGCGCGTCTCGCGGCCGACGCCGTCGTAGCTGACCCAGCGCAGATGTGAGCGATCGACGCCGCCCTGGCGGATCAGGTCCTCGACCAGCCGACCCACGGGGTTGTCGGCAAGCGCCGTGACGATGGTCGTGTCGTGGCCGAAGCAGCGGGCGAGGTTCCGCGCAACGTTGTACTCGCCGCCGCCTTCCCAGCACTGGAAGTTGCGCGCCGACACGGTGCGATGCTCGCCCGGATCGAGCCGCAGCATGACTTCGCCGAGCGCGACGAAGTCCCAGCGCCGGCCGCGCCTGGGACTTAGCGTGATGCCGCTGGCGGCCATTGGGGCTGCAATTTCACGATGAACCGTGCCGAATGTGCAGGCGGGGTTTCCAGCAGCAGGCGCTCGCCGCGCACCACGCGCTCGCCCTTGTCGACCGAGCCTGGCTTGCCAGCGCCAACCAGGGTGTTCGGTTCGATCGTCGCCTCGACGCTGACCGGCTCCACCAGCTCGATCGCGAGCCGCGCGCCGCCGTTGTCGATGCGCCAGCGCCGTTCACCGTTCGCGACGATGGTGGTGTCCGAGTGCAGCACATGGGTGAACGCGACCGCGCGCTCGGCTTCCAGCGTGTCGGTCACGGTGACGCCCGATTCCACCGTGTATTCGAACAGGCGCTCGAAGCGCTGCAGCCCAAGCTCCGGCATGTACGAGCCGGTGGCGTTGCCGCGGATGCGCACGCCACGCTCGTCGAGTTTGGCCTCGATGATGCGCGTCTTGTCGAGGCGCGCATACGGCGCGTCTTTCCACGCGTCGTGGCCTTCGCCCTCGCGCGCCTGACCCTTGCCGTCGACCAGCACGGTGTTGTGATGCAAGGTCATCGGCACGCCCGCGTAGCCGGAGTCGCCGGTGAGATAGGCGCCGTTGGCGAACAGGATGAAGCTGTTGGCATCGGGATGCGCGTGCCCCGCCGACAGGCGCCAGTCGGGGAATTGCTCGAGCATGACCTTGGCGTGGTGGCCTTCCGGCGGGCCGGCCTTGAAAGCGAGCGCGGTGGCTTTCGGCGTCCAGTCGGAACGCCAGAACGCGACCTCGTGGTCGGGGAAGTAATGCCAGCGCGGCTGTTTCTCGATCGGCACGGCGGCTACGGTGGCGTCGTGCCAGAGCAGCGACCAGTAGTCCTCCTTGTTGACGTGCCCGAATGACTGCAGCCATTGCGCCACGCCCTGCGCATCACCCGACTTGAAGCGAGCTGCGATGCGGTAAAGCAGGTTCCAGTTGGTGTGGAAGTGGCCGTCCGGGTGCGAGCGTGGATATTCCTTGCCGCGCTTCGCGCGCGTTTCAGAACCCTCCCAGGTGTCGCCGAAGTCGAACGGGTACTGACCGTCCGGCAGCAGCGAGTGGGCGACGTACTTGTGCATGTTGCGCAAGCCCGGCCGGTCGTAGAGGTCCTCGCCGGTCGCAAACGCGTGCGCATCGAGCCAGTGGAACAGCCAGGGCACCGAGAAGATCCAGTACTCGAAGCCCTCGTAGAAATAGCCGTCGGCCGAATAGATCTCGAGCACCCGGTCGAAGATCGCGCGCGACAACGCGGCCCACTGCGCGGCTTCCGGCACTTCGCCGTACAAGGCGTAGGCGGCCACGCCAAGCCCCGCGATCGGGATCGACGTGTGGTTCTGGCTGTAGGCGTAGGTTTTGCCGGCCTTTGGCGCGAAGAAGGCGTGCATGAGCTTGGCCTGCCGCACGAGCTTGGCGCGGTAGCGCCCGCGTTCGGCTGGTGTCAACTCGTTGTAGAGCAGGTCGTAGCCCCAGCCGAGGCCATACAGCAGGTGGCCCGCGGCGAGGTCGACGTCGGGTTTGTTGTAGGTGTAGCCCCACACCTCGTAGCTGACCGCGGCGTCCATGTACTTCTTCGCGGCGGCGAGGTATTTCTTGTCGCCTTCGATGCGGTACGCCAGCGCCGCTTCGGCGATGCCCATGCCGACCTCGTTCTGCACGCGGCGCTCCTGCGCGGGCGGCTTCGGCGGCGCCACTTTCAGCGCGCGCACGTTGACCAGCGCCTGCTGCCACAACGCCTTGTGCGTGGTGCGCGCGCGCTGCCGCAACACCTCGAGGCCGGCATCGTCGACGTAGACGCGGGGATGCTTGCCGACGAGCTCGGGGCGCAGGCGCGAGTGCTTTTCGCGCATCAGCGCCGTGAGCGGGTGTTCGCCTTTGAGCCTGTCGCTCACCGACTGCTCCGCCTTCAGCTCGGCCGCGTCCTGCGCCGCAACGGTGAACGGCAGCAACACAAAAATAGGGACGCACACCATTTTCCGCAGCCACATGCCCCACGATAAATCGTGTGCGTCCCTGTTTTTTCTGTTCATTCCATCAACATCCCGCCGTTGATCTCGATCGTCTCGCCGACCAGGAACGCGGCGGCGTCCGAGGCGAGGAAGCAGACGACGCGCGCCACTTCTTCAGGGGTGCCGACGCGGCCCAGCGGGATCATCTTGCAGTAGGCCTGCATCATCTCGGGCGTCGAGAACTGGTCGTGGAAGTTCGTCTGGATCACGCCGGGCGACACGGCGTTGACGCGCACGTTGTACGCGGCCATCTCCTTGGCGAGGCCCTTGGTGAACGTGATCAGCCCGCCCTTGGCCGTTGAATAGTGGATCGATCCGAGCGCGCCGCCGTTGCGGCCGGCGACCGACGACACGTTGACGATCGCGCCGCTCTTGCGGTCCATCATCGACTTGGCCACCGCCTGGCTGCACAGGAAAGCGCTCTTGAGGTTCAAGTCCAGCACCTCGTCCCAGCGCGCCTCGGTCAGCTCGAGGATCTTGAGCCGCTCCACCAGCGAGCCCGCGTTGTTGACGAGGATGTCGATGGGGCCGAGTTCCTTCGTCACGTTTTCGACCAGCGACTTCACGCCCGACGCCACGCTGACATCGCCTTGGAACGCCGCGGCTTCGCCGCCGGCGCTGGTGACCGCCTTGCGCGTCTCCTCGGCGCCGGCCTTGTTGCGGTGGTAGTTGACCGCAACGCGCGCGCCGCAGTGCGCGAGTGCCTCGGCGCAGGCGCGGCCGATGCCGCTCGAAGCGCCGGTGATGAGCGCGGTCTTTCCGCTGAGGTCGAGGGATTCGTGCATGGGAGTGTCCGTCAGGAGTTTTCGAGGGGCCGGATCGGCCCGGAAAGCAGCAACAGCGCGACCGTGCCGATCGGCGCGAGTACGCCCGCAGCGATGAGGATCGGCGTGTAGGAGAAGTGGTCCACCACCCAGCCGGTGGTGAACACGAAAATCATCGAGCCGATGCCGGCGGCGGTGCCGCCGAGCCCGGCGACGGATGCGACCGCCGTCGACGGGAAAAAATCGCTAGGCAGCGTTTGCACGTTGTTGATCCAGGCCTGGAAGCCGAACAGGACGACGCCGATCAGCGCCAGCGCCACCATCGGCTCCTTGGCGAAGGCCGCGAGCACGCCAGCGGGCATCAGCATCGCGGCGACGATGATCACGCCCTTGCGCGCGCGATCCACGCTCCAGCCGCGCGCGATCAGGTGCCCCGACAGCCAGCCGCCGAGCAGCGAGCCGGCATCGGCGGCCACGAACGGTACCCACGCGAACAGGCCGATCTCCTTGAGCGAAAAGCCGTGCACCTGCGACAGGTACAGCGGCAACCAGGTGAGGTACAGCCACCACACCGGGTCGGTAAAAAACCGCGCAACCACGATCGCCCACACCTGGCGGTGCCGCAGCAGTTCGCGCCACGAGTAATTAGGGACGCGCCCCTTTAATCTAAAGGGGCGCGTCCCTAATTCCCCTCGGATCAGCTTCAGCTCTTCGGCGCGCAGCCAGGGATGATCTACGGGCGAGCGATAGAACGCCCACCAGGCGGCGAGCCAGATAAAACCAAGGCTGCCGGTGGCGATGAAGGTCGCCTGCCAGCCATATTTCATCTGCAGGAAAACAATCAGCGGCGGCGCGACGATCGAGCCGATCGCGGCGCCGCTGTTGAACAGGCCCATGCCGAGCGCGCGCTGGCGTACCGGGAACCACTCGGAGATCGCCTTGGCCGCGCCGGGCCAATTGCCAGCTTCGCCGAGGCCGAGCACGAAGCGCGCCGCCGACAGCGAGCCGACGCCGCGCGCGAATGCGTGCGCCATCGCCGCGAGCGACCACACCGTGATCGACACGGTGAAGCCGAGTTTCGTGCCGATGCGGTCGTAGAGCTTTCCCGACAAGCCCTGGCTGATCGTGTAGGCGAGCAGGAACCAGGTGACGATGCCGCCGAACTCGGTGTTCGACAGGCCCAGGTCCTTGGTGATCACCGGCGCCAGCACCGACAGCGTGAGCCGGTCGACGTAATTGATCAGCGTCGCGAAAAACACCAGGCCGACGATCCACCAGCGAAGGCCGGGCAGGGTGAAGGCGGATTGCGCCGCGGGTGAGGTCAGCCGAGCTGGCGGCATGAGGGTCTGGATTTGGAGTTGTAAGAACTCCACTCAGACCGTGTTTCGGGCCGCCCCGTTCACTGTGGGAGGGGCCCGGGCCCCTACGGTCGCGGGCAGGCCGCTCCCACAGAAACCTCAGCTGTTACAAACAGTTAACTGGTCTGACCAGCAAGCTGCCGGATGACCGGCGCCGTCTGCGGCCGCCTGCCATGCCAGAGCGCGAAGGAGGCCGCCGCCTGCTCGACGAGCATGCCCAAGCCCTCGGCCACCCGGCCCACCCCCTGCGCGCCCGCCCACTCGCGGAACGGCGCCGAAGCCTTGCCGTAGTTGAGGTCATAGCAGGCGCTGTCCTTGTGGACGATGCCCGGCGGCAAACGCAGCACCTGGCCATCGTGGCCGATCGACGTGGCGTTCAATACCAGGTCGAAGCAGTCGCCCTTCAGCGTGATGTGCGTGCGCGGCGTGAGCGGGCCGTGCTCCTTGAATGCGATCGCGAGCTTCTCGACATTCCACGGCGTCCGGCCGGAAACAATCAGCTCGGCGGGCCCGGCCTCGAGCAGCGGCTGGATCACGCCGCGGGCCGCGCCGCCGGAGCCCAGCAGCAGTACGCGCTTGCCGGCGAGCGTCCAGCCGAGGTTGTC
>DATLBT010000128.1:0-21206 GCA_035526825.1 Verrucomicrobiia bacterium | reverse complement strand
CTTGCCGACGTAGACGCCGTCGAGGTAAACGCCGACCGCGGGATCCCAGTAGATCGCCGGGTTGATCTGCGAGGAGCCGCGGATGGTGATCTGCGAGATGGTGGTGTTGGCCGGGCTGCGGCTGACCTGCAGGCCGGGCGCCAGCGAATTCAAGTCGTCGAGCCGCGAGATGCCGCGTGCCTCGATCTGGTCGTGCGTGATCGCGGTGACCGCCACTGGCACGTCGACCAGGCGCTGCACGCGGCGCTGCGCGGTCACCTCGAGGGTGTCGAGCGCGACGCGGTCGTCGGGTGGCGCGATGGGGTCGGCGGGCTCCGACACAACGATCGTGTTGGGAGCCTGCACCGCAGGCGCCGGCTCGGCAGGAGCCTCATCCGCCGGCGGGGCTTCCGGTGCAGGTTCCTGCGCGTAAGCGGGCAGGGCCAGCACTGCTATAAGCAAAGTCCAACGCATCATCCTCTCCTCCCTGGGAGAACAACCTGGCTAGGCGGCGGGCTTCAGCCCCTTCTCACGCGCCATCGTGATCGCCGTGTCCTCGATCATGTCTTCCTGGCCGCCGACCATCTTCCGGCGCCCCAGTTCGAGCAGTATCTCGCGCGCGGAGACACCGTACTTGGCCTCGGCGCGCTTGGCGAACAGCAGGAACGAGGAGTAGACGCCGGCGTAGCCCAGTGTCAACGAGTTGCGGTCGATGCGCACGGGAAAATCCATGATCGGCGTGACCAGGTCCTCGGCGACGTCGCTGATCTTGAAGACGTCGACGCCGGTCTTGATGCCCATCCGGTTGCACACCGCGACGAACACCTCGAGCGGCGTGTTGCCCGCGCCGGCGCCCATGCCGCCGCAGGCGCAATCGATGCGCCGCGCACCGGCAGCGATGGCCGCGAGCGAGTTGCCGATGCCCATCGACAGGTTGTGGTGGCCGTGGAAACCGATCTCGGTGGTCGGCTTCGCCGCATCGCGCAGTGCCTTGATGCGCGCGTAGACGTCGTCGGGCAGCATGTAGCCGGCGGAGTCGGTCACGTAAAGGCAGTTGGCGCCGTAAGACTCCATCAGCAGCGCCTGCTCGACGATCTTTTTCGGCTCGACCATGTGCGCCATCATCAGGAAGCCGACCGTGTCCATGCCGAGCTTGCGGCCGAGCGCGATGTGCTGCTCGCTGACGTCGGCCTCGGTGCAGTGCGTCGCCACGCGGATCGTCTGGACGCCGCAATCTTTCGCCATACGCAGGTGGTCCACGGTGCCGATCCCCGGCAGGAGCAGCGCCGAGACTTTCGCTTTCTTCAGCCCCGGGATTACCGCGCGCAGGTATTCCTCGTCGCTCGCGGCGGGGAAGCCGTAGTTCACCGATGCGCCGCCCAGGCCATCGCCATGCGTGACCTCGATCAGCGGCACGCCGGCCTCGTCGAGGCCACGACTGATCGCCTTCATCTGGTCAATGCTGATGAGGTGCCGCTTCGGATGCATGCCATCCCGCAGCGACATGTCGTGCAGCTTGATCTTCACGCCGCGCAAATCCATCGGCGCATAGGGCACTGTCCTGGCTTTTGTGGGAGCGGCCTTGGCCCTCTTTGCCTTTGTGGGAGCGGCCCTGGCCGCGATTCCTTTAATCTTCTTCACTGCATCTCCTCCGCAAACATCTCCGCCGTCCGCGCCGCCGACGCAGTCATGATGTCCAGGTTCCCCGCGTACTTCGGCAGGTAATCGCCCAGCCCCGCGACTTCCATGTACACGGTCACCCGATTGCCGTCGAACACCGGTCCGTTCTTCAGCACGTAGCCCGGCACGTACTTCTGCACTTCCTTGATCATCTCGTGCACGGACCGGGTGATTTCGGCCTGCCTCGGCGCCTCGTCGGTCAGGCAGTGGATGGTGTCGCGCATGATCAGCGGCGGGTCGGCCGGGTTGATCACGATGATCGCCTTGCCCTCACGCGCGCCGCCGACCTTCTTCACGCCGTCGGCGGTGGTGCGCGTGAACTCGTCGATGTTCTTGCGCGTGCCGGGACCGACTGACTTGCTGGCGACGGTCGCGACGATCTCGCCGTACTTCACGCTCTGCACGCGCGACACCGCGTAGACCATCGGGATGGTTGCCTGGCCGCCGCACGAGACCATGTTGACGTTCGGCTCATTGGCGCCGAGGTGCTGCTTCAGGTTCACCGGTGGCACGCAGTAGGGGCCGATCGCAGCCGGGGTCAGGTCGATCACCTTCACGCCGAGCTTCGTCAGCTTGTCTGAGTTGGCCTTGTGGACGTAGGCCGATGTTGCGTCGAAGGCGATGCGGATGTTGTCGGCCTTGATGTAGGGCAGGAGCCCGTCGACACCCTTGGCAGTGGTTTTGAGGCCATGCTTCTTGGCGAGCGCAAGACCTTCGGACTTCGCGTCGATGCCGACCATCCACACCGGCTCAAGCACCTTCGAGCGCTTGAGCTTGTACATGAGATCGGTACCGATGTTGCCGGACCCGATCATCGCGCAGCGGATCTTTTTCACGTTCACTCCATGAAGGACACTGACGCCCCGCCGATCCCGGCGAGCGTCATCTCAAACCGGTCGCCGGGCACCGCCGGCAGCAGTGGTGCCAGCGAGCCGGACAGGATGATCTCGCCAGCCAGGAACGGGATGCCGCGCTCACCGAGCGTGTTGGCGAGCCACGCAACCGCGGTGGCGGGGTGACCCTGCACCGCGGCGCCGATGCCAGCGGCGGCGTGCGTGCCGTTCTTGCGGATCTCCATTTTCACGGCGGCGAGGTCCAGCGCAGCGGGTTTCACACGCTCGCGGCCGAGCACGAACACGCCGCACGATGCGTTGTCGGCGACGGTGTCCTGGATCTTGATCTTCCAGTCGCGGATGCGCGAGTCGACGATCTCGAAGCAGGCGCTGACGTAGTCGGTGGCGTCGAGCACCATTTTTTCGGTGACGCCGGGGCCGCGCAGGTCCTTCTTGAGGACAAACGCGATCTCGCCTTCGGCGCGAGGCTGGATCAGCTGGTGCTTCGCCAGCGACAACGTCGCGCCATCCGTCACATGCATGGTGTCGAGCAGGAAGCCGAAGTCCGGCTGGTGAACGCCGAGCATGTCCTGCACGGGCTTGGAGGTCACGCCGATCTTCTTGCCGACGACCTTCTCGCCTTGCGCCTTGCGCTTTTCCAGGAAGCGCAGCGAGACCTGGTAGGCGTCGGCGATATCGATGCCCGGCTCGCGAGTCGTCAGCGGCTCGAGCACGCGGCGACCGCGCAGCGCGGCGAACAGCTCGTCACCAAGGGTGTCGATGAGGGCAGGGGAGAGGCTCACGTCCCTGTCATTCCGAGCGAAGCGAGGAATCGCGTCCCGAAGCGGGGCGCCATTCGAACGCGATCCCTCGCTGCGCTCGGGATGACAGCGGCGCTCGCGTTGGCACGCATTTAGCCATGCCTCAGGAAATCGATCACCAGCCGGTTGAACAACTCCCGGTGCTCGATCATCACCCAGTGCCCGCAGTTCGGCACCAGCACCATCCGCCCGTTCCTGAGCCCCTTCGCCAGTCGCAGGATCCCGCTCTCCGGCATCATGTTTTCGTTCAGTCCCCACAGCGTCAGCGCCGGGCACGTAATCTCGCCGAGGCGCTCGGTCAGGTTCGGGACCTTCATGGTCTTCATGACCTGTGGGTTCTGCAGCTGCATCAGCGCGTGGCGCTCGCGCACCAGTTGGTCGTCGACGACGTCGGGGTTCACCACGAAGGCTTTCAGGAAAAACGCGCGCATCGACTCCACGGTCAGCGGCCCGCCGCTGAAGGTCTCGAACATGGCCTTCATGCCGGGCATCGCGAGGTAGTCGGGCAGGTCATTGAGCCCGCCCGGCGCCATCAGCACGAGGCGCTCCACGTTCTGCGGATGCGCCAGCGCGAAACCCAGCGCCACCGCACCACCCAGCGAGTTGCCGAGCAGCGTGTACCTTTCGACACCGATGACGTCGAGCGCCTGCTTCACGCACTCGATGAAAAATGACAGCGGGTACTCGACGTCTGCCGGCTTGTCGGAATAACCGAAGCCGATGAGGTCCGGAACGATGACGCGATAACCCGCCGCCGCGATGGCCGGGTAGTTGCCCTTGAAGTTGCTGTACCCGCAGGCACCGTTGCCCGAGCCGTGCAGGAACACCACGACCGGACCCTGACCTTGGTCCAGGTAATGAACACGCCGGCCGTTGGCCAGCTGCACGTAGCGGCCTTCAGGCACCGGCTTGCCGGCTGAATCGGGCATCGAGGGCTGTCGTTGGGGCGCGCAGCATGCTCCCGCAGCCCCCCGAACCTAGCTTCGTCCTTTTGGAGTAAGGGGCCGCTGCATCAAGGGCTTAGGATGCCGGCAAGGAGAAAAACGGGTGTTACCTGTCGTGAGCGAGCAACGCGTCGTGCTGGTGACCGGCGGCGCCAAGGGTGTCGGCCGTGGCATCAGCGAGCGCTTCCTCGCGGACGGGTGCACCGTGATTGCCTGTGGCCGCGAGCCACCGGCCGATGCGCCGGCCGCCGGCACGCGCAAGGCCAACTTCCTGCGCGCCGACGTGCGCGATGTAAAAGCGGTCGAGCAGCTGTTCGAGACAATCCAGTCGCGCTTCGGCCGGCTCGACGTGCTGGTCAACAACGCCGGCGGGTCGCCGCACGCGATGGCCGATCGCGCCTCGCCGCGCTTCCACGACGCGATCATCCAGCTCAACCTGCTTGCGCCGCTGCACCTTGCGCAGAAGGCCAACGCGTTGATGCAGCAGCAGGCGCAAGGCGGCGTGATCGAGTTCATCGGCTCGGTGTCGGCGCTGCGGCCGAGCCCGGGCACGGCGGCGTATGGCGCGGCGAAGGCGGGCGTGCTGAGCCTGGTGCAGTCACTCGCGGTCGAGTGGGCGCCGAAGGTGCGCGTCGTCGCGATCAGTCCGGGGCTGGTGGAGACGGAGCAATCCGAGCTGCATTACGGCGATGCCACGGGAATCGCCGCAGTGGCCGCGACGGTGCCGGCGGGACGGCTCGCCGATCCGGCAGAAATCGGCGACGCCTGCGTGTGGCTTGCGTCGAAGGGCGCTGCCTATGCCTCGGGCACGAACCTGGTGCTGCACGGCGGCGGCGAGCGTCCGGCGTTCCTGTCGGCAGCAGGAGTAAACAAGTCATGACCCCGTGTCATCCCGAGCGCACTCCGTGTCATCCCGAGCGCAGCGAGGGATCGCGTTTCCGAAGCTGCACGCGATCCCTCGTCGCTACGCTCCTCGGGATGACACTGGCATTGTCCGCTTGCAGCAGCAGCGCGCCGCCGCCCGACGTCCCCGTCGCGCGCCAGTGCCTCGACCGCAACCCCGGGCGCAACGCCTACTTCGGCGACCTGCACGTGCACACCAAGTACTCCCTCGATGCGAGTACGCAGGCCACCCGCGTAGGCCCGCACGATGCGTACCGCCTCGCGCTCGGCGAGCGCATCCCGGTGCAGCCTTACGACGCCGACGGCAATGGCCTGCGCTCGACGCAACTGGTGCGGCCGCTGGACTTCGCGGCAGTGACCGACCATTCGGAGTTCTTCGGCGAGACCGAGATCTGCACCCATCCCGAGTACCCGGGCTACACCTCGTCCGAGTGCCAGTTTTACCGCGCGCAGCCAGACCAGGCATTCCTTGCGTTCAACGCGCAGGTGGCCCAGCGCGGCACGCCGGGCGGGCCTTACGGAAGCCAGGTGCCGCGGCTGCCGTACTGCGGCGAAGGCGGCGCCGATTGCCTCGAGGCGGCGCGCACGCCGTGGGGCGAGCTGCAGCGCGCGGCCGAGGCGTTCTACGACCGCTCCGCAGAGTGCCGCTTCACCACGTTCGTCGGCTACGAGTGGACCGGCAGCCCTGAATCGAACAACTGGCATCGCAACGTGCTGTTCAAGTCGGAGACGGTGCCGCAATTGCCGATCAGCTACTTCGACGCCGCGCACCCCGAGCACCTGTGGTTCGGCCTCGCCACGACGTGCCGGGCCGAAGACGGCTGCGAGTCGCTGACGATCCCGCACAACTCGAACCTCTCGAACGGCATCATGTTCCAGACCACGAATCCGAGCGGCGAGCCATTCGACGCCGAATTCGCGCGCGTGAAGCGCGCCAACGAGCCGCTGGCCGAGATCATGCAGCACAAGGGCCAGTCGGAATGCCTCAACCAGGGCGCGAGCGCGGCCGACGAGCTGTGCGGTTACGAGATCCTGCCGTACAACAACCTGGCCGGCAGCCGGCTGCAGAACAGCAACCCGCCGCTCGAGGGCGATTTCCTGCGAGCGGCGTTGAAGCAGGGCTTGGTGCTCGAGCAATCGCTCGGCGAGAACCCGTTCAAGTACGGCTTCATTGGCTCGAGCGATACGCATATCGGCGCGCCAGGGCAGGTGCTGGAAGACCGCTTCCCGGGCCATGGCGGCGCGGGGCAGCCGAACCGCACGATGCCGGCGGGACTGACCGACCTCATTGAATACAACCCGGGCGGCCTCGCCGTGCTGTGGGCCGAGCAGAACACGCGCGAGTCCTTGTACGACGCCATGCGCCGGCGCGAGGCCTACGGCACCAGCGGCCCACGCATGGTGGTGCGGTTCTTCGGCGGCTGGGATCTTCCTTCGGATATGTGCGGAAGCGGCAATTTCGTCGCGCACGGCTACGGCCTCGGCGTGCCGATGGGCGGCGACCTCGCATCGCCGGCGCCAGCCGGGCGCAAGCCGCGCTTCGCGGTGTCGGCGCTGCGCGATCCGGGCGCTGAAGGCGAGGCGGGCCTGCCGCTGCAGCGCGTGCAGATCGTCAAGGGTTGGGTCGACGCAAACGGCGATCCGCAGGAGCAGGTGTTCGAGGTCGCAGGCGACGCCAACAACGGTGCGAGCGTGAACGAGACGACGTGTGAAACCGCCGGCGCGGGCTTCGACGCGCTGTGCACCGTCTGGCAGGACCCGGCCTTCGACGCGGCGCAGCCGGCGTTTTACTACGCGCGCATCGTGCAGAACCCGAGTTGCCGCTGGCACGCCTACCAGTGCGCCGCGGCGGGTGCGACCTGCCCGCGGCCGGCGACGCCGCCGGGGCAGAGCGATCCGCTGGCGGGTTGCTGCGCATCCAAGTATCCGAAGTCGGTGCAGGAGCGCGCATGGACGTCGCCGATCTGGTATCGGCCGTCGTGAAGGCCATGGCGCGTATGGGAGCGCTGGGCCTGCTGTTGTTTGCGCTGCGCTGGGTCACCGATGACGGCCGCACGCTCGGCGTCGGCGCCGAGCCCATCGTGGTCAGCGTCGCGCAGGTCGAGCAACTGCGCGCGGAGTGGATCGCGGAAACGCGCGTGCCACCGACATCGTCGCAGCTCGACGCAATGATCCGCCGCCACGCCGACGAGGAGATGCTGGTGCGCGAGGCGCTGCGACTCGGCCTGGATCGCAGCGACGCGGTAGTGCGCAGCCGCCTGGTGCAGAACCTGCGCTTCGCACGGCGCGAGGCGCCTGCCGGCGATGCCGCGCTGCTGGCGGAGGCACTGGCGCTGGGCATGGCAAGGCGCGACGTGGTTGCGCGTCGACGCCTGGTGCAGGCGATGGAGGAGCGCATGGTCGCGGACCTCGTCGTGGCCGAAGCCGACGTGCGCGCCCACATCGAAGCGCACGCGCCGCGCTATGCGCCGCGGCCGCGAGTGCGCTTCGAGCAGCGCTTCAGGCCGCGCGATGCGGCGAGCGCCAGCCTCTTGCCGGGGGCGCAGGTCGAGGCGCGCACGGAAAACGAGTTGGCGCGGATCTTCGGCGATGCATTCGCCCGCGCCGTGATGGCGGCGCCGCGCGGGCAGTGGGTAGGGCCGATCGAGTCGGCGTATGGCACGCACACCGTGCGCGTCGAGGATGTGCCTGTGACCCCGATCGATACCGTCGCGGCGCAACGCCGCGCCCGGTACGCCGCGCGCGAAGAGCTTGAGGGCGAGCGCGTGCGAGAAGCTTCGGCGGTGCTGCGCGCGGCCTACCCGGTGCGCGTGCAGTGGCCGCAAGTGGCATCGCGATGAGGGCTCTCGCCGCGCTGCTGTTGGCGCTTGCCGCGTTGCCTGCGACGGCGCATCCGCTCGCGCCGGGATTGCTCGAGCTCACCGAAGTGGCGCCGGAGCGTTACGCGGTGCTGTGGCGCACGTCGGTGGCGCGCGCGGCGAGCGGTCCGGTAACGCCGCGGCTGCCCGAAACGTGCACGGCGCTGTCGACGCCGGATGAGCGGATCGAAGCGGGCGAGGCGCTGACGCGCCGGTGGGTCGTGCGTTGCGAGGGCGATCTCGCGGGCGCGGCGCTGGCGGTCGATGGGCTGGACGGTAGCGGCATCAATGTGATCGTGCGCGTGGTTCCGCTGGCCGGCGCGCCATTCAGCGCGCTCCTCGGTGCGGATGAGCCGGAGACGATCGTGGCGCTGGAGCCGGTCGGGGTGTTCGGGCCCTACCTCGCGATGGGCATGGAACACCTGGTGCTCGGCCTTGACCACCTGCTGTTTTTGCTCGGCCTGTTCCTGCTGGTGCCGGGAGTGCGGTCGCTGGTCGCGACGGTCACGGCGTTCACGCTGGGGCACAGCGTGACGCTGAGCCTCGCGGTGCTCGGTGTGGTGCCGATGATGTCGCCGCTGGCGGAGCTGCTGATCGCGGCGTCGCTGCTATGGGTTGCGCTGGCGTTGATCACCCGCGCGTCGCGCCCAGGGGCCCTCCCACAGAAGGATTTAGTGACTGCACCGAGCCAAAAACCCCTCCCGAATCTCTCTGTGGGAGGGCCCCTGGGCCCGACGAGCCGATGGCACCACCCGTCGCCGCCTTGGCTGACTGCCGCCGCCTTCGGCCTGATCCACGGCCTCGGCTTCGCCGCCGCGCTGCGCGAAGCGGGCCTGCCGGCTGACGCTGTGCCGCTGTCGCTGCTGGCGTTCAATCTCGGCATCGAAGCCGCGCAACTCGCCGTGATCGCGTTGTTGCTTGTCGCCGCGCTCGCCGCGCGGCGCTGGTCGTGGCCGCGCCCCGGACCCGCGCTCGCTGCGCACGGCATCGGAGCGATGGCCGTATGCTGGATGCTGGAGAGATCGTTCGCGCTGATCGCGTGACGGACATTAGGGGGAAACCATGAAACGCCTTGCATTGCTGCTCTTCGTGCTGCTGATTCCGAACGCCCACGCCGAGGAAACCACCAAGAGCGTCGTCGAATGCATGCGGACTCGCGTGCCGCCATTCCTGACCATCGGCCAGCTCGAGTTGACGACCTACGATCGCGTCGGCGGTTCGCGCACGCTGCAGGGCCGCCTGTACTCGAGCAAGGAAAATGGCGGCCCCCAGGGCGCGATGATGCACGCGACGCTGCGCGTCGACGCGCCCGCCGAGTTCAAGGGCGCCGCGTACCTTGTGCGCGAGACCGACGACTACCTGCGCGATGGCATGTTCGTCTACCTGCCGGGCGTCAAGCGGGTGCGCCGCGTGACCGGCACCTTCGCCGATGCATCCCTGCTGGGCACCAATTTCAGCTACTTCGATTTCAAGCAGTTGCAGAACGCGTTCGTCGACTTGCTGGCGGAGTCGCTGGTGACGGAGCAGGTCAATGGCCGGCCGGCTTACGTGCTCACGGCCCGCGCCGTGCCGGGCACCGAAACGCGCTACACCATGGCCAAGGTCTGGGTCGACCAGCAGGCGTGCGTCGCGGTGCGAGCGGAGTTCTGGGATAACAAGAAGGTCTCGAAAGAGCTGAGTTCCCCCGCGGGATCGCTGCGTAAGTCTGGCGAACTCTGGTACGTAAGCGAAATCGAGATGCGCGACGCGAGCTCCGGCACGCGCACCGTGCTCAAGACCGGCAAGCTCGATGCGGCGAAGCCGCCAGCGTCACGCTATTTCGATCCCAACACATTCCACCTGGGACCCTGAAGGACTTGCCATGAACCAGAATTCATTTCCCGGGGGCGCCGCGCTCGTGTTCGGTGGCAGCGGCGGCATCGGCCAGCATGTGGCCAAGTCCTTTGCCAAGGCCGGCACCGACGTCGCCATCGTCTACAGGTCGAAGAAGGACGTGGCCGAGAAGGTCGCCGGTGACATTGCCGCGGCGGGCCGCAGGGTCACCGTGCACCAGGCGGACGTCGCCGATCGCGCCCAAGTCGATGTCGCGGTTGCGGCGGCGGTGAAGGCGCACGGCCGCATCCACACCGTGGGCTGGGCCGCCGGGCCGGTGGTCGAGCAGGTGCAGCTCGCCGATGTGCCGCAGGAGCTGTGGCGCAAGTCCATCGACATCGAAGTGCACGGCTTCTTCAACGCGGTGCAAGCGACGTTGCCGCACCTGCGCAAGAACGGCGGCGGCTCCTACGTGCACCTCGGCTCGGCCGGCCACCTGTGGTATCCACCCAAGGATGGCCTGTCAGTGATTCCAAAGGCCGCCAACGAGGCACTGATCAAGGGCATCGCCAAGGAAGAGGGCCGCCACAACATCCGCGCGAACTCGATCCTCGTCGGCGTGATCGAGGCCGGCATGTTCCTGGTGCTGCTCGAGCGTGGCGTGTTCGACCAGAAGTGGACCGACGAGACGCACAAGTTGCTGTGCCTCAAGCGCTGGGGCAAGCCCGAGGAGATTGGCCACGCCGCGGTGTTCCTGGCCACCAACGGCTATGTGACCGGACAACAGATCAACGTCTCCGGCGGCTTTGGCGTCTGATTACTCTTGTGAAATCTTTTGTGGGAGCGCCCCTGGGCGCGACAGGACTGAACCGACATGGCGCTTAGACTCGAAGACATCGAGCTGATCAAGCGCGTGAAGTACGCCTACTGCCGCTGCCTCGACACCGCGAACTTCACCGAGATGAAGACGCTGTTCACCGAGGACGCGAGCATCTCCTACATCGGCGGCCGCTACAAATACGAGTTCAGCGGGCGCGACAAGATCATCAGCGCGCTCGAGAACGCGTTTCACTCGGAGGCCGTGGGCTGCCACCAGGTGCACCATCCCGAGATCGACGTGACATCGCCGACCGAGGCGACGGGGACGTGGTACCTGCGCGACTGGTTCATCGACCTGCGTCACAAGATCGTCACCGAAGGCAGCGCGCTGTACAAGGACACTTACGTCAAGCGCGAGGGCCGCTGGCTGATCCAGCGCGCGACCTACGAGCGGATCTTCGAGACGATGGCCGAGGTGAAAGACGTGCCGAATTTCACCACGCATTATCTGGCGAAGCACGGCAAGAAACTGCCGCCGGGGAAGTTTTAGCGGGGGTGTGAGAAAGGCCGTTCATCCCGAGTAGCGCCGGAGGCGCGTATCGAGGGACGGTGCCGGCCCCTCGATATGCTCGCTCCGCGAGCTACTCGGGGTGAACGGGTGGGTTTGGACCTAGGCCAGTTTCAACGCCTTCTTCATCCACTCCGGCATGCTGTGGTCGAAGCAGCGCTTCTCCACGCGCTCGGTGATCCGCCAGCCGTCGGGCGTGCGCTCGTACTTGTCGAGGTACCAGAGCCCCAGGATCATCGTCTCGTCGCCGCCGCCCACCTTGGGCACGCGCATCGGGTTGAGGCATGCGACCTTGCCAGTTGCCGTGTCGCCGGTGACGTCGAACAGCTGGTTGCCGATGAAGTGCATGAACCCCGGAAAATCCTTCAAGGCCATCGGCAGCCACGCCTTGACCTTGGGGTAGGGGCCATCGATGCCGCCCATCGCGCGGTAGTCGATGTAGGCGTCGGCAGTGAACACGCGATCGAGCGCGTCGAAATTGCGCTCGTCGATGGCGTAGGCGTATTCGGTCACCAGCCGCGTCAGCGCGAGCGGGTCGGCCGTGGGGTCTGACACCATTTAGCCCAGGCTGATGACGCTGTTGAGGAGCAACCGCACCAGCATCGTCTGCCGCGTGACGCCGGTCTTGCAGAAGATCGACCGCAAATGCGTGCGCGCGGTATTGCGCCGCACATTCATCTTCTCGGCCGCCTCGTCGAGCGTATACCCTTCGGCGAGCAGCAACGCCAGCGTCGCCTCCATGCGTGTGAGCTCGAACAATCGGCGCACCAGTTCGTGGCTCGGCTGCACGGCATTGGATTCGGGGTCGCGCAGGAATACGACCACGGCGGGGCGATGACGGCTCTCGGACCACTGGCCCAGCGGGATGGCCTTGACCAGCACGCCGAGCTTGGCGCGGCCCGACGGCCGCGTCACGGCAAGCGCCTCGACCACGCCCGGGCCTTGTGCCGCCGGCGTAATGGGCGACAGCGCCTGGCGGATCATGCGCTGCAGTTCACGGCCTTCGTTGCTGCCGTGCGCAACCAGCATGTTGCCGGAAAGCGTGATGCCGTCTTTCTCGGCGAGGATGCGGCGCGCTTCCTGGTTTGTCTCGAGCAGATTGCCGGCATGGTCGAAGCTGATCATGCCGAGCAGCATGCGATTGACGGTGCCGGCGAACAGCTGGCGCTCACACTCGAGAAAGTCGAGCCGCGCATGCAGCTGGATCGAGCGCTTCATGTGCGGCACGAGCCAGCGCACCAGCGCCTTGTCCTCGCCGGTGAACGGCCGGGCTTCGTGCGAGCGCGTGATGCGCAGGCGGCACTCGATGCCTTCCTCGGTATAGATGTCGGTGCCGAGCAGGTGGCGGATGTCGAGCGGCTGCAGGTATTCGCGATAGACCGGGCTGTCGAGCCAGGCCTTGCCGATCAGCTCCTCGGCCGTCACGACTTCGCCTTCCTTGAGCCGCACGAACGGGTCGAGTGCAAAGAAGTGCGTTTCGTAGGACTCGACGCCCTGCGAAGTGACCGGTCCGGTATTGATCATGACGCCCGATGAATCGGGCGAGGGCGGCCGCAGCATCAGGGTGACGTGCTTGGCGCGCAGGACGTCGCGCAGCAGGGGCAGTGCGGTGGACCAGGGCGGCGATTGCATCGGGCCGTCGTAGATGGCGCCGAGGAGGGCGTCGACCTTGCCGAGCGAGATGCCCTTGGTCAGGTCGGCACGCGCAACCGCGGCGCGCCCGCTGGCGCGTACGTTGGCCGCAACGCTCTTCATGCTCGTCGCCATCGGAAGCCCCCGACTCTCCGGCGGGCAGTATAGGGGATAGGCCCCGCGCGCTCGTCCCAACGGGTGATTCGGTGCCGCGTGCGCCTGCCCGACGATGCTTTTTGCCATCCAGAACGGGGAAACGGCGTGCCCAACGAGCAGCAGATGAAGCAGGCCATGCAGGCGTACATCGATCGCTACAACGCCGACGACGTTGAAGGCGTGGTGGGCCTGTATGCGAAGAACGCGACCGTCGAGGACCCCGTCGGCACGCCGGTGAAGTCGGGCGAGGCCGCGATCCGCGAGTTCTACAAGTACGCGATGACGACTGGTGCGCGCCTGGCGCTCGCCGCGCCGATTCGCGGCTCGCATGGCAATTCGGCGGCGATGGCGTTCGACGTGAACCTGAAGTACCAGGGCACGCAGATGGTGATTCGCGTCATCGATGTGATGACGTTCGACGGCGAAGGCAAGTTTGCGTCGATGCGCGCCTACTGGGGCCCGTCGGACATGATGAGGTAGGGCGCCTTCTACTCGCCCAGGCGGTCGCGGCGCTTTTCCGCCGCCGTCAGTGCACCCGCGGCAGCGATGGCCTCGGTGCGGGCGGTGTGGAGTTCCTCGCGGGCCTTTGCGTCCATTGCCGCGGCTTCGTCGACAAGACGCCCCTGCCGCGCGGCTTCGGCGGTCAGCTTGCGCGCCAGTTCGCGCTCGCTTTCCTTCTCCGCGAGTGCTTTCTCGGCAGCGTGCTTGCGCTGGAGTGCCTTGAGGTAATCGTCCCAGGCCTGGCGCACGGCGGGGGAACGGTCCGGTTCCACGGCGGAGCCTTGCACCGTGGCCGGCGCCCGCAGCGCCTCCTCGCCGGTCTTGGGCTGCAGCGATCCCGTCGGCGTGCGCGCGGTCCCGAGCTCGGAGCCGCCGATCGTTCCCTGCATGCTCGCCAGCAACGCCGCCGAGCGCTGCTTCTGGACGTCGACCTGCGTTACCGCATTGAGCCGGGCCTGCTCCGTTTCCCACGACCGCTGCATGCGCCGAATCTCCGCGGCGCGGGCCTCGGCTTCCAGCCCTCCACGGATCGACGCGCCGAGCGCACTGCCGAATTGGCCGGCGAGATCCAGCATCTGCTGCTGGCCCTGGGTGTAGCCGGAGCTCGTGCCGCCGGCGGGCGGGATGCACACGGGGTTGCTCGACGTCACCCGCACCTGCCCGCCTTGGCGCTTGCACCATGCGGCCCAGTCCCGCGCCTCGGCGCCGGATTGCGCGTGCGCAGCGGCGCAGGTCGACAGCAGTGCCGCGCCGATGATCGTCTGCCGCATCGAAAGCCTCCGCTGCATCGCCGGGTCATATTGCGCCTGTTGAATTCACGGTGCTAGGGTGAGGCCGGGGGTCACGGTGGGGCCAAAATGAACGCGAGGAAAGCGCTGTTGCTGGGTGGCGCGGTACTTCTGGGCGCCTGCGCGAAGCCGAATGCGTACCTGCCGCCCGAGGTCGACGCCGCCACGGTGGACCCGCTCGCCGCGCTCGACATGATCCGCTCCAATGTCGGCCAGATCCGCTGCACGGCGGGCACCACTTCGGGCGGTTTCGGGGCGGTCGACTACTCGCTGCCGACAGCCACCGTCGCGACGGGCGCGAAGATCGGCCTGACCTGTCCGCCGAACGCGACGCTCTGGACCGTGCCTTATCGTGCGTTCCCGGCAGTGTCGATCTCCAGTGACAACCGCCAGAGCATCGAGCCGCTCTATTGGATCTGCGCTCGGCAGGACCTGCGGCAGCCCTGCCAGAAGTACATCTACGTGCCATCCCCAGGACCGGGCGTGAGGGCGATCGTGCAGGGCTGGGCGTCGCTCGGCCGCCGCGCGGCGCCGGTCGAGCCCGCTGCGGACGTCGCGTTCCAGGAAGCCTTGCGTAACGCGCCATCTGACACTGAGCCGATGCGCCGCGCACTGATTCAGGCTGAAGCGGCCGTGCGTGCGCAAAACGTCATCGAGGCGGCACGCGTCTACCGCGCGGCGCTGCAAGCGCTGCCGCAGTGGCCTGCCGGGCATTTCAACCTCGCGCTGATCTACGGTGAGCTGGAGCTCTACCCGGAGGCGATGGTCGAGATGAAGCGCTACCTGTACCTGGCGCCCCAGGCCGCGGATGCACGCGCTGCGAAGGACAAGATCTACGAGTGGGAAGCGGCGGAGAAGCTCTAGGACCCGCCAAACCCGAATCCCTCACAATGCGGGATGAAAACCCTCGCGATCCTGCTGGTCTACAGCCTCGTGCGCCTGCTGCACGCGACCTACCGCTTCCAGTTTCACGGTGTCGAGCACGTCGAGCGCGCCCGGGCCCTCGGCCGCGGCAGCTACGTCTTCGCCATCTGGCACCGCAACCTGTTCGCCGGGATCCTCGCCCAGACCGGGACGCCGCACACGGTGATCGTGTCGCGCTCGGCCGACGGCGACGTGGTGGCTTTCCTGTGCAAGCGCCTCGGGCACTTGGCGGTGCGCGGCAGTTCGCGAAAGCAAGGTCGCGACAAGGGCGGCAAGGAAGCCAAAGACCAGATGATCGACCAGCTCAAGGCCGGCTCACCCGGGGCGGTGACGGTAGATGGGCCGAGCGGTCCGCCCGACGTGGTCAAGCCCGGCATCATCGAGATGGCCCGCCGCGCTGAGGTACCCGTAGTGCCTTACGCGACCGTCCCCGCGCGGTACTGGACTTTCAACAGCTGGGATCGATTTCGCCTGCCGAAGCCGTTCTCGAAAATCGACGTGTACTACGGCGCGCCGCATGGGGTCGACCCGGCGACGCCTTTCGAGGCGTTCGGCGCGCACCAGGCTGCGATCGCCGAGGCGTTGCAGGCCCTGGAGCGATCGCACCGGCAATAAAAAAGCCGCTTGCGCCGGCTTTTTCTTGTCACCCCGAGCGTCAGCGAGGGGCCGCGTTCAGCGTGGGTGCAACCTGAACGCGATCCCTCGCTGCGTTCGGGATGACACTATGACGCGAGCTTCGATGCGTCGAAGAAGCTGCCGAGCCGCTGCGCCAGCATCATGTCGCCCTCGAGCTGCAGCTTGCCGGTCATGAACGCCTGCATGCCGTTGAGCTCGCCCTTGAGCAGGGCTTCGAGGTCTTCGTCGGCCATGATCAGCGTGACGTCGGGGCCGGAGGCCGCGCCTTCGGTCAGGGTTGCCTTGCCATCCTTGATGGTGATGTACGACGGCTGGCTGGTGTTGAACTGCAGCACGCAGTTGGTGCCGGAGGCGGCGCCCGGGTCGAGCGTCGTGGTCAGCTTCTTGAGGAAATCATTGACGGCCATGAAGGTCTCCAGCTTTCGGATGAATTGGGTGAGCGCGGTACCTTACCGGTAATCGCGATTCTGCGGGGACTGTCCCTATTTTCGTCTTTTCGAAAATGGGGACTGTCCCCTTTAGTAAACGGTTAAATGGTGTGCGTCCCTATTTTTTCAGGGGCCGTCGAACGCGTGCCTGAGTTCCGGCTTCTTCTCGAGCCCCTTGTCGATCTCGTGCACGCGGCGTTGTTGCTGATCCGCGCCGAGGGCGGACCAGTCCTGGTAGAACTGCTCGTACCACTGGCGGTTCTGGTAGACCGGGCCATCGCCGTCGCACAGCAGCGGGTTGTCGATGCGCACCTTGTTGTGCCAGATCTCGACGTCCTCGCCGAAAGCCTTGTTGGTCATGTCGACGTATTGCTTGACCATGCCGGCGCAGGCTTCCTCGGTCATGCCGGGGAATTTCTTGACCATCACACCAAAGCGCAACTCGAAGCTGTTCTGGTCGATGGGCGTGTGAGAGTTGAGCAGGATCGACTCGACGGGGTAGCCGCCCATGTTCCCGAACATGTGGGTGATCTGGTACGCCGGGCCGTAGTAGCTGGCGATCGTCGTGAGGTAATCGTCCTTGCCGCCGAGGCTGTCGAACTTGCCGACCATCACCTGCGTGGCCTTGTGGCCCTCGAAGATGTCGGCGAAGTAGATCGTGCCGGACCCGCCGTGCACCGGGCCGAAGTGCGCCATGTCGGCGATGTTGTCGATGAGCTCGCGGCAGTTGTTCTTGATGGTCCACTTCACCATCGACCAGTCCGACCACTCGGCGGTGTTGAACACCGGCTCGATGCGCGGGATGACCTGCTCGGCGCGCGGGCCGTGGCCTTCCGGATCGTTCCAGACGAACAGGAGCTTGTTTTCCTCGAGCGTCGGCCACACCTGGATGCGGGCCTTGGGCGGGATGCGCTTGGCGTAGGGAATTTCCTTGCAAGCACCGTCGGCGCCCCATTTCCATGCGTGGAACTTGCAGACGAGGTTGTCGCCCTCGATCTTGCCGATCGAGAGGTCGGCGCCCATGTGCGGGCACCAGGCGTTCATCACGTTCAGCTTGCCGCTCTGACCCTGGAAAATGACGAGGCGAGTGCCGAAGATGTCGATGCCATGCGGCTTGCCATCCCGGTAATCAGCGGCGAGGCCCAGGCAATGCCACCCGCGGGCGTAACGATCCGGCGGCGGCTTGGCCTCGATCGTGTGCAGCGGCGTCTTGATGACTGCGGACATTGGCCTGGCTCCTTCCTGCTTTGTCTGTTCCCTAACCCCTAGAATTTCGCCTGCTCTACGTAGAACTGCTTGAACCAGTTGCGGAACTGGATGATCGGGCCGTCGCCGTCGCAGAGCAGCGGCACGTGGCGGTACCTCTTGTTGTTCCAGATGATGAAGTCGACGGCCTCGAAGCCGGCGCTGTCTTCGTTGGCGGCCGAACCGATCATGTGGTCGACGAGGTGCTTGGCCAGCGCCAGCGTCTTCGGATCCTCGTAGTTCTTGTGCGTGAAGCTCATGTTCATCTGCGAGCGGTCGCGCGTGATCGGCTGCGTGTACGAGATCATGTGCGCCGTGGCGCCGTCCTTGTTGAAGTTGAACAGGTTCAGGCCAGGCCCGTAGCTCTTGCCCTCGATGTAACCGCCGGCCATGTTCACGCTGAAGATGTGCTGCTCGAACTTCACCTCGGCCGGCGGAATCACCGGGGAGCCGTGCAGGAACTTGAGGTGCGCAAAGTCGACGCCGTTCTCGGCGATTTCCTGGACCATGGTGTTGGCCGCCCACGAGCCGCGGCGCGTCGGCACGTAGCCGGGCTGCTCGAGGCACTCGACGTTCGGCAACTGCCAGGCCGGCGGCTCGCAGTTCGGGTGGTACCAGGCCCAGATCATTCCCCAGCGCTCGTCGATCGGCAGCATGCGCACGATCGGCTGCGTCTTGGTGATGGGCGGCGTGCGCGTGCCGTACGGCACCTTCGTGCACCAGCCTTCGGTGTTGTATTCCCAGTGGTGGAAGGGGCAGCGCAGGGCCTCACCGCAAACCTTGCCGCCGTGGCCCATGTGCGCGCCGAGGTGCGCGCAATACGGATCCGACATGCCGACCTTGCCGCCCTCGGTGCGGAACAGCACCCATTCCTGGTCGAAGATGGTGACGTTGCGCAGCTCGCCAGCCTTGACGCTCTCGGAGTAGTCGACGAAGAACCAGCCCGATGGCACGGGAAACGGCGCGCGCTCGAGTGTCTTGCCCTCGAGCAGGATTTTGAGGTTGATCGGGGACGGATTGGGCTTGGCGCTCATGACGGTTTCTCCGCGACTACTGCGTGCGAGCAGAATGCCGAAAAAAGCCGGCTATTTCTTAGTCACTTTGGACGATGCTGGGGCTCCCGATAAATGTGAAAAAACGCTCAGGGCCTGCCCCTGTGGGAGCGGGCCTGCCCGCGATGCTTTCCAGTGGAGATTCCCTTGCAAATGCATGCACGCCAGAACGCCGCCACCACCCCCGAAGCGCTGGTCCAGCGCGCCCGCGAACTCGTGCCGGTGCTGGCTGAACGCGCCGCGCGCACGGAAAGCCTGCGCTCGGTGCCCGCGGAGACGGTGGCCGACATGAAAGCCGCCGGCCTGTTCGACGTGCTCAAGCCGAAGAAATACGGCGGCCACGAGATGGACCCGCAAGTGTTTTACGACATTTGCATGACGCTGGCCGAGGGCGACATGTCGGTCGCCTGGATTTACGGCGTCATCGGCGTGCACAACTGGCAGATCGCGCTGTTCGATCCGCGCGCCGCTGCCGATGTCTGGAGCAAGGACACCAGCGTGTTGATTGCATCGACCTACATGCCCAAGGGCCAGGTCACGCCGGTCGAAGGTGGCTTCAGGTTTTCCGGGCGCTGGGGCTTTTCGTCCGGCATCGACCACTGCGACTGGGTGTTTCTCGGCGGCTTGATCTTCAGCAAGGACCCGAAGGTGCCGCCCGAGTACCGCACCTTCCTGCTGCCGAAGTCCGACTACGAAGTGATCGACACCTGGAACGTCATGGGCCTCAAGGGCACCGGCTCCAAGGACATCGTCGTCAAGGACGTGTTCGTGCCGGAGTACCGCACGCACAAGGCGTCCGACGGCTTCATGGGTACCAATCCCGGCCGCGAAACCTTCACCGCGCCGCTGTACAAGCTGCCGTTCGGGCAGATCTTCGTGCGCGCGGTGTCGAGCGCCGCGATCGGCAGCTTGCAGGGCGCGGTGAATGCGTTCCGCGACTGGGGCAAGGCCTGGATGGGCAACATGGGTGTAAAGACGTCCGACCAGGGTCCGGCACAGATGGCGATGGCCGACGCCACCGTCGCCATCGACGAAATGAAGCTCGTGCTGAACCGCAACTTCGACGTGCTGATGGACGCGGCGCGCAACGGCCGCCAGGTCGAGGTCAACCAGCGCCTGCAGTACCGCTACCAGGCGGCCCAGGTGGTGGAGCGCTGCGCCAAGCACGCGTACCAGATCCTCTCGGCGTGCGGCGGCCGCGGCATCTTCAACGACTTCCCGGTGGTGCGGCACTTCCTCGACATCCACGCGGCGCGCGCTCACTACGCCAACAATCCTGACCTGTTCGGCAAGAACTTCGGTGGGGTGATGCTGGGGCGGGACAACACCGACTTTTTCATTTAGGCGAATGTGTCATCCCGAGGAGCGCACTGACGAGGGATCGCGTTCCTCGTTGCTGCACGCGATCCCTCGCTTCGGGATGACATGGGACAACGATGACTGACCAGGAATTCGACGTAGTCGTCGCCGGCTCCGGCGCCGGCGGCATGACCGCCGCGCTGTGCGCCGCGCAACTCGGCCTCAAGACGGTGCTGATCGAGAAGGCCGACCTTTACGGCGGCACCACCGCCGTATCCGGCGGCGGCATCTGGATCCCGTGCAATGCGCAAATGGGACAGGCCGGCATTTCCGACACCGAAGGCGAGGCCCTCGGCTACCTGAAGCTGCTGATCGGCAACGACGTGCCGGCGAGCAAGCTCGAGACCTACGTCAAGCGCGCGCGCGAGATGGTGGGGTACCTCGACAAGGAGCTCGGCGTGAAATTCGACGTCGTGCCCAAGTATCCCGACTACTACCCCGACAAGCCGGGCGGCAAGCCGGGCGCGCGCTCGTTGCAGCCGGCGGTGATCGATGCGATGACGCTGGGCGACGAATTCGAGCGGCTGCGCGCCGCATTCCCGAGCACGCAGGTGTTCGGACGCGTGTCGATGGACCAGGTCGAGGCGCACACGCTGTTCGCGCGCAGCCAGGGCTGGCTGTTGCTGACGCTCAAGTTGTTCTGGAATTACTTCACCGATTTTGCGTGGCGCCGCCGCACGCGCCGCGACCGTCGCCTGACCATGGGCCAGGGTTTGAGCGGCGCCTTGCGCCTCGCGATGCTCCGCAAGAACGTGCCACTGATGTTGTCGACGCGGCTCGACTCGCTGATCGTCGAGCAGGGGCGTGTTGTCGGCGTCGTCGCGCTGCAGGGCGGCAAGCCGCTGCGCCTGCGCGCGCGTCGCGGCGTGGTCATCGCCACCGGCGGCTTCGAATCGTCACAAGCGTTGCGCGAGCAGTACCTGCCGGCGCCGACGCAGGCCGCGTGGACTGCCGCGCCGCGCGGCAATGAAGGCGAGGGTTTGAAAGCCGGCATCGCCGCCGGCGCCGCGACCCACTTCATGGACCTCACCTGGGGCGCGCCGACGGTCGTGATCCCCGGTGCATCATCGTCGACCGCGGTGTTCGTCGAGCGCTCGCTGCCGGGCTGCGTCGTCGTGAACCACGCCGGCAAGCGCTTCGGCAACGAGGCCGCGCCGTACACCGACTTCGTCGCCGCCGTGTACGCCGACCAGGCGCGCGGCAATGCCGCGATCCCGTGCTGGATGGTGTTCGATGCGCGCTTCCGCAAGAGCTACCCGTGCGGGCCG
>DATLBT010000127.1:0-3455 GCA_035526825.1 Verrucomicrobiia bacterium | reverse complement strand
AGCGCCGGCGCGCCCGGCGACCCACAGGGCGAGTTGACCACCGGCGGAATGGCCGAGAGTGATCGCGCGCGAGAGGTCGAGCGGATATTCCTTGCCGAGTGCCGCGAGCTTGTCGGCTGCGGCCGCCGCATCGCGGAACGTGGCCGGCCAGCCCCCACCATTGCCGATGCGCCGGTACTCGACGTTCCAGGTCGCTACGCCCATGCGCTTGAATGCTTCGGCGAGGTGGCCCATGTATTTGTAGTCGTACTCGGCGAGCCAGCAGCCGCCGTGCAGCAGCATCACCACCGGGAATGGTCCCGCGCCTTCGGGCAACCGCAGCTCGCCGAACTGCTGGGGATCGCGGCCGTAGAAGGTCTTGATGGACGCCGGCGCGATCGGGCGCGCGGCGATCTCGCCCCAGCCGAGTTGCTTCACTGGCGGCGATGCGGAGCAGCTGGTGAGCACGGCGGCGATTGCGAGAGCGATGGAACGTGCGTCAATCATCGACCAACTCGTATTCGACCGTGGTCACGACGCGGATCGCCTTGACCTGCGGCGTGCCCGCATCGCGGTCGGCGATGTTGATCTGGCCCTGGTTCGCGGTGCGGATGCGACCGACGCGGCTGGCCGAGTCCTGCGCGAACTGTTCGGCGGCGCGGCGCGCATTTTCAGTGGCCTGCGCCAGCAGCGCCGGTTTCAGCTCCGTGAGCTGGGTGTACTGGAATTCCGGCGCCGGGCCCCACGGCGCCAGCGCGACACCGGCCTTCACCAGTTCGCCCGAAGCGCGCATTGCCTTGATCACAGTGGGTACATCGGGCGAGCGCACGGTGTAAGTGACGTCGGCCTTGTAGCGATTGCCCGCGCGATTCTCGCGATAGCCTTGCGCGTCGAAATCCTCGATGCGCGGCGTCGACAGCCCCTGCTCGGCGCCCTCGAGTCCCTGTGACTTCAAAAACGCGCCGATGCGCTGCCCATTGGCCTGGATCTGCTCATACAGCGCCGGCAGGTCGTTGCCGGTCTGCGTGAACGTGATCGGCCACACCACGAGGTCGGCCGGCACTTCCCGCTCAGCGAGGCCCTTGACCGTCACATACCGGTCGGCGCTGCGGAACTTGAGCAACCCATCAGCCAGCCACCAGCCGCTCGCTGCGACCGCAATCGCCAGCGCCACGCCACCCAGGTTGCCCATGCCGTCTCCTAGCTTTCGTCTACTTGGTTGCCGGGGTTACGCGGACAAACGCTTCCGGCCGCTGAGATGCCGCGTGTGCAATCGTCGCAAACACGGTGGTCGCCTGCGACAGGCCTGCCGAGTCCAGCGTGTCGACCGTGTCAGCCGCCGTATGGTGCACGTCAAAGTAATGCGTCGCGTCCTGCGTCGCGATCAGTTCCGGCACACCGAGCTTGCGCAGCTCGGCGACGTCGATGCCACCCTCCCGGCCATTCACGCCGGGCACGAGGGTCAATTTGGTCGCTACGCTGCGCGTCCACGCCCAATCGGCGTCGGCCACCCAGCCGTTGAGCTCGATCACCGCGCTGCTGCCGGAGTCGGCTTCCATCGCGATGGCGTGGCGCGGCAACTCCGCGGCGTAGGCCTTCACGTAGGCCTTCGCGCCGCTCGCGCCAAACTCCTCGTTGGCGAACAGCACCACGCGCAGCGTGCGCGCGGGTTGGCGACCCAACGACGCGATTCGTTTCGCCGCGGCAATGACGATACCGACACCTGCGGCGTCGTCGTTGGCGCCCGGCGTGTTGTCCCAGCTGTCCAGGTGGGCGCCCAGCAGCACGATCTCGTTGCCCGCGCCGGGAATCTCGCCGATGACATTGGCCGATTGCGCGTCGGGGCCGTAGGAGGAGCCGATCGCGATGCGCGCGCGCGTCGTCCCTGCGGCGACTGCGGCGTCGAGCGCATCGGCGCTGGCCGCAGCCAGTGCGGCGGCAGGGATCTTCGGCGCATCGGCCTCGTACGCGACCCGGCCGGTATGCGGTGGCCCATCCGTGTCGGTGCCGATCGACCGCAGCAGCACTGCAACGGGGATGATGCGGAGGGGGCGACATTCACGGACATGTGCGACAGCGAACTGTCCAGGGCTATCGTGGCTGGCCGCGCCCTTGCGGCCCGCGACGACCGGGCCCTGGCGGCGCGTGGGTGCGGCCTTGCGATAACCCGAGTTGTCGTGCGTACGTTCGATGCGCGCGCCGAAATACACGATGCGACCGCGTACGGCCGCGTCGGGCAGCTTCTGCAGCGCCTCGACCGATTCGACACTCAGCACTGCGGCCTCGATGCCCGCGTCCGGCGTCGGCACACTGCCGCCGAGCGCAACGGCGTCGAGAGCGCGCGGCGCCGACCCGCGCAGCTCGACGGCGATGCTGCCGCGGTTCCACACCGGCACGGTCACCGGCTCGGCGCGGACGTTCGAGAAGCCCTGCTCCTTCAGCGTGCGTAGCGCCCACCCGACCGCGCGCTTGTCGCCCTCGGTGCCTGCGAAACGCGAGCCAACCTCGCTCGTCAGCGAACGGGCGAGGTCGTAGGCCGTGTCGTCGTGCTCGGCGAGCGCCTCGTAGTCGAAGCGTGGATTGCGGGGGACGACGGCACAGCTCGTCAGGACCAGCAGCGCAACGGTCGCGGGCATGGCCCGCTCCCACAGAGCGCGCAGCAGGTCGATCTGTGGGAGGGGCCCATGGCCCCGACGCGCCACGCTAGCGCCGCGCACGGAAGAACTCCTGCAGCAGCGCGCCGCATTCGGCGGCAAGCACGCCACCGGTCCAGTGGGGCGTGTGGTTGAGGCGCGGATTGGCGATGACGTCATAGACCGAGTTCACCGCTCCCGCCCTGGGGTCGCTGGCACCGAACACGACGCGCGCGATGCGTGCATGGATGATCGCGCCGGCGCACATCACGCACGGCTCCAGAGTGACGTAGAGCGTGAGCCCGCCGAGCCGGTAATTTTTCAGCGCCGCCGCCGCCGCGCGCATCGCGACCAGCTCGGCGTGCGCGGAAGGATCATGGCTGACGATGGGCTGGTTCCAGCCTTCGGCGACGATCGCGTCACCCTGCACCACTACGGCGCCGACCGGCACCTCGCCGAGATCCTGCGCGCGCCGCGCGCGGTTCAGCGCGTGGCGCATCCACGACTCGTCGCTCGCTACTCCCACTCGATGGTCGCCGGCGGCTTGCCGGAAATGTCGTAGACCACGCGCGAGATGCCCGGCACCTCGTTGACGATGCGCCGCGCCACCACGTCGAGCAGCTCGTAGGGCAGGTGCGCCCAATGCGCGGTCATGAAATCGACCGTTTGCACCGCGCGCAGCGCGACCACCGGCTCATGGCGGCGGCCATCGCCCATCACGCCGACGCTGTTGACCGGCAGGAACACCGCGAAAGCCTGCGAGGTCTGCTCGTACCAGCCAGCCTTGCGCAGCTCGTGGATGAAGATCGCGTCGGCCTTGCGCAGCGTGTCCGCGGCCTGCGC
>DATLBT010000126.1:0-3567 GCA_035526825.1 Verrucomicrobiia bacterium | reverse complement strand
CGCGGCCGACTGGCTCACGGTCAAGGCCATCGGTGGCATCCGCGAAGTCACGTTCTTCGACGCGCTCGACCTGGACGGCTCGCCGAACGACGTGGCGCACAGCAGCCGCGACACCGACTACGAGCAGACTTCGCTGGACCTTAATTTCTCCGGCGCGCTGGGTCCGGTGCATTACACCGTCGGCGCGTACTACTTCACCGACGAGGGCTTCACCAACAATCCCATCCACGTACTCATCAACGGCGCGGTGACGCTCGACTTCGACTCGCGCTACGGCACGCAGGCCGATGCCCAGGCGCTGTACGGCCAGATGGACTGGGAAGCCATCGAGAACCTCACCGTCACCGCGGGTGCGCGATACACGACGGAGAGAAAGGACCTCGACCGCGTGTTCGGGTTCTCGCCTGACGCGAGCACGGTGCCGTATACCTACCAGCTGCCCGAGGGTTATCGCGCTCCCGGCGCCGAGTTCAGCGCGACCACGCCGATGGGCGCCATCGCGTACCGCTGGACCGATTGGCTCAACACTTACCTGCGCTATGCCGAAGGTTTCAAGAGCGGCGGCTTCAACGGCGAGTACAGCAACATTACCGGCGACCAGCAGGAACACGAGGACGAAACCAACCGGCCATTCCTCCCTGAAGAGCAGCAGTCGCTGGAACTCGGCGCGAAAAGCTCGTTTTTGGACGGCACGGTGCTGTTCAGCGTGGCGGCATTCCACAACAAGCTCGACAACCTGCAGGTCTCGATCTTCACCGCCAGCGGCGCCGCAGCGAGCGTTATCCGCAACGCCGGCAAGGCGACGGTCGAGGGCCTTGAGCTCGAACTCGCGGTCGCGCCGTTCGAGGGCACGACGCTGCGCGCGAATTACGCCATGCTCGACACCGCCTACGACGAGTTCACCGACGCCGTCTGCGACCCGCCCTCCGCGCCGGGCGCTGCGCCCGATAACTGCGCCGACGAGAACGTGGCGAACAATCGCGCGTTCGTCCACGCGCCGGAGACGGCGTGGAACCTGGTGGTCGACAGCGAGCTGTGGACGCTGCCCTTCGGCGCGCTGCGCGCGACGCTCGATTACGCGTGGACCGACTCGTTCTACACCTACCCGTACCAACTCACCGGACCCGATGATCCGGACTGCATGGGCGGCGCCGGCAACCCGCGACCGTGCTACGACGCGACCAAGCAGAGCGCGCCTGACACCGAGGTTCCCGCGTACGGGATCCTCAATGCGCGCCTCTCCCTCGCCGGCATCCCGCTCGGCGGCACGCGCCTGGGCGAGGTCGCGCTGTGGGCGCGCAACGCGCTCGACGAAGACAGCGCCAACAACTTCATCGACTTCGGGCCGGGCTTCTCCAGCCTCACCATCGCCAATTTCGTGGAGCCGGCGAGTTTTGGCGTCACGGGCATCGTGCGGTGGTAGGGACCCGGTAGGACGAGCGATGCCGGCGGCCGTCGTCACGGGGGGCGCCAGCGGCGTTGGCTACGAAGTGGCGATGGGACTCGCCTCTGCGGGCTGGCACGTCACGATTGCCGACCGCAATCGCGAAGGCGGGGCGCTCGCGGCCGAGAACATCCGCGGCGCTCATCGCGGTTGCGCGACTGAGTTCCGGCCGCTCGACCTCGCGAGCCTGTCACACGTGCAAAGCTTTGCCGCGCTGATCAATGGCCATGGCGAGCCGCTGGACCTGCTCGTCAACAACGCCGGCATCCTGCCTTCGCTGGAGCGTCGCGAGACCGCTGAGGGCCACGAGCTGTCGCTCGGCATCGCGCTACTCGGCCATTACGCATTGACGCTGCAGTTGCTGCCCTCGCTCAAGCGGGCCGTGGCGCCGCGCGTGGTCACGACCTCGAGCCTGGTGCAGGCGCAGGCGTCGATCGATTTCGATGACCTCCACGCACGCCGCTCCTACGAGCCGCAGCGCGCCTACAACCAGTCGAAGCTCGCGGCGCTGATGTTTGCGCTGGAGCTCGACGCGCGTGCCTCCGCCGCGAAGCAGCCGCTCATCAGCCTTGCCGCGCATCCGGGCATCGCGCGCACCGCGATCGGCGATGGGCGCCGCGCCGAGCCGCCGCGACGGCTGCGCGACCGGCTGGAAATGCTCGCCTTCGACGCGGCGATGCGCTGGGCGGCCCAGAGCGCGGCCGAGGGCGCGCGGCCCCTGCTCCACGCCGCCACCGCGCCGGACGCACGAGGCGGCGAGTTCTATGGCCCCGGCGGTGTCGCGCAATTTCGCGGCGCACCCAAATGCGTCAACCCCTCGCGCAAGGCGCAGGATCCGGCGCTGCGCGCGCGGCTGTGGGACGAGTGCGGGAAGCTCACCGGCATCCGGTGGCCGCAGTGATGGGGTCAGAGGTTGTCTATATGCCTACTCGGACGACGGCTTGAGTCCGGAACTCACGAAGGCGCTGTCGCCCTGGACTCTGGGGCCACTGGCCTTGCGCAATCGCATCATCAAGTCGGCCACCAACGAAGGCATGGCCCCCGGCGGCGTGCCGACGCAGGCGCTCGTACGCCATCACGCGCGCATCGCCGAGGGCGGTGTCGGCATGACGACGGTCGCCTACTGCGCGGTCAGCGAAGACGGTCGCACCTTTCCCGACCAGGTGGTGCTGAACGCGCCAACCGTGCCTCACCTGCGCGCGCTGACCGACGCGGTGCACAAGGCCGGCGCAGCCGCGAGTGCGCAGCTCACCCACGGCGGCGCCTTCACCTTCCTGCCGAAACTGTCGACGCCGCGGCCGTGGTCGGCCTCCGGCGGCCTCAACCCGCCGGGCCTGCTCTCCGGCAAGCCATTGAAGGCGGCGATGACTCGCGCAGCGATGGACCAGGTGCGCAACGAGTTCGTCGCGGGTGCGCGCGCCGCGCGCGACGCGGGCTTCGATGCGGTCGAGCTGCACATGGGCCACGGCTATCTGCTCTCGCAGTTCATCTCGCCGCTTTACAACAAGCGCCGCGACGACTGGGGCGGCTCGGCAAAGGCCCGCGCGCGCTATCCGGCCGAGGTGCTCGGCGCGGTGCTCGACGCCGTCGGTCGCGACATGGCGGTGAGCTGCAAGATCAGCATCGACGAGGGCCACCCGCGCGGCGCGACCCTCGACGACGTCATGACCACCGCGCGCGAACTGACCGCCGCCGGCGCGCACCTGCTGGTGCTCAGCGCCGGGCTCAACGTCGAGTCGCCGTGGATCATCTTCGGATCCCGCATGCCGCTCGCGGCGATGGAAGGCGCTAATGCCGGGCTCATGCGCCTGGCCGGCCGGCTGATGCACTCGCGGCAGCCGGATATCGCCTTCGCGGAGTTGTACCTGATGGAGCGCGCGCGCGAAATCCGGGCCGCAATCGGTTCAGGGCTGGCCTACCTCGGCGGCGCCAAATCGGTGGCGGGCATCGAGCGCGCGATGCGCGAGGGCTTCGACGCCGTGGTCATGGGCCGGGCGCTGCTGCACGACCCGGCGTTGCTGAAGGCCTTCGCTGCCGGCACCACGCAGGTGTCCGGCTGCAATGCCTGCAACGAATGCATAGCGACGATGTACACGCCGGGCGGTACGCGCTGCGTGCTGACG
>DATLBT010000125.1:0-6385 GCA_035526825.1 Verrucomicrobiia bacterium | reverse complement strand
TTGTGTCGCACGGTTCGCTGTATGCAGCCGTCCTGATTGCCGCGATCGCCCACGCGTCCTGGAACGCGATCGTCAAGAGCAGCGCCGATCGCCTGCTGACGTTGACGTCGATTCGCATCGTGGGATTGGTCGCCGGCCTTGTCGTTGCTTCGCTGGTCCCTGCCCCTTCGGCTCAGAGCGTCCCGTTTCTTCTTGCAGCAGCGGCGTTCCATTACCTGTACTACGCATCGATGCTCAAGGCCTACAGCGTCGGCGACATGAGCCAGGTTTATCCCATCTCGCGCGGTATCGCGCCCCCGTTGGTTGCACTTCTTGCCGCCGCGTTGGCGGGGGAAGTTTTGGGGCCATTGTCCAATCTGGCAGTCCTCATACTCTCAGCGGGTATTCTTTCCCTCGCCCTGTCCGGCCGCAGCATCAACGGAAAGGCTGTCGTGTTCGCGCTTCTGACCGGTGTTGCCATTGCGGCTTACAGTTTCCTGAGTGGCCTTGGCGTGCGGCAGTCGGCATCCCTCCTGGGATACGTCGCGTGGCTTGAAATTGCGACTGGCGTTGGAATGGTCGCTGTCGCTTTCGCCCGAAGAAAACCGGTACTCGGTCAGTTCATCCGGACGCAGTGGCGCAGTGGACTGGTCGCTGGCTTGCTATCGGTGTCGGGCTACGCCATCGCGCTATGGGCAATGTCCGAGCTTCCCTTGGCGCCCGTTGTTGCACTGCGCGAATCAAGTGTGGTGTTCGGCGTCATCATAGGTTGGGTTTTGCTTCGGGAAGAATTCGGCGGACGCCGTGTGGCAGCCGCTGGGGCGGTTCTGGCTGGCATATTTCTTCTAGGAATGGATGCAATCCAGGACGTGCCGACGCCGAACCTCAAGTGAGCGGCGGGCAAGCCCGGCTGATGGCCCCCAGTACCCGCGCAAGGCGCAGGACACCGCTCGGCGCCACCGATTTACCGGTGTTGAGGAACGACACCGAGATGCCGCGCGAGCGGTCGGCCCAGCACAGCACGGCGATGAAGCCGAGGTGGCCGAAGGCCTGCGCACAGCGCGGGCCGTACAGGCCGAACGGGTTCTCGCCCAGCATGAAGCCGGCCGAATAGCGGATCGGGATGCGCAGCATCGAGTCGATCTGGAGTGGGCCGACCGGGCGGATCGCTTCGGCGACCGTGCGATCCTCGAACACCTGCTGGCCGTTCCACTTGCCGTGGTCGTGCAGCATCTGGAATACGCGGCTGGCTTCGTCGGCAGTGGCGTATATGTTTCCCGCGGGCACGACGCCGCTGAGAAACGCATCGCTGTTGGACGCCTCGACCGCGCCCTCGAAGGTGACCCCGAGGATGCGCCGCGCGAACGTGTTGATCGGCCAGAACGCCTTGGGGCCGGTAAAAACATTGACCGGCGCCTGGTCGCGCAGCGCCGGGGCGAGGCCGTAAGTCAGGTGCTTCGCCTGCAGCGGGTCGGCGATCCACTCTTTCAGCAACTCGCGCAGGTCCCGGCCGCTGACGCGACGCACCAGCTCACCGATCAGGAATCCTGCGGTCAGCGCGTGATAGGCCTGTTTCTGGAATTTCATGTCGGCCGGCGCCGCGGCGCAGAGCATGTCGACGATCGCGTCCCAGTGCTTGAGCAGGTCGGGGTCGGGATCCTTGATGGGCAGCAGCGGGATGCCCGCGCGATGCGCCATCAACTGCCGCACGGTGACCTTGCCCTTGCCGCGTTGGGCGAACTTAGGAATGTGTTCGGCGACGCGATCATCGAGCGACAGCTGGTTCAGCTCCACCAGCTTGTGCACCAGCAGCGCGCTGATCGCCTTGGACGCGGAGAAAAGGCTGATCGGCGTGTCGGGCGATAGCGGCACCGGCGGACGGTCGTCACCCGGCGCGTTGCCGGAGATGCAGCCGATGGCGCGCTTCAGAACGATCTTGCCTTCACGGCGCACGACCATCGTCATCGCCGGCTGCAGGCCGGTGCGGTAGAGGTCTTCGACGGCGGTCCAGATCGCCTCGACGCGGCGCGGGTCGAGGCCGACGTCCTTGGGGTCGGTCTCGGCGGCGCGGTCGATGGTGACGACGCGACCGATGTCACGCGGCACCTTTACCCGGCTTCCGCGGAACATCAGGCTTGGCCTGCGGGAATTCTGAGGATCATGCCTTCGTGTTTCTCCGTGACGTCGATCTGGCAGGACAAGCGTGACTGGGGACCGGGCTCCACCGCGCCCTCGAGCATGCCCTGCTCCATGGCGTCCGGCGGCAGCAGCTGACTGAACCACGGCTCGTCGACGTAGACGTGGCAGGTCGCGCAGGAACAGGAACCGCCGCACTCGCCGATGATGCCGGCCACGAAGTTGGTGGTGGCGGCCTTCATCACGGATTCACCGAGCGGCGCGTCGACGACGTGCTCGGCACCGGTGGCCTGGACGAAGCGGAGTCGAGTCATGTCATTCCGAGCGAAGCGAGGAATCGCGTCGACAAGGCTACCGCATCCGGAACGCGATCCCTCGCTTCGCTCGGGATGACGATCATGCCAGCGACTTCAGCGCGACCGCCTCGTCCGCGAGCAGTGCCGGATCGATCCTTGCGCGCGCGGCCACCAGCTTCTTGGCGAACGCGAAGTCTGCGGGCCGGCTGACGACGTCGGCGGCGATGAGCTTGCCTGCCCGGAGGTAGAACGCGGCGAAGGCCCTCGTCGTAGCCGGATCGCCGCGCAGGATCAGCTGGTCGTGGCCGGCGCTGATCCCGACCATCTGCAGCTTGACGTCGTACTGATCCGACCAGAACCAGGGGACCATCTGGTAGGGCTCGGGCTTACCGAGCAGCGTCGAGGCCGCGGCGCGGCCCTGCTCCATCGCGTTCTGCACCGACTCCAGCCGCAGCCTCCGCCCGAGGAACTCGCTCGGGTGGTTGGTGCAGTCGCCGGCGGCGCAGATGTTTTCGTCCGAGGTGCGGGTGAATTCGTCCACCACGATGCCGTTGTCGATCGCGAGTCCCGCGTCTTGCGCGAGCTCGACGTTGGGCACGATGCCGACGCCGACGATGACGAGGTCGGTGTCGACGCGTGCGCCGTCCGCCAGCGCCACGGCGGTCACCTCCGGCTCGCCCTCCAGCGCCGCGACCTGCGCGCCGATGCGCAAGTCCACGCCCGCCTCGCGGTGGATGCGCTCGAAGAACGCGGACACCGGCGGGGCGGTCACCCGCGCGAGTACGCGCGGCAGGCCTTCCAGCACGGTGACCTTGGCGCCGAGTTTCACGCATACGGCGGCGACTTCGAGGCCGATGAAGCCGCCGCCGATGATGCAGACGCGCTTGCCCGGGGCGAGCCGCGCCTTGATGGCGTCGACGTCGGCGATGGTGCGCAGCGCAAGGACATTGGCGCGCCTTGCGCCCGGCAGGTTCAGCTCGCGCGCGCGGCCGCCGGTGGCGAGGAGCAGCTTGTCGTACGCCAGGCGCTCGCCGGTCGCGAGCTCCACGTGCCGGGCTGCGCGATCGATGCGCGTGACCCGCGCGTTGCCGCGGAAGCCGATGTCGAACTTCGCGAGGCTCGCTGCCGGGAGTACGTGCAACGACTCCGCGGTCACGGCGCCGGCGAGGTAGGCCTTGGACAGCGGCGGCCGCTTGTATGGCGGGTGCGGCTCGTCGCCGAGGAGGGTGACCGGCCCGGCGTAGCCGAGCTTGCGCAGTTGCGAAGCGCACTCGCCCCCGGCCTGGCCGGCGCCAACGATGAGAATGGTCATCCGAATCCGCCGAACGCTGTAGGGTGTACGGCATCTATATGAACATGAAAACCATCCCGCGCACCCTGCTCTGCCTCGTCCTGGCGCTGCCGGGTGGCGCTTTCGCGCAGGAGCAGCTCGAGCGCTTCCAGGGTTACGCCTATGACCTGGAATCGGGCCGCTACCTGTTCACCGAGGTGGTCGAGCAGCACATTCGCGATGGCGGGTGGCTCGAGGGCCGGACGCGTTACGTGCTGGCCGATGGGCGCGAGCTGGCGCGCAAGACGATCGATTTCACGACGGACCCCTTCGTACCGCTGTACCGGATCGAGCAGCTGGCCGGGGTGCGCGAAGGCATTACCGCCAACGGCGACCCGGTGTCGATGGAGCGCACCGAAAAAGGCCGCACCCGCACCGCAACCGCGCGGCGCGCCGAGCTGATGGCGGCTGACGCCGGCCTGCCGCGGCTTCTGCGCGCCAACTTCGATGCGCTGTTGGCCGGCCAGAGCCTGAAAATTCGCATCATCGCGCCGCTGCAACTGGACACCTACGGCTTCAAGGCGCGGCGCATCGCGGACGCGCCGTTCGAGGACAAGCCGGCTACGCAGATCGAGGTGGCGATGGACTCGATGCTGAAATTGTTTGCCGGGCCGCTGCGATTCTCGTTCGACCCGCAGACCCGGCGGCTGCTGGAGTTTCGCGGGGTGACCAACCTGGTGGATCCGGCGAGTGGCGAGCCTTACACGGTGCGCATCTCGTATTACACGGTGCGGCCGAAGGATGTGCCGGAGGTGGGAGCGGTGGCGGGGAAGTAGCAACCTGTTGCGTCCTGCTGTGTCATCCCGAGCGCAGCGAGGGATCGCGTTCCTAGTGCGGCGAGCTGTCGGAACGCGATCCCTCGTCGCTACGCTCCTCGGGATGACACGGGCTTTGGGTAGCCGAGGGTCTTCAGTGATCCGGCGATCTCGTCCAGACTTTTGGGATCGTCGATCGTCGCCGGCACCGTGTGTGCCACGCCGTCCGCGATCGCGCGCATCGTTGCGCGCAGCACCTTGCCCGAGCGCGTCTTCGGCAGGCGGGCAACCACCGCCGCCTGCTTGAACGCGGCCACCGCGCCGATCTGCGCGCGGACGCGGTCGACGAGTTGCTTGATGATCTCGGGATGCGGACGAACGACGCCCGCCTTCAGCACCACGAGGCCCACCGGCAACTGGCCTTTCAGTTCGTCGGCGACACCGACCACCGCGCACTCGGCAACGTCAGGATGGGCCGCGAGCACCTCTTCCATCGCGCCTGTGGAAAGCCTGTGTCCCGCGACATTGATGATGTCGTCGATGCGGGACATGATCCAGCAGTAGCCGTCGGCGTCGATATAGCCGGCGTCGCCGGTCAGGTAATAGCCGGGATAGCGCGTCAGGTAATGCTCGACGTAACCATCTTCGCCCTGCCACATCGTGGTCAGCGCGCCTGGCGGCAGCGGCAATTTGATGACGAGGTTGCCGATGTCGTCGGCCTTCACTTGCTGGCCTTGCGCGTCGAGCACCTGCAGGTCGAACCCGGGGACCGGCACCGATGAGGAGCCCGGCTTCACCGGCATCGGCGTCAGGCCCTGACAGTTGGCGATCGCGGGCCAGCCGAGCTCGGTCTGCCACCAGTGGTCGACGACCGGCACCTGCAATTGCTCCTGCGCCCAGACGATGGTTGCCGGATCCGAGCGTTCGCCGGCGAGGTACAGCGTGCGCAGGCAACGGATGTCGTACTTCTTGAGCAACTCGCCGCTTGGGTCTTCCTTCTTGATGGCGCGGAATGCGGTCGGCGCGGTGAAGAAGCTGGTGACTTTGTGCTGGCTGATGACACGCCAGAACGCGCCGGCGTCCGGCGTGCCGACGGGCTTGCCCTCGTAAAGCAGCGTGGTGCAGCCGTGCAGCAGCGGGCCATAGACGATGTAGGAGTGGCCGACGACCCAGCCCACATCGCTCGCCGCCCAGAACACTTCGCCGGGCTGCGTGTTGTAGACCGCGGACATCGAGTACGCGAGCGCGACAGCGTGGCCGCCGTGGTCGCGCACGACGCCCTTGGGCTTTCCGGTAGTGCCGGAGGTGTAGAGGATGTAGAGCGGATCGGTGGCGGCGACTTTTGCGCACGGCGCGGGCGCAGCGTTGCCGACCGCTTCCTGCCAGTCGACGTCGCGGCCTTCGATGAGGGTCGCCCTTACCTGCGGGCGCTGCAGCACGATGCAGCGCTGCACCTTGTGCGATGCGAGGCGCAGCGCCTCGTCGAGCAGCGGCTTGTACTCGAGCACGCGGCCGGCCTCGATGCCGCAGGACGCGGACACGATCAGCGAGGGCGTGGCGTGATCGATGCGCTTGGCAAGCTCCGGCGCCGCGAAGCCGCCGAATACCACCGAATGCACCGCACCGATGCGCGCGCAGGCCAGCATCGCGATCGCTGCCTCCGGCACCATCGGCATATAGATGATCACGCGCTCGCCTTGCTTGACGCCCTGCGCGAGCAGCGCGCCGGCGAAGCGCGCGACGAGGTCGCGCAGCTCGCGATAGGTATATTTGCGGACCGTGTTGGTGACCGGGCTGTCGTAGATCAGCGCAACCTGGTCGGCGCGACCGGAGTCGACGTGACGGTCGAGCGCGTTGTGGCAGGTGTTGAGCTCGCCGCCTTCGAACCA
>DATLBT010000124.1:0-76410 GCA_035526825.1 Verrucomicrobiia bacterium | reverse complement strand
CAGCACGCTGTACTCGGGGTCCATGCCGTTGCTGAAGAAGAAGCTGAGGTTCGGCGCGAACTCGTCGATCTTCATGCCGCGCGCGAGGTAGGCCTCGACGAACGTGAATCCATTCGCCAGCGTGAACGCGAGCTGGCTGATCGGGTTCGCCCCGGCCTCGGCGATGTGGTACCCGGAGATCGACACGGAATAGAAATTCCGGACGTTGTTCTCATTGAAGTACTGCTGGATGTCGCCCTGACACTTCAGCGCGAACTCGGTGCTGAAGATGCAGGTGTTCTGACCCTGGTCCTCTTTCAGGATGTCGGCCTGCACGGTGCCGCGCACGGTGGACAGCGCGTAGTCCTTGATCTCGGCGCGCTCCTTGTCGTTGGGCTCGCGCTTCTTCTCGCTCGTGAACTTCTCGACCTGCTGGTCGATCGCGGTGTTCAGGAACATCGCGAGGATCGTCGGCGCAGGGCCATTGATCGTCATGCTCACGGATGTAGCTGGCGAGCAGAGGTCGAAGCCGGCGTAGAGGTCCTTCATGTCCTCGAGCGTGGCGATGCTCACGCCGGAGTTGCCGACCTTGCCGTAGATGTCGGGGCGCTCGTCGGGGTCTTCGCCGTAGAGCGTCACCGAGTCGAACGCGGTGGACAGACGCGCGGCGGGCATGCCCTTGCTGAGCATGTGGAAGCGCTGGTTGGTACGCCGCGGGCCGCCTTCGCCGGCGAACATGCGGGTGGGGTCTTCGTTCTCGCGCTTGAAGGGGAAAACGCCGGCGGTGTAGGGGAAGTGGCCGGGGAGGTTTTCCAGGTAGAGCCACTTCAGCAGGTCGCCGTGGTCGGAGTAGCTGGGCAGCGCGACTTTGGGGATCTTGGTGCCGCCTAGCGAGGTGCGGGTGAGGTCGACGGTGATTTCTTTGTCGCGGACCTTATAGGTGTGGGTGTCGCCGGTGTAGGCGGCTTTCAGCTTGGGCCAGCCGCCTAGCAGGGCTTTTGCATGGGGCTCCAACTGCTCTTCCCGAGCTTTGATCAGGGGTCGAAGATCGGGCCGCTCCTGCTGTTGTGGGAGGGGCCCTGGCCCCGCCAGTAGCGCCACCACCGTCTCGAGGTGCTGCTTCTCCCGAGCAACCTGCGCCATCTGCTCCGCGCGCTTCTTGTACCCGTGCACTGTCTCGGCGATTTCTGCTAGGTAGCGCACGCGGGAACCGGGGACTATGGCGCTGGCTTTGGTGGAGACTGAGGTCTGGGGCTTGGTGAGGCGCCCCTCACCCTGACCCTCTCCCCGCGCAGCGGGGAGAGGGAATTGGAGGCCTGCGCCTACGAGCTTGTCCTTCAGGCCGAAGTACAGCGCGGTGACGCCGTCATCGTTGAACCTCGCCGCGATGGTGCCGTACACCGGCATCTTCTCCGGCGGCGTCTTGAAGTCTTTGCGATTGCGCTGCACCTGCTTGCGCACGTCCCGCACCGCATCTTCCGCTCCACGCCGGTCGAACTTGTTCACGGCGACGACGTCGGCGAAGTCGAGCATGTCGATCTTCTCGAGTTGGCTCGGGGCGCCGTATTCGGGGGTCATGACGTAGAGCGAGACGTCGGAAACTTCGGTGATCGCGGCGCCGCCCTGGCCGATGCCGGCGGTTTCGCAGATGACGAGGTCGAAGCCGGCGGCGCGGCATGCGGCGATGGCGCCGGGGAGGGCTTTGCTCACTTCGGCGCCGCCTTCGCGTGTGGCGAGCGAGCGGAAGAAGATGCGTTGCGGGGCGGGGGCGAGCTTGCCGGTGTGGGGGTCGCGTTGCTGGGCGCCGCCGAAGCGGGCGAGGGCGTTCATGCGGATGCGGTCGCCGAGGAGGGCGCCGCCGGATTTGCGGCGGCTGGGGTCGACCGCGATTACGGCGATGTTGAGGGTGTCGTCGAGGTCCAGGCGGAAGCGGCGGACTAGTTCGTCGGTGACGGAGGATTTGCCGGCGCCGCCGGTGCCGGTGACGCCCAGGACTGGGGCCGTCGGGCCCAGGGGCCCTCCCACAGAAGGCTTACCTCCCACAGAAGGCTTACCTTCCACAGAAGCGTTGGAGAGGAGTTTCGTGTCGAACTTGCCCGCCTCGATCAGGGAGATCACTCGGGCGAGCGCGCGGCGGTCTCCGGCTTTCAGCTTCAGCAGCAGGCTCGCCGCATCGCCCGCCAGCTCATGCCGGGCCCGCTCGATCATGTCCAGGATCATCCCGTCCAGGCCCATCTTCTGGCCGTCGTGCGGCGAGTAGATCCGCGACACGCCGTACCGGTGCAGCTCGTCGATTTCCTCCGGCACGATCACGCCGCCGCCACCGCCGAACACCTTGATGTCCGCACCGCCACGCTCGCGCAGCATGTCGAGCATGTACTTGAAGAACTCGACATGCCCGCCCTGGTAGCTGCTGATCGCGATGCCGTGGGCATCCTCTTGCAGCGCCGCAGTGACGATGTCCTCGACCGAGCGGTTGTGGCCGAGGTGGATCACTTCGCAGCCGTGCTGCTGCAGCAGTCGGCGGATGATGTTGATCGAGGCATCGTGGCCGTCGAACAGCGCGGCAGCCGTCACGAACCGCAGCGGCGCCTGGTTTGCGGTGTCGGTTTTAAGTTCTTGAGCCGGGCGCGCCATCGAGTGTCATTTATCCACGAAGCTGAGTAAAAATTGTACCAGCCCATGCGGGGGCTCCCATCGTCCGGTAGAGTGATTGCGGGGGAAGAGTCATCCGATGACGCAAGAACAGAACCCGGCCGATTGGGCCGAGGATCGCTACGAAAAGCAACGCCGGCAGGGGTTCCCTTGGCTGCGTTTTGCCCCCGCCCTCGAAAAGGAATATCGCGACAGCTTCGTCGAGATGAACATGGCGCGGATCCGGCTCGCCGGAACCGTCGCGCTGGGCGCGGTCGTCGCCTTCATCGTGATGGACGAAGGCTTCGGCATGAACCTCGAATCCCGACTCGGCGATTTCCTGCTGCTTGCATTCTGCATGCCCTCCGCATTGATCCCGCTGGCCGCGACTTTCCTGCCGAAGTGGCGCCCGTACCTGCTGCGCATGATCCAGGTCGGCGTCGCCGGCGTTTCCGCGGGCGTGCTGCTCGTCGTGATGATCGGCCGCGGTGAGCACCCGTGGTTTCCGTATGAGTCGCTGCTTCTAGTCACGGCGTACATCTATTTCGTCTCGGGCCTCCTGTTCTTCCAGGCCATGGCTTGCGGCATGGCGCTGTGGGTTGCGTTCGTATTCACCAACTCCACCCTCCAGCAGCCCGACGTGCTCTTGTACGAGGGCTACTACCTGCTCATTGCCAACGTGCTCGGCTGGCTCGGCCTGTACCTGCTCGATCGCCAGGCGCGCACCGAGTTCCTGCTGCGACGCGAGCTGCACCATCATGCGGTGACCGACAGTGTCACCGGCCTGCTGAACCGCCGCGCCTTCAACGCGCACCTCGAGACAGCGTGGGCCCAGGCCCAGCGCGGGCTCACCTCGATCGGTTTGATACTGATCGACCTCGACCACTTCAAGGTCGTCAACGATACCGGCGGCCACCAGTTCGGCGACAACGCGCTGAATCACGTCGGCCGGCTGCTCAAGGGCTGCGCGCTGCGTCCGCTCGATGCGGCCGGGCGCTATGGCGGCGACGAGTTGATCGCGGTGTGGTTTGGCGTGGACGGTAACTGGCTGCAGAAGATCGCCAAGGACCTGCCGTCGCGCCTCGATGGCCTGGAGTGCGGCAGCGGCGAGTCGCTGCTGAAAGTGGGCATCAGTGGCGGTGCCGTGCTGGCGTGGCCGAGGCCGGGGCTGACCGTGCACGACGCGGTGAAGGCGGCCGATGAGCTGCTTTACGAAATGAAGCGCACCGCGCGCGGCACGATTGGCTACAAGGTGCTGCGGCCGCTGCACGCCGTCGACGTGCGCACCGACGCGGCCTGAAGCCGTGTCATCCCGAGCGTGAAGTTGTCATCCCGAGCGAAGCGAGGGATCGCGTTCCAAATGGCACCGCAGTCTGAACGCGATCCCTCGTCGCTTCGCTCCTCGGGATGACACCGGGCCCGATGCAAGACCTCCTCTGGCTGACGCATCCCGAATGCGGCCTCCACGAGATGGGCGCGGGCCACCCCGAAAGCCCCGCGCGGCTCGCGGCGGTTGAGCAGGCCGTCGCCGCATCGCCGATCGGCGCGCGCCGCCTGATCGCGCAATCCTCCGACGCCACTCCCGAGGCCCTGGCCCGCGCGCACGATCCGCGCGTGATCGACGCGCTGCTCAAATCCGCGCCGCGCTCCGGCTACGTGCAGCTCGACGCCGACACCACGATGAACCCGCATACCGCGTCGGCGGCCTTGCGCGCCGCGGGTGCCGGCGTGCAGGCGGTGGATGCGGTGCTGGGATCCGGCCCGAAGCAGGCGTTCTGCGCGGTGCGTCCGCCCGGGCATCACGCGGAGCGCGCCACACCGATGGGCTTCTGCCTGTTCGACAACGTCGCGGTCGCGGCGGCGGAGGCACGGGCGCGCGGACTGGGACGCGTCGCGATCCTCGATTTCGACGTGCACTACGGCAACGGCTCGGTCGACATCTTCCGGGACGAACCGGACGTGATGGTGTGCAACACGTACCAGTACCCGCTGTACCCGTTCTGGGCCAACGGTGGCGGCGGCAGCAACATCGTCGATGCGCCGCTGCATCCGGGCGACGGCGGCGCGGAATTTCGCGCGGCGGTGACGGCGACGTGGGCGCCGGCGCTGGAGCGGTTCAGGCCGGAAGCGATCTTCGTATCGGCCGGTTTTGATGCGCATCGCGATGACCCGCTCGCGAACCTGCAACTCGTCGAGGACGACTATCGCTGGGTCGGGACGCTGATCCGCGAGTGGTCGGAGCGGTATGCGGAGGGCCGGGTGGTGGCGATGCTGGAAGGGGGCTATCGCCTCGATGCGCTGGGGTCGAGCGTGGTGGCGTTTCTCGAGGGAATGATGGGTACCACCCCCGTGTCATCCTGAGCGAAGCGAAGGATCGCGTCCCGGAGGGCGGCACAGTCGGAACGCGATCCCTCGCTACCGCTCGGGATGACACGCTTCATGTCACCCCTAGGAGCGTAGCGACGAGGGGCCGCGTTCCACCACCCGCCGACACTCAGGACGAGCAGCTCACCTCGATCTTTTGCGTTCCGGGCTGCGTGTAAGCCTCGTAGCCCGGCTGCTCATCAAACGGTCGCGCCAGCAACGCGCGCAGCACCTCGATTTCGCCAAAGTCCCCAACCTGCGCCTTCTCGATCGCCGCCTGCGCCAGATGGTTGCGCAGCACGTATTTCGGATTCGCCGCATCCATGCGCGCCGCCCGCCCCGCGTCGTCCGAGTTTTCATGCGCCAGCCGCGCGCGATAGTCCGCGAGCCAGGCGTCGTAGCATTCCAGGTCCAGCATGTGGTCGCGCACCGCGGCCGGATTCTTCAGCAGCCGGAACACGGTGGTGAAGTCGGCCTTCGAGCGCGCCATCACGTCGAGCAGCCGGTTCACCAGATCGGGATCGGAGTCGCGCGGCTCGCGCAGGCCGAGCTTCGCGCGCCAGCGCGCGACGTTCTCGGCGGTGAAGGCGGGGCCGTAGGCTTCGAGCAGGGCGTAGGCCTTCTCGACGGCGGCTTCGGGTTTGTCGTCGAGCAGCGGCAAGGTGGCTTGCAGCAGCTTCGAGCAATTCCAGTGGCCGATGCCGGGCTGGTTCTCGTAGGAGTAGCGGCCGCCTTCGTCGGTGTGGTTGCAGATCCAGCCCGGCTCGAATTGCTCCATGAAGCCATAAGGACCGTAGTCGAGCGTCAGGCCGAGGATGGAGAAGTTGTCGGTGTTCATGACGCCGTGGCAGAAGCCGACGGATTGCCATTGCGCCATGAGGCGGGCGGTGCGTTCGATGACCTCTTTGAGCCATGCGGCATAGTCCGTCGGGCCCAGGGGCCCTCCCACAGATCGCTCAGCAGGCAGGCTTTCTGTGGAAGCCTCTTTTGTGTAGGGCCGAGTCTCTCTAGCAGGAGGCAGAGGAGCTTCTGTAGGAGGGGCCCTGGCCCCGATGTCGGGGAAGTGATTTCGAATCACATGATCAGCCAACGGCGCGAGCCTCCCATGCTCCCCGCGGTAATAAAACACCTCGAAACTCCCGAACCGCACATGCGAAGGCGCCATCCGGCACAGCACCGCCGCCGTCTCCATCGTCTCGCGCTGCACCGGCAACGGGGATCCCACGATGCACAGCGACCGCGTCGTCGGAATCCCCAGCCCATGCATCGCCTCACCACACAAATACTCGCGGATCGTCGATCGCAGCACCGCGCGCCCATCGCCAAACCGCGAATACGGCGTCTTGCCGGCGCCCTTGAGCTGCAGCTCCCAATGCTCGCCGCGGGCGTTCTTCACTTCACCGACGGTGATCGCGCGCCCATCGCCGAGCTGCGGCACGAACACGCCGAACTGGTGGCCGGCGTAGAGCATCGCCACCGACTCGCCGTGCGGCATCGGCGCATTGCCGGCCATGACTTCGATGAACCGCGCATCGCGCGCCTGCGCCGGGTCGAGGTCGATCAGCGCGGCGGCGTCGGGGTTGAAGGCAACCAGATGCGGCTCGGAAACCGGGGTGGTGGGGACTGTCGAGTAATAGTTCGTCCCCAGCCCAGGCAGGAGTGAATCGGGAAGCAGCTCGTCCAGCGCGCGTTTCATGGCGCCAGTTTTGACAACGGGGATGGAGCGCCTACTCGCAGGCGTCCGAGTTCGGATACTTCGTTGTATCCACCACCGTTACGTCCTGGATCCACTTCCGGATCAGCGCATGGCCTTCTGCATGCACCACGGTGCGCGCCAGCGGCGGCATCCTCGCTGCGGGCGTATCGGCCGTGGGGCCGACCCGGAACTCGAGGATCGAGCGCGTCGGGTCGCCGGGCCAGATGTCGACGGGGCGGCCGTTGCTGCCTTCAGCGCCGGTGGCGGTCGGGTGCTTGCACATGCCGTAAGCGAGGTCGACCTTGTCGGCCGCGGCCAGGTACAAGCCGGTGCTCGCGGCGAATCCCTGGTCGTTGTGGCAGTGCTGGCAGTTCACTTCGAGGTAAGCCTTGGCGCGCTGCTCGATGTCGGCGTCCGAGTCGGCGACCTGGCCGCCGGAACCCGGCACGTTGTACTTCGGCAGGCGCTCGAGGTTGGTGATGACCTTGCTCGTGGCGTCCATCGTTCTCGTCGCCGGGCAGCCCATCATCAGGCCATTGGCGCACAGGTACTCGATCTGGTTCTGGCCCGCGATGGCGTGCGCACTCTGGCCGGTTGCGCGAGAAGACTCCGACGCGTACGGCCGGTTGAGGTTGCGCACCTTCATGCCGATCGGCGCCGTGCCCGGCTCGACGTCGAAGCGCGAATGGCACGACAGGCACTGGTTGGCGTTCGGGATCGAGTACGCCGGCGCAGAGCCGGTCAACACCTGGTTGGTATCGGCATCGTGGTAGTTCCAGCTCACCGACTTGCTGCCGCCGGCGCGCGCGAGCCGCGCGACGCGTGTGCCGCCTTCATCGGCCCAGATGTAGGCGAAGCCGTCCCAGCGCACGTCGTTGGTCGCCGTGTTGATGCGCTTGATCAGCAGGCGCGTCTCGACGATGTCTTCCTGGCCGGTCGTCTCGTTCATGAAGGCGAAAGTCTTGGCGATGATCGTCCCGGTCGGGAAATCGATCGTCGCGTTCTTGCCGTTCGTGCTCGCGTCCTTGTAGATCGCCTTGGTGCCGCGCGGCATGAACAGCACGCGGTACTTCACCGAGTAGTCGGAGAACAGCTTGCTGTTCAGCACGAACGGCATGCCTGCAATGTTGGCCGCGCCGTCGCCTCCCGAGGCGTTGGGCGCCGAAGTCGGATCCTGCGGGTTGCTGAACAGGTTGTACTGCGACAGCAGCGGGCAGTTGACCGGCGCGGCGTCGAAGTTGACCTGGCCGGGCGTCAGCGCCTTCTCGCATAGTTGTTTGATGAGTTCGGGCGAGGCGGCCGGGTCGGAGGCGCTGCGCACGAACGGCGGGATAACCACGGGCGGCAGCGGATCCAGATTGCGCCCATAGGCGGTGACGCAACGGTGCGGCGTGAGGTCGAAGCTCGACGGGAATTCCTCGAGCTCCTGTACCTGCTCCGGCGTCGGCGGAGTGCCGTTCGAAATCGCCACCGCGGCGTTGGCGCCCTTGAGGCCATGGAAGTCGGAGAAGGTCAGGCTGTCGGTCGAGAACTCGTTGTCCTCATCGACGCATGACGCCCACCAGTCGGGGAGGATGCGCGCGCGGTCGCCATCCGGCTTGAACTTGTAGGCGTTGTAGTGACAGGTCGGCTGGTCGCGGTTGGTGTGCAGCGGCTTGCCACGCTCGTCCATCGGCACGTCGGTGCCGTCGGTACGCTTCGGGTAGGCGCACTCGGCGTCGAGTTCGTCGAGCAGGCCATCCCAGACGATGTGCGCGCCGCGATAGCCGGTGGCGGTCTGTCCGCTGCCGCCGGCGGCAGCGCACTTCGCGGCATTGGCCGGCTGGCTGCAGGCGGCCTGGTTCTTGTAGCCGACCACGGCCGGCAGCAGGCGCGCGACGTCCTGGTTCTGCATGTCGGCGGTGGTCGCCCGCGGCAGCAGGTTGCCGTTGTTGGAAAACTTGTTGCGGAAAATGTGCACGCCCTCGGTGTAGTAATCGATGCGTTTTTCCGTCGGCCGGCCGGCGCCCTCGGGGAACAGCTCGTAGCTCGCGTGGATGATGCCGCCGGTGTTGTTGTCGCGGAACTCGTTGTCGTAGATGTCGATGCGGTCGTACGACAGCGTGATCATGCCGCTGCCCGGCGGCACGTTGGCAACGAAGCCGCCTTCGGTGAAGTTGTAGGTGTTGTTCATGCGCGAAACGTTGCGGTACATGCGCGTCTTGTCGCCGTACTGGCGCAGGTTGCCGTCGAGGTCGTACACCAAAAAGCCGCCGGTATTGCACTCGGCGATATTGTCGTGGTACTCGCCGCCGTTGACGTTCTCGATCTCGAAGCCGAACACGTTGAAGGCCGCGCGGCTGTTGCGGATGATCGTGTTGTTGGTCTGGCCGACGTAGATGCCGGCGTCCGACGCGCCGATCGACTCGGTGTACTCGATCAGGATGTTCTGCGACGACACCGGGTAGACGCCGTAACGCCCGGCCTTGTCGCTGACCGTGTAATCCGGCGAGCTGGTATCACCCCCGGCATTTTCCGGCACCGCCGGGTTCAACGTGGCGGGGTTGGTGCACGCCACGTTCATCACACCCTTGTCGAAGTTGTCCTTGTTGATCGGCGTGGTGCTCTGGTTGCCGCCGCCCGACGACCAGAAGGTGCGCACATGGCTGATGGTGCCGTGGTCCACTGCGCGCAGTTCGATGCCGTTGCCGTCGCTGTCGGCCACGGTCAGGTCCCGGATCACCATGCCGCGCACGTTGACCGCCAGGATGCCGACCTGGCCGACGCTCTGGCGGAACGACAGCACGGTCTGGTCCTTGCCGCAGCCCTTGATGGTGATGGCCTCGGTGTTCGACAACTGCAGCGTGCCCTTCAAGTCGAAGAACCCGCACTCGAATTCGATGGTGTCGCCGGGCGCGGCGTTGACCGCAGCCTCGACCATGTCCTCGGTCGCGGTCGCGGTGGGCGCGATGATCCAGGTCTTGCCAGTCGGCCCCGCAGGCGCATCGTCACCGCCGCTGCACGCGGCAAGCAGGAGGACGAAACCGATCGGGACAAGAGCTTGGATTTTCATGTCATGCACCCTAATGCGTCGCACGGTCAAAATCACTAGTAAAAACAGCGCTAAAGTCCGGTCCATGTCCGATACGCAGGTGGTCCGGGCCGGTGGCGCCACTTGGTTCGCCCGGAATTCCGACCGCGAGCCCAGCGAGCCGCAGCCCGTCGTGCGCTTGCCGGCCGTGCGGGGCGACGCCGCCACCACCGTGCGCGTGACCTGGCTCGAAGTGCCGCAAGTGCCTGATCGGCATGCGGTCCTTCTGAGCAAGCCGGTCTGGTGCTGGGGCGCCGAGATGGGGGTCAACGAGCACGGCGTCGCCGTCGGCCACCAGGCAATCTTCTCCCGGCAGGCATCGCTTGCCCCGGCGCTGCTGGGGATGGACCTGGTGCGGCTGGGACTGGAGCGCGGCGGCAGCGCGGTCGAGGCGGTCGCCGTGATCATCGAACTGCTGAAAGAGCACGGGCAGGGCGGGCCGGCGGCCTTCGGCGACAAGCGCTACTGCCACGACAGCTCGTTCCTGGTCGCGGACGCGAGCGAGGCCTTCGTGCTCGAGACCGCGGGCCGCGAGTGGAAAGTGGCGCCCATCGCGTCGGGTTATGCGATTTCCAATGCACTCACGCTCGAAGGTTTCACGGAGCACGACACCCGCGTAAAGCCGTTCCTAGCGCGGGCGACGCAGCGCCGCGCCTTGTCGATGCAACATCTTGCGCAGCCGCCGTCGCTGGCGTCGCTCGCCGCCTCGCTGCGCGCGCACGCGCATGCCGACGAGGACCCCGCCCACGGCAGCAATCGCGACGTCTGCATGCACGCCGCCGGCCTGATCCGCCGCCACCAGACCACCGGCTCGATGATCGCGCGCCTGACCGCGGCCGGCCCGACGGTGCTCTTCACCGGCACCTCCGCCCCATGCCTGTCGATCTTCCGCCCCGCCGCGTTCACCGGCGACTTCAGCGTGCTGACGCCGCACGGCCACGAAGTCGAGTCGCTGCTCTGGCGCCGCCACGAATTCCTGCACCGCCGCGCACTCGCCGACCCCGCGCTGCGGATGCGCCTGCGTGCAACCCGCGATCCGATCGAAGCGCGGATCTTCGAGTCACTGACCGCCGACGCGCCAGCACCCACCGCGCTGGCCCACGCCGACCGCCTCGCGGCGGCGTGGCACAAGGTGCTATGGGAGTCGCTAGCGCAGCAGCCCGCGCGGCACGCATCCCGCTACTGGGCGCGGCTGTCGCGAGTAGATGGAATCGCGTAAGCGTCGGTGTCATCCCGAGGCGCCGAAGGCGCTGAGGGATCGCGTTGCGCAGGTTGGACGCGATCCCTCGCTTCGCTCGGGATGACACTGAGCGGGGTGACAAGCACCCCCGTGTCACCCCGAGCGCAGCGAGGGGCCGCGTCCAGATTGGCGCCACGCCCACCGCCCTGCCACGCTTTCCCCGTCGCAACAAAAGACAAGAAAATGCGCGACCACAACTACTACGTCTACATCCTCAGCAACCGCTCCGCAGTGCTCTACGTCGGCGTCACCAACAACTTGGCGCGCCGCGTCGCCGAGCACCGCAGCGGCGAGTTCCCGGGCTTTTGCCGGCAATACGCGCTGGAAAACCTGGTTTACGTCGAAGAGTGCGGCGAGGTTGAGGACGCGATTGCGCGGGAGAAGCAGATCAAGGGTTGGCGGCGGAGCAAGAAGGTCGCGCTCATCGAAAAGCTCAATCCTCGGTGGGACGATTTGGGGGAGGAGCTGTTGGAACGCGATCCCTCGCTGCGCTCGGGATGACACCGGCCCTCGTGTCACCCCGAGCGAAGCGAGGGGCCGCGTTCCGCCCGCGCCAACGTCATAAACTGAGCGGGGTCAGAGTCGTCCTCGCAAGTCATTGATTACTGGAGTCCAAGATGGGCAATTATTCGGGTTTCTTCGGCCTCGTCCTGCTGGTGCTCGACATCTGGGCCATCGTCCACGTGCTCGGCAGCAATGCGGACACGCCCAAGAAAGTCGGCTGGACCGTGCTGATCGTGGTGCTGCCCTTGCTCGGGTTCATCATCTGGGCGTTCGCCGGACCACGCTCGAAAAGGTAACGACGTTTCCCCGGCCGCGCGGCCCCGCGCGGACGGCGTCGCCTGACTGACGAGCGGGGCCCGCCGAAGTCTCGCTTCGGCGCACGATGGCGAATCGCATTACGGGGGTGCGTTCATGGGGGAGTCCGTCGACCTGCGACGCCGCGAGGTGCTGCGCACGCTGGTGACTGCGCCTGCGGCCGCCACCCTCGGCTCGATGCTGTGGGGCCTTCCGCAAGCCTGGGCAGGCACGGCCGCCGCGCTGCCGGACCTGGATCCGGTGGTGCACTTCCTGCGACGCACCAGCTTCGGCATCCGCGCCGCCGACCTCACCGCGATCCGCGCCAGCGGCATCGGCGCTTACCTCGAGACGCAGCTTGCGTCGTCGATGGTCAACGACACCGCCGACGCGGTCGCACGCGCGCGTTACCCGCTCGCGCACCTGACCGGCAGCGCGTACTGGCGCACGATCTTCCCGAATCCGGTCGTGCCCAAGGGCGGCGACTTCGCCGGCCACTGGCCCGCGATCGCAGGGCAGGTCATGGCCAACCAGATTTATCGCGCGCTGTTCAGCAAGCGGCAGCTGTTCGAGGTGATGGTGCAGTTCTGGTCGAACCACCTGAATACCTTCGACCCGACCTTCAAGGGCGCCGAGCAGCAAACCGTGATCCGCGCCAACGCGCTCGGCAATTTCAAGACCATGATCGGCGCGTCGCAGCGCGACACCGCGATGAGCCGGTATCTCAATAACGGCGAATCCCGCAAGCCGACGCCCAACCAGAATTACGCGCGTGAGCTGCTGGAGTTGCACACACTCGGCGAAGGCCGCGGCTACGGCCAGCCGGATGTCCTGGCCTTGTCCGCAATCCTCAGCGGGCACACCTGGGACCGCTCGCGCACCAGCGCGACGTTTGCCGAATACACCTACCTGCCGAGCTGGCACGTCAACGGCGACAAGGTCCTTCTCGGCACGCCGGTGGCCGGCACGGGGCAGTCGGAAATCGACACGGCGCTGAGCCTGATCTTCAGCGCGTGCGCGCCCGGCGACGCCGTCGCTTACGCGGCTCAGTTCGTCGCCTTCAAGCTGTGCCGCCATTTCGTTTCCGACCTGCCGGGAAATGCTTATGTCCCCGATCACATCGGCGATATCCAGTCCGGCGACCTCGTCACGCGCGCGGCGGCTGCGTTCTACGGCTCGGGCTACGACATCAAGACCGTGCTGCGCTACATCCTCAAGTCGCCCGAGTTCAGCGCGTCGGCGGACCAGAAATTTGCGCGGCCGATGGAAGCGGGCGTCGGACTCCTGCGCACGCTCGACGTTTCGGAAACCGAAGTTCTCCCCGACGAGTTGACGTCTTACCTGCAGAAACTGGTGGTGGACGGGCTCGAGGGACCGAACAACAAGACCATCAATCGGACGGTTGCCGCGATCCCCGCCGTGCCGGAGGGCGTGGTCGGGGCCCTGACGACCTATGTCCGCGACGGCGGCAACCTGCCGGGTTACTGGCCTACCCCGGATGGCTACCCGGACAAGGGCACCTTCTGGGGGAGCGCCACCCAGTTCATCACGCGCTGGAATTACATCGCCGCCGAGTGCGAGCGCGACGTCAAGCAGGAAATCCTCACGATCAGCCCGACCGGCCCGACCGGCCCGACCAGCTCGACCCGCGCCGCGCGGCGCGTGCCGAATGTCGCGATGCCCGCGCGCCAGTTGGTGCGGCTCCTGGCGAGCAGCCTGCTGCATCGGAACCTCAGCGCCGATCACGAGACGGTCGTGGCCGCCTTCGTCGCGGGAGGCCATGCGGAAAGGACCCTCTCGGCGGGCGAGGTGGCTTACATGGCCAGTGCGGCAGCGACCGTGCTGCTGTCCAGCCCCTACATGCAGCTGCGCTGAGGAGACGACGATGAGCGACCAAGACATCCTCGATCACGCGCGCGCCGAAGGTTCGTACGGCAAGGTCGCAGCTGGCCTTGCGGCAGCGGCCGCGTTACTCGCCGCGCAGAAGGCCGCCGCGCAGTTGTCGGCGCCGCCGAAGACCCTGGTCGTGCTGTTCCAGCGTTTCGCCGCCGACGGCCTGATGGCGCTGGTGCCGCATGCGGACCCGACCTGGAACGATGAGTCGATCCGTCCCGCGGCGACGCGGCCGCTGGAATTGGTGGACAGCGGCGTCGCCGGCTGGAAATTCAACAAGGTGCTCAACAACAGCGCCGCCCCGTTCGTGCGCGACATCTGGGACGCGGGCGACGCGGCTTTCATCCCGGCGACACGGATCGAACGCGACACCCGCAGCCATTTCACCTCGCAGGCGATCATGGAAACCGCGGGCGCGACCGACGCCGACATCGGCTTCTGCTCGCGGGCCCTCGGCGCGCTGCCGCTGCCGGTCGAGCCGATCCTGCGCGGTGTCAGCTTGTCGCCATACGTGCCCGACCTGGGGCGCGGCAACTACGGATTCCTGTCCATTGCCGATCCCGACACGTTCAGCCTCGCCAGCCGCCATCCCGGCATCCACGAGCCCATCCTCGGCACCTATCAAGGCCAGACGCAGGAACCCGGTGCGGTGGCGCAGCGCACCGCCGAGGCAATCGAGAACGTTTCGACGCAGGTGCGCAACGCCGGCATTACCAAGTTTCCGGAGATCGACGTGCCCAACCCCAGCGCCGCGGCGTGGGGTTTGTGGAACGCGGCGCGTTTCATCCGCGCGCGTGTCGGCACGCAAATCCTCACGACCGACGTCGGCGGCTGGGACCATCACGCCAACGTCCGGGGCAACACCGAGTTCCACCTCGGCCGCCTCGGGCGCGCGCTGGTGTATTTCCGGCGGGCGCTCACGGTCGAGGAGTGGGCCAACACCACGGTGCTGGTCATGACCGAGTTCGGCCGCACCATTCGCGCCAACAACTCGAGCGGCACCGACCATGGTTACGGCAGCCTGATGTGGGTCGCCGGCGGCAGCGTGAACCAGGGCGTGTACGGCCAGTGGCAGCCCCTTGCCAACGGCCTGGCGATCGACGCGACGCCGGGCCTCAACGACTACCAGCGCGCGTTCGCCGATGTCCTCGGGCCCAACGGGCTCGGCCTCGACGCGGCGGCGCTGGCGGCGGTGCTGCCGGCGCTTTCCAGCTACACGCCCTACGGGATTCTCCGATAACGCGGGTTGATTCACGCCATCCGGAGCCTTGCGCGAGGCGATAAGCTGTTCGCATGACCGCGTGCCCGTCGTGCAAGGCCTCGAACCCCGACGCTGCCAAGTTCTGCAACCAGTGCGGCACGCGCCTCGGCGCGACGCAAACGTCGACGCGCGCCTCGTATACGCCGCGCCACCTCGCCGACAAGGTGCTGAAGGCGCGCGCCGCGATGCAGGGCGAGCGCAAGCGCGTGACCGTCCTCTTCGCCGACATCAAGGGCTCCACGCGACTCGCCGAGCAGGCGGGCGCGGAAGCGTGGCACGACATCCTCGACCGCTTCTTCTCGATCCTCAGCGAATCCGTGCATCGTTACGAAGGCACCGTCAACCAGTACACCGGCGACGGCATCATGGCGCTGTTCGGCGCGCCGATCGCGCACGAGGACCATGCGCAGCGCGCGTGCTTTGCGGCGCTCGCGATGCAGGCCGCCGTGCGCCAGTTCGCCGACGAGCTGCGCCTGAAGCAGGGCCTCAACCTGACCTTGCGCGTCGGACTCAACACCGGCGAGGTCATCGTCGGCTCGATCGGCGATGACCTGCGCATGGACTACACCGCGCAGGGCCACACGGTGAACCTCGCCGCGCGCATGGAGCACATCTGCGAGCCGGGCCGCGTTTACCTGACACGCAATACGGCCCAGCTGGTCGAGGGCTACTTCAGCCTGCGCGACCTCGGCGAATCGTCCGTGCACGGCGTGGACGCACCCGTGCGGGTGTTCGACCTCGAAGGCGAGGGCCGCCTGCGCACGCGGCTCGAGCGCCAGATGGCGCGCATGGGCAGCCGCTTCATCGGCCGCGAGCAGGAAATGGCGCTGCTCCACGACGCGCTCGAACGCGCGCGCGCCGGCGCCGGCCAGGTCGTCGCGGTGATCGGCAACGCCGGCATCGGCAAGAGTCGCCTGTGCCACGAATTCCTCGAGACGCTGCAGCGCGCCGGCATCCCGGTGCATCGCGCCACCGGCGTGCCTTACGCGAGCGCGCTGCCGCTGTATCCGCTGCAGACCTTGCTCAGGAGCCGCCTGCGCCTGCCCGAGCGCTGCGCGGCAGACGAAATCCGGCGCCTCGCCGCCGGCACCTTCCTGCTGGCCGACCCCGCCAATGCAGCCGTGCTGCCCGCGATCCTCGAGTTCCTCGGCGTGGGCGACGGCACCCAGCGCACCCCCGACCAGGTCATGGAGCAGCGCGACCGCATGCTCACGCTGCTCGCGCGCTGGCTGCCGCGAGCGGAAGGGCTGCAACTGCTGCTGATCGAGGACCTGCACTTCGCCGATCCCGCGACCGAGGAATTTCTCGCGCGCCTGTGCAAGGCCGTGCGCGAAACCAGGACGCTCGTGCTGCTGAACTATCGCCCCGAGTACGTCAGTGAACGCCTGATTCCGCTGCTCGATGAGCAGGTGCAGGTCGCCGCGCTGTCCAACGAGCAGATCCGCGACCTTGCGCGCGTCGCGCTCGGACCTGACAAGTCGCTCGCCGGCGTGCCCGAGAGAATCTGCGCGCGCGCCAACGGCAATCCGTATTACGCCGAGGAAGCGGTGCAGGCCCTGATCGACGAGGGCCATGTCGAGGGCGAGGCCGGCGCCTACACGCTGGTGCGCCCGATCGAGCAGTGGCGCATCCCCGATACGGTGCACGCGCTGATCTCCGCGCGCATCGACCGGCTGCCGGAGGAACCGCGCGGCCTGCTGCACTGCGCTGCCGTGATCGGCCAGGAATTTCGCCCGCGGTTGCTCGCGAGCCTGGCGTCGGTGGAGCCGGAGGGGCTCGAAACCGGCCTCACCGTGCTCGAGGAATCCGGCTTCGTGCACCAGCGCGATGACGCCGAAACGAGTTATCGCTTCTGCCACCCGCTGGTGCAGGAAGTGGCGTACCAGACGCAACTCGAGTCGCAGCGCGCGCGGGCGCACGCGCGGCTCGCGCAGGCGCTGGAGCCGGAGCATCCGGCGCCTCCGGCCGAGCCGACCGAGATCGCAGTGCAGATCGCGCATCACTGGCACTGCGCGGGCGAATGGCTCAAGGCCGGCCAGTGGAGCCTGCAGGCCGCGCGCTACACCGGCACGCACGACGTAGGCCGCGCGGGCCACCTGTTCAAGCAGGCCATCGAGTGCTTCGACCGCGCGCCGGATTCGCTGGAGGCGATCCGCGGTCGCATCGGCAGTCGCGGCGGACTCCTGCGCATGTCGCAGTTCATCGAGATCCCGCCCGAGGCGCTCGATCGCGCGTTCAGCGAGGCGCGCGCGATGGCCGAGAAGACCGGCGACTTCCAGCTGATCGCCGAGGTGCTGTTCTCGGCGGCCAACGAGCAGCTGCACCGCGGCGACTCGGAGGCCGCGGTGGCGCTCATCACCGAGGCGGTGAACAAGGCCATCGCGGTCGGCGCGGGCGCTGCGCTGGTGCACCGCTTCCGGCTGGCGGTGCTGCTCGTCTTCAACAGCGCCGGCTTTCCGCGCGAGGGCATCGAGCTTGTGAATTCGGCGGCGGGCACTGGCTGGCTGTCGGAGGCGATCGGCGCCGAGAACTACATGTCGCGCGGTTTCTACGGCTTCATGCTGGCGCTGCTCGGGCAGCTCGACGAGGGGCGCAGCCACATCGTGGGCTCGGCAGCGTTCGCCGATAAGGGCGACCGCTCCAGCAGCTGGCCACATGCGTTCCTGGTCGACGTGGCCTGGATGTCGGGCGAGTACGGCCCGGCGATGGCCGAGGCGCGCCGCGCCGTGGAGCTGGCGGAAACCTTTGGCAGCCCATTCTTCCGCGCGCTGTCGACGCGCGCGCTCGCGCTTGCGCACTGGCTCGAGGGCCGCGGCGCCGAAATCCTGCCGCTGATGGAGCAGGGCCGCGCGTGGGTCGCGCCGGGCGGGTTGGCGCACCAGGTCGAGGCGAACTACCTCGCGGCGCTGTCGATGATCTACCTGCAGGCGGGGCGAGAGGTCGAAGCCGCCGCCGCCGCGGTCGACGCCATCGACAGCGCGCGCAAAGGCCGCTCGCGCGTCTGGGAAATCCCGGCGTGGCTTGCGTGGCTCGACCTGCCGGTGACCGAAGGGCGTCGCGCGCGCGCGGCCGAAGGGCTCGCGCGCACCGAGATGCTCATCGATTCGAGCGGCGCTGAAGGTTTTCGCGGCCGCTATTGGCAAGTGCGCGAGCGCTGGAGCACGGATCCCGCCGAGGTCGAGCGCTGCCGCAAGGGGGCGCTCGCGGCGTGGTCCAAAATGGGCGCCACGGGCCACGTCCGGCGGTTCGCTCAGGTAATCTAGCGGTCCCGCGGCGGCACGGTTCGTGCAGCCCAAACGAGCATTCGAAAGCGGTCAGAGGGTCGGGGAAGATCTCATGCGTGCACGCCTGTGGATGGGCCTCGTCGCCTTGTTGCCGTTCACCGCGGCCGCGAGCGATCCGCTGCTCGACAAGACCCTCGCCTGCATGCGCGCCAACATCCCGCAGACCGTGCGTATCCAGACGGTCGAGGTCACGGCCTGGGATCGCGGCAAGGGCACGCGATCGCTCAAGGGCAAGCTTTACGGCACGCGCGAGAACAACCGGGTGCGCGTGAACCTGCGCATCGATGCCCCGGCAGACCTGGCCGGGGCCTCTTATCTGGTGCGCGAGGGCGAAAAATCCGACGAGATGCACCTGTACCTGCCGTCGGTCAAGAAAACCCGGCGTATCACCGGCGCCTCGCTCGATGGGCAGTTGTGGGGCACCGACCTTTCCTACAGCGACCTCAAGCAGCTCCAGAACGCCTTCACCGGCGCAAACGTGAAGCGCGAGCCGGCGCCGGGCAAGTACCAGGACCGCGCCACGCACGTGTTGACGTTCGAACCGCGCCCCGAAGACGGCTCGCGCTACAAATCGGTGCGCACGCAAATAGACCAGCAGACCTGCGTGGCCCTGCTCGTGGAGATGCTTGACGGCACCGGGGTGCGCAAGACCCTGACCACCAAGGCCAAGGACCTGAAGCAGGCGGACGGCAAGTGGTATGCCTCCGAGGTCGAGATCAAGGACGTCAAGAACGGGACCCAGACCCGGCTGCAGGTCACCGGCGTTTCCACCGGCGACAAGCTGGCGGCGCGGTATTTCCACCCGCAGACTTTCTACCTCGGCAATTAGTCCCGGACCCGACCGCGTGCAAGGAATGATCCGCTGGCTGGCCAGCCATCCGCTCTTCGCGGTGCTGACAGTCTTCACCATCAGCATCGCCGCCTTGCTGGTCGTCATCGACCCGCTGACGCTGCGCCCGCGCGTGGGGATCGATGCCTCGGTCGACAACCTGCTGCCTGCCTCGAGCGCGGACCGCGAGGTCTACGATCGCGTGCGCCAGTTGTTCGGCGATACCGAGGCGGTGCTGGTCGCGGTGACCCTGGACCCGGTGTTCACGCCGGAGAATTTGAAGAAGGTCACGCTGCTCACCGAGCAGTTCCGCGAGTTGCCGGGCGCCGAGCGCGTGTTCTCGCTGGCCACCGCGCCCAACCTGCTCACCGCGGGCAGCGACATCGACGTGCGCACCTTTACGCAGCAAGTCGCCGAGGAGCCGCACCGGCTCGAGGAATTCCGCAAGCAGGTCGACGCCAATCCGGTGTATCGCGGCAGCCTGGTGTCGAAGGACGGCCGCACCGCGGCCTTCGCGATTTCGCTATCGGGCCTGGACGAGCAGCAATTCCGCGATTCGCGCTATCCCGAGCGCATCCGTGAGGCGGTCGCCAAGGTGGCCGGCGACGTGCCGGTGTGGATCACGGGCAGCCCGATCATCAAGTCCGCCACCACCAGCGCGCTGCTGCAGACGCTGACCTTCACGATCCCGCTGATTTTCGGGCTGATGGCCGTGATCCTGATGATCGCGTTCCGCAGCCTGCGCTCGATGCTGGTGTGCGTCCTGACCGTCGCCATGTCGCTGTTGTGGACCGTGGCGACCGTCATCCTGTTTGGCCTGACCCTGAACCTCGTCACCGCGATCGTGCCGCCGCTGGTGCTGACGCTGGGCCTGACTTACGCGATCCACGTGTTGAGCGATTTCCTCAAGCACGAGCCGCCGAGTGCCGCCGAGCGCGCCCTGAAGGGCGCGGCCGAGGTCACGCGGCAGTTGCCCGCGGTGAGCAACGCGCTGGGCGGACTGTCCAAGATGTTCCGGCGCGAGCGCTCCAACGCCGACCGCGCGGCCGAGACCATGACCGCGATCGCCGTGCCCATCGGGCTCTCGGTCGTCACCACCGTGATCGGCTTCCTCGGTTTCTTGCCGAATCCACTGCCGGCCATCCGCCAGTTCGGCGCGCTGGCGATGGTCGGCATCGGTTATTCGGCGCTGCTGGCGCTGGTGTTCATCCCGGCGGCCTTGACGCTGGTCGGCAGCTCGCAGCGGCGTGAGCTTCCCGGCGAAAAGATGTTCAAGCGCATGGCGGAGTCGCTGGCCACGTTCGACCTGCGCCATCGCATCCCAATCATCCTGGTCGGTCTGTCGCTGATCCCGCTCGGCGTATGGCTCGCCACCGACATCAAGGCCGGCTCGGAAACCATCCGCGACTACGGGGTGGATCACCCGGTGCGCGCCGAGTACGAAGCGATCAACGGCGCCTTCAACGGCGCCAATGCGCTGGCGATCCTCATCGAGACGCACGTCAATGACGCGCTGACCGACCCGGAGCTCGCCCGCGAAGTCGAGAACCTGCAGGTGTGGCTGCGCGCGCAGCCCGAAGTCGGCTCGGCGATTTCCTACCTCGACTTCCTCAAGCTGACCAACCAGAGCCTCAACGAGAACGACAGTACTTCGTTCGTCATTCCGTATAGCCAGGCGGAGATCAAGCAACTGCTGGTGTTCGGCGGCAACGAGGAGTTGCAGCGCTTCATCGACGCGCGGCTGCGCTCGACGCAGATCACGCTGCGCATCAACGTCGATGGCACGGCTCGCGTCGGCGACCTAGTCGAGCGCATCGAGCAGCGCCTGTCGGAGTTGCCCAAGCCGCTCAACGGCAAGGTCACCGGCAGCGAGGTGCTGGCGCTGCACACGGTCGGCGAGATCGTCGGCGGGCAGGGCCTGTCGATCGCCATCGCGATCGGCGGCATCTGGCTGCTGCTCTCCATGCTGTTTACCTCGATCCGCGCCGGCTTCATCGCCCTACTGCCCACCGTGATCCCGGTGGCGGTGTACTTCGGCACGCTGGGCCTGCTGGACATCCCGCTGTCGCCGACCACGTCGCTCATCGCGTGCATCGTGCTCGGCGTGACGGTCGACGAGACGTTCCATTTCCTCGCCAAGTTCAACGCCGATGCGCGCGACCAGGCCAACGAGATGGCCGCCGCCAAGAGCGCGCTGGCCGGCGTGCTGCGGCCGATCACGCTGAACATGTTTGCGCTGTGCCTCGGCTTCCTGTCATTCACCGGCGGCGGCCTCGAGAGCCAGGTGCTGTTCGGCCTGCTCGCGGCGTTCACGCTGTTCGTGGCGTGGGGCATGGACATCACGCTGACCCCCGCGCTGGGCTCCTACATGCGCATCGTCACGTTGTGGGACTTGCTGCGCCTCGACCTCGGCAAGAGCCCGCAGCACACCATTCCGTTGATGGCCGGGTTGTCCCTGCGACAGGCGCGCATCTTCGCGCTGCTGTCACGCATGGAGAAGTACCAGGCGCACCAGCGCGTCATCAAGGAAGGCGACTGGGCGCGGGACATGTACGTGATCGTCGACGGCGAGCTGCAAGCCTGGGTCGACCGCGACGGCGAACGCCGCACGCTGTCGTCGATGGGCCGCGGCGCGGTGCTCGGCGAAGCCGGCTTCTTCGGCCAGCGCCGCACGGCCAACGTCGATGCGATGAGCGAGGCGCGGTTGCTGCGCTTCGGCTCGGAGGAGCTCGAGCGCCTGCGCGTGCGCTATCCGCGCATTGCGGCGACGGTGTTCCGCAACCTCAACCGGATCCAGGCGGAGCGGCTGGCGCGCACTACGGCGATGCTGCAATAGGGGTTAGGGATTAGGGATTAGGGGTTAGGGAACAGAGAAGGGCGATTACGGCTAGTCTTCCCTAATCCCCAACCCCTAACCCTAACCCCTATGTCTTCCCTCAAAGGCAAAACCCTCTTCATCACCGGCGCTTCGCGCGGCATCGGCGAAGCCATCGCGCTGCGCGCAGCCCGCGATGGCGCCAACGTCGCCATCGTCGCCAAGACTGCCGAGCCGCATCCCAAGCTCCCGGGCACCGTGTTCAGCGCCGCCGAGGCGGTGGAGAAGGCGGGTGGCAAGGCGCTGCCGCTGGTCTGTGACATCCGCAACGAGGACCAGGTCATCGAGGCGGTGAAGGCGACGGTCGCAAAGTTCGGTGGCATCGACGCCTGCGTCAACAACGCGAGCGCGATCCAGCTGACCGGCACGCTGGCCACCGACATGAAGCGCTACGACTTGATGAACGGCATCAATGCGCGCGGCACCTTCATGGTCACTCGAGCCTGCCTGCCGCACCTGAAGAAGTCGGTGAGCGAGCGGGGCGGGGCGCACATCCTCACGCTGTCGCCACCGCTCGACATGAAGGCGCGCTGGTTCGCGCCGCACATGGCGTACTCGCTGGCCAAGTACGGCATGAGCCTGTGCACATTGGGATGGAGCGAGGAGTTCCGCCGCGACGGCATCGCGGCCAATTCGTTGTGGCCGCGCACCACCATCGCCACCGCGGCGGTGCGCATGCTCGGCGGTGATCCGTTTCTGCAGAAGTCGCGCACGCCCGAAATCATGGCCGACGCCGCGCACGTGATCCTGACGAAACCATCGCGCGAGTTCACCGGTCAGTTCTGCATCGATGACTTGGTGCTGGAGGCCGCAGGCGTGAAGGACTTCTCGAAATACCTCGCGGTGCCCGGCACCCCGGAAAAGGACCTGCTGCCCGACTTCTTCCTGCCGGATGACACGCCGCCGCTGAAGGCGACCTGACATGGCGCGCGGCTGGGGCAAGGAAGACGCCCCCTCCGACCTCGACGCGCACGTCGCCGGCTTCAAGCCGGTGGCGCCAAGGAGCTCGCCGTACATCACGCGCGAGGGTTACGACAAGCTCAAGGACGAGTATCACCAGCTTTACAACGTGCGCCGGCCGGAAGTCGTGCGCGCGCTATCCGCGGCGGCCGCGGAAGGCGACCGCTCGGAAAACGCCGAGTACATCTACCGCAAGAAGGAGCTCCGTGAGATCGACCGGCGCGTGCGGTATCTCCAGAAGCGCATCCCCGACCTCAAGGTCGTCGACTCCACGCCCAGCGATGCGAAGCGCGTCTTCTTCGGCGCGTGGGTCGAGATCGCCGACGACAAGGGTGACACCAGGACCTATCGCATCGTCGGTCCCGACGAAACCGATGCGTCGCAGGGCAACATCAGCGTCGACTCCCCACTGGCGCGCGCGCTGCTCAAGCGCGAATCGGGCGAAGTGGTAGAGGCGCGCCTGCCGGGCGGCGACGCCGAGATCGAGATTCTCTCGGTGTCGTACCGCCCCCGCTAGGCTCGACGCGAACGCGCGCGCCTATTTCACGTCGCTACAGATCTCGAACACGCGGTAATCCGAGCCCGCCGCGTCGCCGGTGTCGGTGAATGACACCCGAACCGCGTCGAACGGCGCGGTGGCGATGAGCCCGGAAAAGTCGTCTTCGCTGGCATTGTTCGCCGGACTGCTCGAATCGACCGGTTGCCCGTCGAGCAGCGTCGTCACCGTCGTCGTGCTCGCGGTGCCCTGGTTGAGCTGCGTGACGAAGGCGCCGGCGCGCGAACCGGCGGGATAGACCACGCCATCCTGCGCCGTGGCAGTGATCGACGCGGACTGCGATACCGGGCTGAACGTGGCACTGGCATAGCTGGCAGCGTTGCCGTCGGCCGCGGCGCCCGTGTTGGCGACGCTGCCGGTGGACGAGACCGTTGAAAGTCCGCCAGTGATGCTCTGGCAGCCAGCCGGCGCGGCAGGGCCGCCACCGCTGTTGCAGGCGACGATGCACATTGCGGCGAAACTGCCCGCGACCAGCTTGAAGCAGGGATTACCCATCATGACCGTGTCTCCTTTGTTGTCGTTTTCACTACGGTGGGGCTTGCACAGTGTCCTGCAGCTTCATGAGGCTTGCAATAAAGCGCGGCCGGGCAGCGGCGCGGGCCGGGACGGGCCGAGCCGCAGCACGTGGTCCGCGAGCGCCACCGTCTCCTCGCGGTGAGCCACCAGCACGCGCGTGATCTGCAGGGTTCGCAAGGCAGCGTGGATGCGCTTCTCGGTGTCCGCATCCACGTGCGCGGTGGCCTCGTCGAGAAACAGCACGCGGGGCTTCGCGTAGAGCGCGCGCGCCAGCAGCACGCGCTGCTTCTGCCCGCCGGACAGCGCTGCGCCGAGGTCGCCGACCCGGGTGAGATAGCCCATCGGCATTCGCATGATGTCCTCGTGGATCGCGGCCAGGCGCGCGCAATGCTCGATGCGCTCGCGCTCCGGCCGCTCTGCGAAGAAGCTGATGTTTTCCGCCAGCGATCCCGACAGCAGCGCATCGTCCTGCAGCACCGCCGCAACCTGGCGGCGATAGCCGGCGCCGAGGTGGCGCACTTCGCGTTCGTCCGCGAGTACACGGCCACCATCCGGCCGGAGCAATCCCAGCATGATCTTGAGCAGGGTGGTCTTGCCGCAGCCGGAGGGGCCGACGATCGCCAGTGCGTCGCCGGCGGGGATGGCCAGGTCGACGTCTTCGAGCAGCAGCGGTTCGTCGGCCCCGTGACGGTAACGCACACGCTCGAGCCGCAGGTGGCCTTGCAGCGGTGCATCGTCACCCGTGACGCTTTCTTCGACCGGTGCCAGCGCGATGTCGGCGAGCCGCTCGAGGTGCACGCCGGCCAGGCGGAAATCCAGCAACCGGTCGACCAGGGCGCTGGCGCGCGCGGTGAACAGGCTCTTGTACGCCAGCAGCGCCACCAGCATGCCCAGCGTCAGCCGCTCGTCGATCACGGCCACCGCGCCGAGCCACAGCACCATCACACCCTCGACGCCGAAGATCAGCTGGTTGCCGAACTGCTGTGCCACGCCCCAGCGAGCGCTGTGCGCGCCGGCGCGAAGCGTGTCAGCGACGCGGACCTGCCATGCCGCTTCACGCAAGCCTTCGTTCGCGCTGGCCTTGAGCGTCGCCATCGCGCGCAGCGTTTCGATGAAGTGACTGCTCTCGCGGGCTGATAGCGCCAGCGCCTCGTGTGCCGCTTCGTGCTGCGGCCGCAGCAGCGCGGCGCGCAGCGCGGCGTACGACGCCACCGCTGCGAGCGGCACCAGCGCCAGCAGCGGGTGGTAGGCGAGCAGCAGCGCCAGCGTGGTCACCGCCATCACGCCGTCGAGCATGGCTTCGACGATCGCGTTGCTCACCAGGCCCTGCACCGCGTTGAGCGAGCGGAAGCGCGAAACGATGTCGCCGAGGTGGCGCCGCTCGAAGAACGTCAGCGGCAACCGCAGCAGGTGGCCGAACAGCCGCGCGGCCCAGCTGAACTGCAGGTGCGAGGCGAGGTGCAGCACCACCGTCGCGCGACCGGCGGCGAGGGTGGCGCTGAGTGCCGCGAGCAAGGCGAAGGCGCAGCCCAGCACCGCGAGCATCTGGCGGTCGCCGGCGGGAATGGCCTGGTCTATGACGAGCTGGCCGTAGAACGGCGCGAGCAACGCCAGCGCCTGCAGCGCGCACGACAGCAGCAAGGTTCGCGTCAGCGCGCCGCCCAGGTTGCGCACACCGCGCACCAGGTCGGCAAAGCGCAGGCGCGCGGCCGGCGCGGCGGCGGCCAGCGCCACCGTGGGCTCCAGCTCCAGCGCGACGCCGGTGAAGTGGCGATCCAGCTCCGCCCGCGATGGCGCGCGTCGCCCGATCGCGGGATCGACGATCGAGCAACGCGCCCCAACGCGCTCCAGTACCACGAAATGGTCGCCGTCCCAGTGCAGCAAGCATGGGGTGCGCAGCTGCGCGAGGCCCGCGGGCTCGAGCCGCAGTGCGCGCGGCGCAAAGCCCAGCTCGCTGGCGTGCCGCATCAGCTGCGCCAAGGTCATGCCGCGCAGCGAGGCCGGATGGCGATGCCGCAGCGTCGTCAGGTCGGCGCCGCGGCCGTGGTACCCGCACACCATGGCGAGGCAGGCGAGCGCGCACTCGGAGGCCTCCGCCTGCAGGATCACCGGCACCCGCCGGCGCAAGCGCAGGTGGAAGGTGCTCATGGCGCTGCGCGCTCGAGCGGCTCCAGCAGCCAGTCGATCAATCGGCGGCGCTCGCGAGCGACGCCGGCTTCCACCAGCGCTCCGGGCTGCAGGGCCTCGCTGTCGACGCGCGCGCGCAGCGCGACGCTGACCCGGTAGGCCGGCTCGCGCAGGGTCACCGGACCTTGCTGGTCGGCGGGCGCGAGCGCAGCGCGGCTGAGTTGCACGACGGTGCCCGACAGCGGCGGTGCATGCGCGGGCGCGGAGTGCAGTCGCAGCCGCACCTCGGCGCCTTCGCGGATCGCGCCGCCCAGCCGCGCCGGCAGCCACAGCTGCGCCTGGGGCGCATCGGACTCCGGAATCACCATCAGCAGCAGGCTGCCCGCCGCGACAGCCTGTCCCATGGCCAGGGCCAGCCCCGAGACGCGGCCGTCGACCGGCGAAGCCACCACGGTATCGAGCGCCGCTTCGGCTTCAGCGATGCGCAGGTCGAGCGCGGCGCGCTGGCCGCGCAGCTCGGACTCGGCGCTTTGCGCCTGCGCCGGCAGGCTCGCGCTGTCGATGCGCAGCGCTGCAATCGCGGATCGAGCCGCGACGCGCTGCTGGTCCAGCTCCTGGAAGGCCGCTTCGGCCGCGAGCAGCGCTCCGTCACCGCGCTCTGCGGCGACGCGGGCGAGCAGCCCGCGCGCGACGAGCTCGCGGGTGCGATCGGCCTCGGCTCGAGACAGGTCCCGCTGCTGCGCCAGCAACGCAACCCGACGGGCCAGCCGCCGGTGCTGGTCGGCGCCGGCGGCCAGCTCGTGCGCGACGCGCTCACGGCCGGCGGCGTGCAGTTCGCGCTGTGCCGACAGTCGTGCATCGAGCTCGTCGCGCTCGCGCTGCAGCGCCGCGAGCACGGCGCGGCCGGCGTCCGGGCTCGACGACGACGGCCGTGCCGTGGCCAGCGTCAGCAGGGCTTGCCCCCGGCGCACGCGCTCGCTCTCGCGAACATGCAGCTCGGCGAGCACGCCGGTGCGAGACGCGACGACCCGCGCCAGCCCGCCAGCCGGCGCGATCCAGCCGGTCGCGCGAACGCGCTGGGTGAACTCGCCGAGCACCAGCACAGCGCCCAGCCCGAGCAGCACCGCCGCGGTCAACAACAGCAGCAGCCGCATCGCGCGCGGCTCCGGCAGCAGGGCTGCGCCGGCGAATGCGCCGCCGGACGCCGGCGCCACCGCCTCGGGCCGGAACAGCGGAACCGCCGGCGGCAGTTCGCGCACGAATCACGCCGCCGAAGCGGAAGCGACGGGCGCGGAGGGCGGCGTCAATCGCGGCAGGTTCTGCGCCGGACAGCCCAGCTCGCGCGCATTGTTCGAGGCGAATCCCCGCATCCACACCTGGTTGATGAGGTCGGCGTCGAGGGTGACCGTCCCATCCTCGTTCAGCCGGCCGACCCGATTGCGCGGATCGTCGAGCAGCACCGTGCACTTGCCGATGCTGCCGTCGGCCCGGACCATCAGCGAGTTGGGCTTGGCCGCGTAGCAGATGTAGCCGGCGAAACTCGCGAGGCCCGTGGGGTCCGCCGGCGGCGCCGCCAACGGCGTTGGCGTCGCGGGCTTGCGAACGAGCGGGGCGATGATTGGTGCCCCGGTGCTGCTTTCAGGGCCGTCGATCACCGCCGAGACGTGCAGGCCGGCGTCCTCCAGGCACTCCTGCAGCCGGTCGACGCGCTCGCGCGCGAGCAGCTTGTCGAGCGTGGTGATCGCCTTGCTGTTCGGCCCGCCGAGGTTCTCGATCGGCTTGAAGAACACGTTGAAGCGCGCATCGCCGCGGAACTCACGGCCGATGTGGTCCACCAGTTCCGCCATCGAGGCCTCGTTGGCGCGCGTGAGATGACAGCGCAGGGTGATCTGGAATGACAGGCTGGTGTCGCGCGCGGCCAGCAGGTTGCGCCAGATCACCTCGAAGGTGCCCTTGCCGGAGGCATAGCGCCGCGTCTCGTCGTGGCCGGCACCGTAGCCGTCGAGGCTGATCTGGTAAGTGGTCTGGCGCAACGCCACCAGCTCGGCCAGGACCGCGGGCGTCAGCAGGTACGCGTTGGTGGTCACTTCGCCGCTGAAAGCCTCGAGCCGGCCGGCGGCGTGCATCGCGAGGCCCGCCGCGGCGATCTCCAGCATCACCTCGCGCGCCAGCAGCGGCTCGCCGCCAAACCAGGACAAGCTCAAGGACCGCAGCGTGCCTTGCGAGACGCGCGCCTCGACCAGGCGCTTGATGCCGTCGATCGTCGCCCGCTTCATGCGGCCGACCTCGAAGGTCTCGTAGCAGTAGGTGCAGCGGAAGTTGCACTTCTCGGTCGGCAGGATGATGAGCTGCAGCGACCTGGGATCCAGCGCGACAGCGACGGCTTGGCTCATGGCTCAGCACGCCGCCAGCGGGCCGCAGGCACCGTTCGGCATGTTCGGTCGCGGCCGCGGCACGTTGGGCACGCCGGGGGTTCCCGGGATTCCCGGCGTGCCGACATCGCAGACGATGTCGCTGCCGCAAGTCGGGTTGAGGTTGGCGCAGACCTCGTTGCGGCTCGGCGCCTCGCAGTACAAGTTGACCGTGGGGTCGCCCGCCGGGACGCGCTCGAGCAGGATCGGGTCGCTGATCTCGAAGGCGCCGTGCGCGCCGAAAGTCACCATCTTGTCGTTCATGCTTTTTCTCCTAGATGAGTTCAGCGCAGACCACGTCGGCCGCGCAGATGTTGTTGATCGAGACGCAGGTCTCGTTGTCGTGGTTCGGCGCGCAATGGTCGTTGGCGTAGGTGGAGCCGTTGGAGGTCACGCCGGCAACGACGCCGGCGGCAACGGCCTCCAGCAGGACCGGGTCGAGCACGCTGAACACGCCGCGCAGGTCAAGGCTTACGAGGGAATGCGATGTCATGGTTTTCTCCGGGTTGGGTTAGCAATGCGATTCCCGGCGCGGGTCGGACCCGCGCCGGGAGGCCCGCTTTCAGATGACTTCGGCGCACACCGTGTCGGCGCCGCAGAGCTGGTTGGCCTGCACGCACGTCTCGTTGTTCATGTTGGGCGTGCACTGGTCGTTGACGTAGTACGTGTTGTTGTTCTTGTAGCCGAGCGCGACCCCGCCCGAGACCATCTCGAGAAGCGCCGGGTCCTGGACCAGCACCAGCGCGTGGGGATCAAAGCTCACGAAATCCATCATTGCTTGCATGCGTCGTACTCCTGTTGGGGAAACAGCGGGACAGCCGTCGACCTGCCGAGGTGGCAAGTCATCCGGTGCGGGGGAAGCGGCAGGCGCCCATTCATGGGTCTTGTTGTTCTTTTTTTTCGACCGTGCGCCATTGGGCGCGTCGGTGGAAACGTTGTCAAATCCGCGCGCGCGTCGACGCGCTTCGGCGAGCTAGCCCGAGGGAATGACCCGCACGGCGCCGACATAACGCTTGCGCCAATGGCTCGCGGTCACGTCGATCTCCTCGACTTCGCCATTGCGAACCGGCGCGTGGACCGCGCGGCCATCACCGAGATAAATCACTACGTGGAGGTCGCCCGCCTTGCGGTCGCCGAACGAATAAAACAGCAGGTCGGCGGGACGCGCGTCGCTGAACGTGATCGTCTTGCCCGCCTTGCGCTGTTGCGCGGCGGACCTCGGTAGCTTGATGCCGGCTTCGCCGTATGAGTAATGCACCAGGCCCGAGCAGTCGAAGCCATCGGACGGATCGGCACCGCCGTACTCGTAGTCTTCGCCGACCTGGTCGAGCGCGGTCTCGACGATCGCTTCGCGCAAATCTTCTTCGGACGTCTGGAACACACCGCACGCACCAAGTGTCATCCCGAGGAGCGCAGCGACGAGGGATCGCGTTCCGAAGTGTCGCCACCATGCGAACGCGATCCCTCGCTGCGCTCGGGATGACACCGGGGTCATTGCACCGGCGGCTGCGTCTTCACCATCGACGGCCGTTGCGCGAACACCGTGTACCAGGTCGCCAGCGCGTCGCGGCCGCGGCGCCACTCGACGTAGGGCAGCCGGAAGTCGAGGTAACCGAGCGCCACGCCGACGGTGATTTCGCAGGTGCCGGGTGTCTGCAGCTGCAGCAGCCCGGCATCGGCGTTGAGCACGTCGAGCGCGCGGTTCATGTTCTGCACCTGGCGGTCGAGGAACGGGATGTAGTGGATGCTCTCCGGCCGGCGCTTTTCCAGCACGCTCGCGACCGAGCACTCGATGATGCCGTCGGCGATCTGGGTGCGGCGCAGGACTTCCCAGCGCTTGGCGCCGCGCACCAGGGTGGCGAGCCCGCTTTTCTTCGTCGAGAGGTAATCGAGGATCAGCGAAGAATCCGGGATCGCCTCACCTCTGTCGGTGACGAGCGTCGGAATTTTAGACAGTGGATTCGCCGCAAGCAGTTCGGCCGGCGGATTGAAAGGGTCGGCAACGATTTCCTCGACCTGGTCCGCGAGGCCGAGCTCCTCGATGGCGACGCGCACCTTGCGCGCAAACGGCGATGTCTTGCTGGAAAACAGTTTCATGGACATGGCCGGCACTCTAGCCGATGTGCCTTCGCTACGCCGCAAAAACTATTGCTTCAGCGCGTCCAGATATTTTTCTGCGTCGAGCGCCGCCATGCAGCCGGTGCCGGCGGAAGTCACGGCCTGCCGATAGACGTGGTCCATCACGTCGCCCGCCGCGAATACGCCGGGCACGCTGGTCAGCGTGGCGTTGCCTTCGCTGCCGGACTTCACCTTGATGTAGCCATCCTTCATCTCGAGCTGGCCCTCGAAGATCGCCGTGTTCGGCGAGTGGCCGATCGCGATGAACACGCCCTTGGCGTCGATGGTGCGCGAGCCGTTGGCGCCGTTGACGCCCTTGATGCGTACGCCGGTCACGCCGGTCGAGTCGCCCAGCACTTCGTCGAGCGTGTGGTTCCAGACGATCTCGGCCTTGCCTTCGGCGACACGCTTGTTGAGCTTGTCGTGCAGGATCTTCTCGCCGCGGAACTTGTCGCGGCGATGCACGACGGTGACTTTGCGCGCGATGTTGGTGAGGTACAGCGATTCCTCGACCGCGGTGTTGCCGCCGCCGATGACGACGACGTCCTGGCCCTTGTAGAAGAAGCCGTCGCAGGTGGCGCACGCCGACACGCCCTTGCCCTTAAACGCTTCCTCGCTCGGCATGCCCAGGTATTTCGCCGATGCACCGGTGGCGATGATCAGCGCATTACACGTGTAGGTACCCTGGTCACCGGTGAGCGTGAAAGGCTTCTTCTTCAAATCGACCGTGTTGATGTGGTCGAACACGATCTGCGTATCGAAGCGCTCGGCATGTTTCTGCATGCGCTCCATCAGCGCCGGCCCCAGCAGGCCCTCGACATCGCCCGGCCAGTTGTCGACTTCGGTCGTCGTCATCAGCTGCCCGCCCTGCTGCAGGCCCGTGATCATCACGGGCTTGAGGTTGGCGCGCGCGGCATAGACCGCCGCGGTGTAACCGGCGGGGCCTGAGCCGAGGATGATGAGGGAGTAATGGGCCATGTCGGAACTAGAGAGCCTCGGCGTGCTTGGCGAGGTAGTCGGCGACGCCCTTGGCGTCGGCCTTCATGCCCTTGTCGCCTTTCTGCCAGCCGGCAGGGCAAACCTCGCCGTGCTTTTCGTGGAACTGCAGCGCGTCGACCACGCGCAGCAACTCGTCGACGTCGCGGCCCAGCGGCAGGTCGTTGACGACCTGGTGGCGCACGAGGCCGTCCTTGTCGATCAGGAACGAGCCGCGGAAGGCGACGCCGTCGGTGGGATGCTCGATGCCGAACGCGCGCGTGATGGCGTGGCTGACGTCGGCGACCATCGGGAAGCCGACCTCGCCGATGCCGCCCTTGTTGATCGGGGTCTGGCGCCAGGCGAAGTGGGTGAACTGCGAGTCGATCGAGACGCCGACGAGCTGCACGCCGCGCTCCTCGAAGGCCTTGCGGCGATGCTCGTGCGCGATGATTTCGCTCGGGCAGACGAAGGTGAAGTCGAGCGGCCAGAAGAACACGGCCACGTACTTCTTGCCCTTGTACTGCTTGAGCGAGAACTTCTCGTTGATGGTGCCATCGCCCATGACGGCGGCGGCGGTGAATTCGGGGGCGGGGCGGCCAACGAGGACGGTCATCGGATTCTCTCCTGATCGGATCGATAGATTTAAATGCGGAGCGCATCGTAAGGGCCGGCCTGCGATAACTCAATGCAAACGAATCAATCCGTTTCATAGGTCTGGCCTATCGCCTTTCCGCGTAAGATGACCCTCCCACGTGCCGCAGCCATTTTCCAACCTATGAGCTCCAACCGTTCACTGCTCGGCCGCCTGTTCGGCGGCCTCTTCGCCCTCGTCGGCTTCGTCTACAAGCTCATCGTCATCGGCTTCGTGCTGCTGATCGTCGGCGGCATATGGCTGGCGCTGCAGGGCGGACCCGCGCCGACGCTGGAGGACAACGTGGCGCTGGTGATCTACCCGACCGGTGAGCTGGTGGAGACGACCGACCAGGACGCCACCCAGCGCTTCATCGAGGATTTCGTCGGCGATGCGCCGGCGCAGACGTCGCTGCGCTCGCTGACCGAGGCGCTCGAGCGCGGCGCAACCGACGCGCGCATTTCGCTGGCGGTGCTCAAGCTCGACGCCATGTGGGGCGGCGGCGCGGCGCAGCAGCAGGAGCTCGCCGCGGCGGTTAAGGCTTTCCGCGCGTCCGGCAAGCCGGTTTTTGCCTACGGGCCGTACTTCGAGCAGTCGCACTACCACGTCGCCGCGCAGGCCGACCACGTGTCGCTCGATCCGATGGGCATGGTGTTTGTCGAGGGCTACGACGCGTACCAGAGCTACTTCAAGGAAGCGCTCGACAAGCTCGGGGTCGACGTCCACGTGTTTCGCGTCGGTGAGTACAAGAGCGCGGTCGAGCCGTTCGAGCGCAACGACATGTCGCCCGAGGCGCGCGAGGCCAATCGCGAGTGGCTCGGCGACTTGTGGGCCAGCTATAACCGTGACGTCGGCAGCAGTCGCCAGCTGCCGGAGACGGCGATGCACGACTACGCCGTCGGGCTCGCAGCGGCGCTCAAGCAGAGTGGCGGCAACGCCGCCGCGGTGGCCAAGGAGCGCAAGCTCGTCGACGCGGTCGAGACGCTTGCCGAGTTCCGCAAGCGTGTCGCCGAGAAGGTCGGCTGGGACGACGACAGCGGCACGTTCCGCCAGGTGCACCACCGCGAATACCTGCGCGTGATTGAGCACGAGCACCGGATGCAGGCACAAGCCGACAAGGCGATCGCCGTGGTGGTGGTGCAGGGCGACATCGTCGATGGCGACAGCGAGCCCGGCATGGCGGGCGCCGAGACGATCGCCGACCTGTTGACCGACGCGCGCCTCGACGACGAGATTGCCGCCGTCGTGCTGCGTGTCGATTCGCCCGGCGGCAGCGTGTTCGCTTCCGAGCGCATCCGCCGCGAAGTGCGCAACGTGCAGGCCGCGGGCAAGCCGGTGGTCGCGTCGATGTCCAACGTCGCCGCCTCCGGTGGCTATTGGGTGTCGATGGATGCCGACGAGATCTGGGCGCACGACAGCACCATCACCGGTTCGATCGGGATCTTCGGCCTCGTGCCGACCTTCGACAAGCCGCTGGCCAAGCTCGGTATCCATTCCGACGGCATTGGCACCACGCCGCTGGCCGGCGCGTTCCGGCCTGATCGGCCGCTGTCGCCCGACGTCGCCGTGCTGATCCAGTCGCAGATCGAGCAGGGTTACAAATTGTTCGTCGAGGGCGTGGTCGCCGGACGCGAGCTGCCGGAAGAGAAAGTGCGCGAGATCGCGCGCGGCCGTGTCTGGAGCGGCGCCGATGCGGCGGCGCTCGGCCTGGTCGACCAGCTCGGCGGCTACAACGAGGCCATCGCGGCGGCGGTTCGCCTCGCGGGCCTCGACGCCGGCGCTTACCGCGTCGAAGAGCTGAAGGACGAGCGCGAATTCCCGCTGCAACGCTTCCTCGATGTCAGCGGTCATGCGCGGCTGTCGGTGCTCAAATCCTGGCTCGGCCCGCTGGCGGCGCTGACGCCGGTCGAGCGCATCGCGCAAAACCTGCTCTGGCTGCGCGACCCGCGCGGCGTCTACGCCTACTGCTTCTGTACCCCATCGGCGGGATCGATCACGCGCGGATCGCTGCGCTGAAGCCCTGAATGGGCGTCGTCCGCGTCGACGGCGCGCGGTTGTTCTATCACCGCTTCGGCCACGGCCGGCCGCTGCTCCTGCTGCACGGCCTGGGCTCGAGCGGTCGCGATTGGGAATACCAGCGCCGACCGTTGGCGCAGCACTTCGAGTTGATCATCCCGGACCTGCGTGGCCACGGCGCTTCGGAGCGCTCCGGCGGTTATCACGTCGAGCGCTTCGCGAGCGACTGCTGGGCGCTCGTCGACCAACTCGGCCATGGGCGCATCGACATCCTCGGGCATTCGATGGGCGGTGCGGTGGCGATGCAGATGGCGCTCGACCGGCCGGACGCGGTCGGGCGACTCGCGCTGTCCAACACGCTGCCGAGCTTTCGCGTGGACACGCTGGCCAAGCGCTGGTTGCTGTGGACGCGCCTGGTGCTGATGGGCTGGCTCGGGCCGCGGCGGCTGTCGCACTACATGAGCCACAAGCTGTATCCGCGCCCCGACCAGGCCGAGTTGCGCGCGCGCGTGGCGCGCCGCAACGCGCGCAATGACCGCAACGTGTACCTCGAGACCGTGCGCGCGCTGACGCGCTGGTCGGTGCGCGAGCGCCTGGCCGAGCTGCGGATGCCGGTGCTGGTGCTCGGCGCCGAGGCCGATTACTTCGCGCGCCGCGAGAGCGAAGCGTTTGTCACCGCGCTGCCGGATGGTCGGCTCCGGCATTTTCCCGGCACGCGCCACGGCCTGCCGCTGGAATTGCCGGGGCCGTTCAACGAGGCGGTGGTCGAGTTTCTTGGTGCGTGAATAAAGAAGGCTCGCAAAGGCGCAAAGGAAAAGTGATTCTTTACTTCTTTTTGTCAGCCACCTGCGCTAGGAGCTGCCGACGCCAGCCCTCGGCCTTGAGCGCCACGTTGGTGAACACGTAGTCGACGCCGCGCGCGACTTCGCGCTGGAACATTTTTGGCGACGCAGGAAATCCGCATCCCAGTTTCTGGCCCACATCGTGGTGGCGCCGGATCTGCCCGACCGCCAGGCGCGCGTAGTGCGTCGAGAAACCGTGGCGCTTGTGCTTCAGCGCATCGCGGCTCGCATAAGCGCTGTCGACGCGCACCACGAGCATGGTGGCACTGGCGGGGATAGCGGGCAGCCAGCCGAACATCTCGGACACCAGTGACAAAACGGTGCAGCGGCCCCGCGTGAGCGCTGGCGCGAGGGCCTCGGCCAGCCGCGCGCCCTGGCGCGCGGGGTCGGGATAGGATTCGAACTTGAGCTCGCACATGAGGTGGAACTCGTGCGCATAGCGGCGCACGAACTCCTCGAGCAGTGGAATTTCGGGACGGCGCGCGCGCAAGTCCGCGAGCGACAGGTCGGCGATGCGCGTGGGATCGCCGTGCAGCCGCAGGAAATCTTCGTCGTGGAACACCACCGGGGCGAGGTCGCGCGTCCAGCGCACGTCGAATTCGAGTCCGTGGACGCCGCTGCCGCGCAGGGGGTCGAACGCCGCGTAGGTGTTCTCGAAAACCGCAGCGTTGTCGCGCTCGCCGCGATGGGAGATGACCTGCACCGACATCAACTGCTCGCGGGTCGGCTGGGCTGCCGGCAGGCGCTCGTAGAGAGCGTCGACGCCGGACATCATCCAGTCATCGAGCCATGCCGGCACAGGGGCCCTTCAACCCGCCGCGACCGTGGCGCCGTCCAGCATGCGCATGGAGAAGTCGACCGCCTGCACGTGCTTGGTGAGGCCGCCGATCGAAATGCGGTCGACGCCGGTGTCGGCGACGTCCCGCACGTTGTTCAGGCTCACGCCGCCCGAGGCCTCGAGCACGGTCTTTGCGCGATTCATGCGCCGGTACTCGCGCGCCATCGCGACCGCCTTGGCCAGCAAGTGCGTCGGAAAATCATCGAGCAACAGCAGGTCGACGTTCGCGTCGAGGCCTTCCTGCACCTCGGCGAGCGTCTCGGCTTCCATCATCAGCGGCACGTCGGCCTTCAGCGCGCGGGCGCGCTGGATCGCGGCGCGCGCGCCGCCGGCGGCGACGATGTGGTTCTCCTTGATCAGGATGGCGTCGTACAGCCCGAAGCGGTGGTTGGCGCCGCCGCCGATGACCACGGCGTACTTCTGCGCGGCACGCAGGCCGGGCACGGTCTTGCGCGTGTCGACGATCTTGACCTGCGTGCCGCGGACGCGCTCGACGTAGCGCCGGGTGGCTGTGGCGGTGGCGGACAGCAGCTGCAGGAAGTTCAGCGCGGTGCGCTCGCCGGTCAGTACGGAGCGCGCGGGGCCGGTGACGGTGCAGACGCGCTGATCCGCGCGGATGCCAGCGCCTTCCTCGACCTGCCACTCGATGCGCACCTGGCGGTCGAGCTGCGCGAAGACCCGGTCGAACCATGGCCGGCCGCACAGCACGGCGGACTCGCGGGCACAGACTGCGGCGGTGGCGGTGGCCTTGGCCTCGACCAGCTTCGCGGTGACATCGCCGTCGCCGACATCCTCCGCCAGCGCGCGCTCGACGCAGGCATCGAGGTCGGCGGGCAAGTCGGGCTGGGCCATCAGCGATTATTGCGTGGTTTGTGCGCGGACTTCGCGCGCGCCGCGCGCGGACCGAGCAGGAATTCGAGCAGCGCCTTCTGCGCGTGCAGGCGATTCTCGGCCTCGGCCCAGACCACGCTCTGCGGGCCGTCGATGACGTCGGCCGACACTTCCTCGCCGCGATGCGCGGGCAGGCAATGCATGAAGATGGCGTCCTTCGCGGCCGCACGCATCACTACGCCGTCGACCTGGAAGCCCTTGAACACGCGCAAGCGCTTCGCGTTCTCCTGCTCCTGGCCCATGCTGGTCCAGACGTCGGTCACCACGCAGTCGGCGTTGCGCGCGGCTTCGTTGGGGTCACGCAGCATCGCGATGCGCTTGCCGCCCGCCTTGATCATTTCCTGCGACGGCTCGTAGCCGCGGGGGCAGGCGATGCGCAGCGAGAAATCGAGCAGGCGCGCCGCCTCGATCCAGGAATGACAGACGTTGTTGCCATCGCCGATCCAGGCGATGGTCGCGCCGCGAATGTCGCCGCGCGCCTCGCTGAAGGCCTGCACGTCGGCCAGCAACTGGCAGGGGTGGTGCAGCTCCGACAGGCCGTTGATCACCGGCACGCGGGAGTGACGCGCGATTTCCTCCTGGTCGGCCTGCGAATCGTTGCGCACCATGATGCCGTCGCACATCGAGCCGATGACGCGCGCGGTGTCGGCCAGCGGCTCGCCGCGGCCGAGCTGGATGTCACGCGGAGACAGGAACAGCGCGTGGCCGCCGAGCTGGTCCATCGCCACCTCGAACGAGACGCGGGTTCGCGTCGAGCTCTTGGCGAAGATCATCGCCAGGGTGCGACCGGCGAGCACGCGCGACCCGCGGCGCCGAGCGCGCTTGAGCGCCTGGGCGCGCTTGATCAGCGCCTTCAGCTCGGCGGCGTCGAGGTCGGACAGCTTGAGAAAATGGCGCATCTTCCTAACCCGAAAGCGCGAAGCCCGGCTGGAGCCGGGCCCTGCGTCAAAAAAAGGGGACAGTCCCCTTTTTCAGAAAGCCGAAAAAGGGGATAGTCCCCTAGAACGGCAAGCCATGCGACGACGCCGCCATGCACAGCAGCATCGGCAGCGACAGCATGGTGTTGGTGCGCGAAGCGAGGAAGGCGCGGCGGCGCGCGACGGCCTTCTCGGCGTCGGTGGCCGGCTTCAGGCCGAGGACCTTCTGCTGATTCGGCCAGATGATCATCCAGACGTTGAACAGCATGATCGTGCCGAGCCATGCGCCGAGGCCGATGGTCGCGTGCTGCCAGCTGCCGCCGGAGATGAGGCCCAGCGTGAAGGCATTGAGGAAGCCCAGGTGCGGCGCGATGACCAGGTAGAGCGCGCCAGAGAGCCACGTCACCAGCGCCGCCCAGCGGAACCACAGCAGCGCGCGCGGGGCGACGTACTTGGTGACGCCAGCGCCGCCGGGACCACCCTTGTCAGCCGCGGCCTCGGCCAGCGCCGGGACCTGCACGAAGTTGAAGTAGTAGAGCAAGCCGATCCAAGCCACGCCCGCGCCGATGTGCAGCCAGCGGCCGAGCACCAAAAGCGCATCGCCTTTCGCGACGTCACCGGTGGACATGCCATGGATGAGGAACACTGCGACCACGGCAAGCACCGCGCCGGCCCCGATCGTGCTGCCGATTTTGTCCAGAGGATTCATCGATTTCGCTCCCTTAGGTGCGCCGCAGCATACGGCAACGCCAGCCCCGGGTTCAACGCGCGGCAATGGGCGCGTATACTCCGCGCCCTCGTTTTTGCCGCTCCGCCTGGAGGCATCTGTGGACACCCTCGAGCGCATCAAGAAGCAGGTCACCGACAACCCGGTGATGCTCTACATGAAGGGCACACCGGATTTTCCGCAGTGCGGTTTTTCGGCGCGCACGGTGCAGGCGTTGAAGTCCTGCCAGGTCGAATTCGCCTTCGTCAACATCTTCGAGGACCAGGAGGTGTACAAGGCGCTGCCGAAGTTCGCCAACTGGCCGACGTTCCCGCAGCTCTACGTGAAAGGCGAGCTGGTGGGCGGCTGCGACATCACGCTCGAGCTGTTTCAGTCGGGCGAGTTGCAGAAGATGGTGAAGGAAGCGGTAGGGTAGGGATAATCCCTAAGCGGCGGCTGTCTCCAGCGGCGCCACCATCGACTCGGCGATCTTGCGGGCCTTGTCCTCGCCCTGGATCAGTTCGACCAGCTTCAGCGCGAACGCCAGCGAACTGCCCGGACCCTGGCCGGTAACGCAGTGGCCGTCCACTACCACCGGCGCGTCGACCCAGCGCGGTAGCTGGTCCTTGAACGCGGGGAAGCAGGTCGCACGCTTGCCATCGAGCAGGTCATGGGCCGCGAACACCATGGCGGGCGCGGCGCAGATCGCGGCGTACCACTTGCGGTTGGCGCGGTTGTGCTTGAGCAATTCGATCAACGCCTTGTTCTTGGCCAGCGCGGCTGCGCCGGCGGAGCCGCCGGGCACTGCGATGAGGTCGAATGCTTCTTTCTTGATCTCGTTGAAGCCGACGTCGGCAGTGATCTTGCAGCCCTTGGCGAGCGTGACGGTGAGGTCGTGCTCGATCGAGGCGAAGGTCACGTCGAATTGCGCGCGCCGCAAAACGTCCACGAGGGTGACGGTCTCGATGTCTTCGCTGCCGTTGGCGACTGGGACGAGGGCACGCATGGCTTCAAGCCGGCTAAAAGGGGCGGTAGTGTAACCGCTGCCCCTGGGTTTCCACAGCCGCGTCCGGCCCGGCGAGGCGCCAGCGAATGCTAAAATCGAAATCTGCCAAGGCACTGACGCCACACTAAAAAACCAGAGGAGCCGGAAGTCCATGTCCGCCTATCGCCACATCAAGATTCCCACGACCGGCGAAAAAATCACGGTCAAGAACGGCAAGCTGAAGGTCCCCGAGCAGCCGATCGTCGGCTACGTCGAGGGCGACGGCATCGGCCCCGACATCACCAAGGCCTGCCTCCGGATCTGGGATGCCGCGGTCAAGAAGGCTTACGGCGGCAAGCGCAAGATTCACTGGTGCGAGACGTATCTCGGCGAGAAGGCCGCGGGACTCTACGACGGCAACTACTGCCCCGACGAAACGCTCAAGGTCCTGCAGGACCTGGTGGTCTCGATCAAGGGTCCGCTGACCACGCCGGTCGGCGGCGGCTTCCGCTCATTGAACGTCGCGCTTCGCCAGGACCTCGACCTCTACGCCTGTGTGCGACCGGTCAAGCACTACGCCGGCGTGCCGAGCCCGCTGAAGCAGCCAGGCAAGGTCGACGTGGTGATCTTCCGCGAGAACACCGAGGACGTATACGCCGGCATCGAGTACAAGGCGGGCACGCCCGAGAACAAGAAAGTCGCGGATTTCCTGCGCAACGAGATGAAGGCAAAGTTTTTCGAGGGCTCGGGCCTCGGCATCAAGCCGATCTCGGCGTTCGGCAGCAAGCGGCTCGTGCGCAAGGCCATCCAGTACGCCATCGACAACGGCCGCGAGTCGGTGACGCTGGTGCACAAGGGCAACATCATGAAGTACACGGAAGGCGCGTTCCGCGCGTGGGGCTATGAAGTCGCCCGCGAGGAATTCGGCAACGTCACCATCACCGAGGAGCAGCTCTACGCCGAGTACAAGGGCAAGCAGCCTGAGGGCAAGATCGTCATCAAGGATCGCATTGCAGACATCATGTTCCAGATGATGCTGCTGCGGCCGGAGGAATTCGACGTGCTGGCCACACCCAACCTCAACGGCGATTACCTTTCCGACGCGGTGGCGGCCGAGGTCGGCGGCATGGGCATCGCGCCCGGCGCCAACATTGCCGACAACGTCGCGGTGTTCGAGGCGACGCACGGCACCGCGCCGAAATACGCCAACCAGAACAAGGTCAATCCGGGATCGCTGCTGTTCTCCGGCGTGATGATGCTCGAGTACATGGGTTGGAAGGAAGCGGCCGACCTCATCTCGCTGGCCTATCCCGAAGTCGTGTCGGACGGCATCGTGACCTATGACTTCGCGCGCCAGATCGATGGCGCCAAGGAAGTCGGGACGTCGCAGTTCGCCGATGCGCTGATCGAGCGTTTCGAGGGTGGCATCGACCTCGAGGCCAAGCGCAAGGCGTTGCAGGAGCAACTCGCCAAGGAGCGCAAGCAGCGCGAGATTCGCCGCCTGCTCGAGCCGATGGAGGAGATGGTCAACACCGGCCGCGTGCCGACTACCGTGAACGACTTGATGACGCGCACGCTGATCACCGTGGGCGACAACGACTCGATCGAGTCGGCAATGCACGAGATGCACGCCAACAACGTCAGCTGCATCGTCGTCGAACCGGATGCCAAGGGGCAGTGGGGCATCCTGACCCGACGCGACATCGTCACCAAGATCGTCCACGCCAACCGCAACAGCGCCACCACCAAGGTCAAGGACATCTGCAGCCGGCCGCTGTTCTCGGTGCCGGCCGAAACGACGATCCGCGAGGCGGCAAAAATCCTGGCCGAGAAGAACTTCTCGCGCCTCGCCATTGCCCAGGGCGACAAGATCATCGGCATCGTCACCGAGACCGACATCTTCAACTCGGTCGAGCGGTTCGGCTGGGTCGAATAGGAATTAGGAAGTAGGGGTTAGGGGTTAGCGAAATGCAGCGACGCGCTGTTACTAACCCCTAACTCCTAATTCCTAACCCCTAATCCCTGATGCGTATCCTGTTCGCCGACGACTCGCGCACGATGCGCCAGGGCCTCGGCGAGCAGATGCGCGCGATGGGCCACGAGATCGTCGAGGCCCACGACGGGCGCGTGGCGCTGGAGCTGTTCAACAAGGTCGAGCCCGACCTCGTGGTGCTCGACGTCGACATGCCGGTGATGAATGGCTACGAGACCGCGCGGCAGATCCGCGCGGTGCAAGGGCACGAATGGATCCCGATCATCTTCCTGTCGGGCAACGTGCTCGACAGCGACGTTGCCGCCGGCATCGACGCGGGCGGCGACGACTACCTGGCCAAGCCGGTCAGCGCGGTGGTGCTGCGCGCCAAGATTTCGGCGATGCAACGCATCACCGACATGCGCGCACGGCTGGTCGAGTTGACGCGGGAGATGGCGCGCATCAACGAGGGCCTGCGCGAGGAATCGACGCAGGACGCATTGACCGGCATCCCGAACCGGCGCTCATTCGACACCGCGTTCAACCAGGAATGGAACCACGCGGTACGCGCGGGCAAGCCGCTCGCGCTGATCATCGCCGACGTCGACCACTTCAAGCTCTTCAACGACACCTACGGACACCAGAAGGGGGACGAGTGCCTCAGGGCGGTGGCCGCAGCCATGCGTACGGCGGCGCGGCGCAAGGTCGACATGGTCGCGCGTTACGGCGGCGAGGAGTTTGCGATGCTGCTGCCCGACACACCCGCGGTCAGTGCGCTGCTGGTCGCCGGCCGCGTCCTCGAGGCCGTGCGCGGAGCGCGCCTGCCGCATCAAAGCTCGTCCACCTCGGATCACGTCACGATGAGCCTCGGCGTGTGCGCAACGATGCCCTGTGCCGAGCTAAAGCCCGAAGCGCTCGTCAACGCCGCCGACCGCGCCCTGTACGACGCCAAGTCGCGCGGCCGAAACCAGGCAGTGCTGCGCGCCTTGCAGCAGGACTGATCGCTGTCGCGCCCGGGCGACAAGCCCGGCGCTCCTTCCGGAATGGTCGATGCGCCGGGTATCGCCGATTTGCCTGTCGCGCTATTGCGACACATTGACCGGAATCCAGAAGGTGCTAATTTTTCACGTGTCGTCGTAAGTGCTTGAGCGGAAGCACCCTTCGCAGGATTGGCACCGCACTTGCTACCAGACGGGGGGAACGGGAATGTGTGCCCCCCATGACAAGTGCACCGCTCAAAACGGAGATTTACGGATGAAAGTTCACTACATCACAGGCATCGCTGCCGCCGCCCTTTTTGCCGGTGCGGTCGCTGCGCAGTCGCCGGCGCAACCGGCCACGCCGGCCACGCCCGCCACGCCGAGCACCGGCACGCCCGCGACGCCGAGCACTGGCGCGACGCCGAGCACCGGCGCAACCCTTGCTGGCTTCTCGAGCGTCGACAAGGACAGCGACGGATCGATCAGCAAGCGGGAAGCGGCCACCAACAAGGGCTTGACCAAGAAGTGGGACACGCTCGACGCGAACAAGGACGGCAAGCTCGACCAGGGCGAGTTCGCCCAGTTCGAAGTGAGCGGTTCCGCGTCGGGTTCCATGGGCGGCACCTCCGCTGAAACGGACGCCAGCGCCACGAAGAACTCGGACAAGCCGAAGTTTTAAGAGTTGTAACCCGGCCCCTCAGGTCGCCGTAACCCCCTAGACCTGGCCGGGATTGTCAGCGCCTCCTTCGGGCCTAGCCCCCCAGGCGATACCGAAGGAGGCGCTTTTTTATGCTCGTCTAGTGCCCAACCCCCACCGCAGCCTCCGCCCCAGGCTCCCCGACCTCGATCGCCCCGATCTCCGTACCCGGCAACGCCATCGGCATCTGGCATTTCCTTACCCCCAGCTCCGGCGGATCCGCCGAGAACGTGAACGGCGCCAACCGCGCAAGGATATTCATCCCCAGAATTGCCCGGGTCTGTCCCGGCAAAACAGCAGCCTCCACATCGTGCACCCAACAATCGGCGCCGATTCGCAGCCCCGCAATCCGGTAAACCGGGATCACGCGCAAGGTCCCATCGGCCATCACGCCCTCGAGCTGGCGCGCATACACCGCGCCGTTGCCCTTCATGAGGTCCGCCAGGATCGCCTGTGAAATGACGAGGTAGGAGGAGCCGGTGTCCACCAGCATTCGCAGGTCCCCGTAACCCTGCAGCGCCCCATCCACGTAAAACGTGCCCGCGTCATGTTTCTGCAGTGCAACCTGGGTGAAGTCGGCAGCCCCCGCTGCATCGACCTGGGAGGCCACCACCAAGGTGAGGGCGAATGCGAGGAGGATTTTCATGACGACTCCCAATCAGTGTGGACGGATACTGGCACGCGCTTTTTTGCGCGCATATCGTTTTTTCGTCGCATGCGAAAAGTGCAATTTTTCCCGGGGGCTCGGGGTGTGTCCCTCGCGCGGCCAAGGCCCCATGCACCGGGTGGCAATTCGCCGCCAATGGGTATCTCATAAGCACCGGTCTGTCGCAGAATGGCGACAGGTTGCCGAAAAAGAACATTTTGTTTCAATGGCTTACCTCGGGGGATCGCCTCTGCGGGAGTGAGGCTAAAGACACGCATGCGATTTCCCTTGCCAAGGACGATGACCGGGCTGGTCGCCGCTGCAGGCATCGTCGTGGCCGCTCCGCTGGTCGCCGCCGTACTGATCGCCGGCGTGGTACTCGAGCGGCTGACGCTCGACGCCGAGCGCCTCGTCGACAAGGGCGTGTCGCTGGCCAACCTGGCTGCTCGTTTGCAGGACGACCTCAATGGCCTGGAGCGCTCGGCGCGCCAATTCATCATCCTCGACGACGCCGGCCTGCTCGACGTGTTCTTCGCGCGCGTCACGCAGATGCAGGAGACCCTGCAGGAGATCGAGAAGGGTGGTTTCGACCAGACGTTTGCCGAGCCGGTGCTGGTGCTCGGCTTGCGCCAGGGACTGACCGATGCCGCCGACGGCTTCGTGCGCGGCCTGGCCAATGGCGAGCCGCTTGGCGCAGCGGCCGACCGCATCGGCGCCCTGAAAACCGACGTCGAGGCGCTGACCCGCGCCGGCCGCGCCGCCGTCGATGCCGACATGGCGCGCCTCAACGAAACCTCGACGGACGCGCGGCACGTCATGTGGATCTCGTCCGTTGCGCTGATTCCACTCACCGCGGCGCTGGCGTTCGGTTTTTCGGTCATCGTCACGCGGCCGCTGCGCAAGATGGCCGGTGCGATAGCGACACTCGGACACGCGCAGTACGACAAACCGGTGTCGATCGCCTACCCGGTCGAAATGGAGCGCCTCGGCGAGCAGCTCGACTGGCTGCGCAGACGGCTGGCGCAGTTCGAGGAGGACAAGGACCGTTTCCTGCGCCTGGTGTCGCACGAGCTGAAGACACCGCTGTCGAGCCTCCACGAGGGCGCCGCGCTGCTCGCGGAAGGCGCGCTCGGCAGCCTTACGCCGCAGCAAACCGAAGTCGCGCAAATCCTGGTCGAGTCGTCGCTCGAGTTGTCGGACCAGATCGACAAGCTGCTCACCTTTGCCGAGTGGCGCGAGGGTCACCGCAAGGTCAACCAGTCCTGGTTCGACATCGAGCCGCTGGTCGCGGAAGTGCTCGAGGCGCAGAAGCTGCCGATGAGCAACCGTGACCTCACGGCCACGGTCAACCTGGCCGCACCTCGGCTGTTCGGCCAGCGCTACCGCGTTCGCGTCGCGCTCGAGAACCTGGTGTCCAACGCGATCAAGCATGCGCCGGCGGGCAGCGCCATCGAGATCCGCGTCGGCCAGACCGGCAACCGCTGCGAGCTGTCGGTTCGTGACAGTGGGCGCGGCGTCTCACGCCAGGAGCGCGAGCGCATTTTCGAGCCATTCGTGCGCGGCACGGAGGCGGAGGAATCCAACGTCCGCGGCACCGGTGTTGGCCTGTCGATCGTCAAGGAGGCCGTGCTGGCCCACGGCGGCAAGGTGGCGGTCGAAGACGCGCATCCGGGCGCGAGGTTCAAGCTGGTGTGGCCGTGCCCGCAGACGCAGGCGGCGCCGCATGCATAGGCTGGTCGCAGTGGCAGCGGTGCTGCTTTCGGGCTGCACGACAATGCCGACCCCGGTGCATGTGCACCGGGGTGCCGACACGGGCTCGCACCTCGAATACCTGGCGCGGGCGATGAACACCCCAGCCTCGCAGCGCGAGGCGATATGGCAGGCCGCCGTCAAGGAGCCGACCAGCGCCGAGGCCACGTTGCACCGCGCCTTGCTGCGCACGGTGAGCGGACACAGCGGCTACGACCTCATCGCCGCCGAGACCGAGCTGCAACAGGTGCTCGCGACGAGTCCCTCGATCGACATCGCGCCGGTGGCGCGGGCGCGGCTCGAGGACGTGCGCGCCATCAACGCCTGTCGGCAGGAAGCCGATGGTTTGAAAAAGCGGCTGGCCCAGGTCGCTGACATGGAAAAACGTCTTGATCAAGGGCGCCGCTGAGCGCGCCAACGGAGATTTACGATGACGCAGAACCGCATCCTGGTGGTTGATGACGATCCGAAACTGCTGCGCGTGTTGACGCTGCGGCTCGAATCGGAGGGCTACGCCGTGACGGCGGTGGCCTCCGGCGAGGACGCACTCGCGCGCCTCGGCGACGTGCGCCCCCAGTTCGTGCTCACCGACCTGCGCATGCCGGGCATCGACGGCACCACCTTGATGCAGCGAATCCAGGAACGCCTGCCGGGCTTGCCCGTGGCAATCCTCACCGCGCATGGCGACATCCCCGAGGCGGTGCGCGCCACGCACGCCGGCGCCGTGGACTTTTTGACCAAGCCGGTCGATCGCGACAAGCTGATGGACTGCATCCGGCGCCACCTCGACCCTGGCGCGGCCACCGCACCGTCGCAAGACTGGGCGGCGCAAATCGTCAGCCGCAGTCCGGCGATGCAGTCGATCCTGGAGGACGCGCGACGGGTCGCCAAGACCGATTCGTCGGTGCTGATCACCGGCGCCAGCGGCACCGGCAAGGAAGTGCTGGCGCGCGCGATCCATCGCGCGAGCAAGCGCTGCGACCGGCCGTTCGTGGCGGTCAACTGCGCCGCGGTGCCCGCCGACCTGCTGGAATCGGAGCTGTTCGGACACAAGCGCGGTGCGTTCACCGGCGCGCACGCCGACCACCTCGGCCTGTTCCGGGCTGCGGAGGGCGGCACCGTGTTCCTCGACGAGATCGGCGACATGCCCGCGGACCTCCAGGCCAAGTTGTTGCGCGTGCTGCAGGAGCGCGAGGTGCGTCCGGTCGGCGAGACGCGCACCGTGCCGGTCGACGTGCGCGTGCTTTCGGCCACCCACTCGGACCTCGAGGCGCGGGTCAAGGCGAGCACCTTCCGCGAGGATCTGTTCTACCGCCTCAACGTCGTCGGGCTTCGCTTGATGCCGCTGGCAGATCGCCGCGAGGACATCCCGCTGCTGGTCGCGCACCGGCTGGCGCAGCTCGTGTCCGACGGCGTGCCGCGCCGTGTCTATTCGCCGGAGGCGATGGAGGTGCTCGTTGCGGCGGCATGGCCCGGCAACGTGCGCCAGCTATTCAACGTGGTGGAGCAGAACGTCGCGCTGTCGCCGTCGCGCGTGATCAGCGCGGCGCTGGTGCGCAAGGCTCTCGGTGAGCAGGACAGCGCGCTGCCGAGCTTCGATGAAGCCCGCACCGAGTTCACGCGCAACTACCTGCGCCAGCTGCTCGAGCTCGCCGACGGCAACATCAGCCGCGCCGCACGGCTCGCCGAGCGCAATCGCACGGATTTCTACAAGCTGCTGTCGCGTTACGGGGTGGATCCGGCGTCGTTCAAGGAGCGCGCGCACCAGGCCTAGGTGTTTACCGCCTTCTTTGAATTTCTTTACCGGCGGCCCTTCGGGATGGGCGCCACCTGTAGCGCCTGTCGCGGTGTGCAGTACCGCAGCAGCTCGGCGGCCTGGCCGCCGAGCACGCGCATCTGGCCCACGCAGACCATCTGGTAGCCGTGCTGGCGCTGCATCTCGTTGCCGATGATCCGGCCCCAGAATTCGAATACCTTGCCGACCAGCTGGATCAGGCGACCGGCGATCATTTCGAGGTTCATGCGTGTTCTCCTGCCCGCCAGGGCAGGCGTGCCTTGGCATCCAAGTCGCAGCAATTGGCGTGCCACCGGAGCCATACCAAGGTAGAACAGGGACTTACGGCGCGTTGTTGAAGGAAGGGTCGATCACGGACGTGTCGGATTGGCGAGACAGCATTGGAGGCTTCCGCCCAAGCTGGTGTTGTTGCAGGGTTTTTTTGTCGTGCTGCCGCGACACGCGTGCGTCTGCGGGATCCGACTGCTGCAGCGCCCGGACATAGTCCCGGCGCCAGCTCGTGATGTCCTCGCGCGTGACCGAGTCGAGCAAGATTCGATGGCGCTCGACGCGTTCGGCTCGACCCATGTTGAGCGCGCGATGCAAGGCGTTGGCCACGTCTTCGACGTCGTACGGATTCACCAGCAGTGCCGCCGGCATCTGGCGCGCGGCGCCGGCGAATTGCGACAGCACCAGCACACCCGGATCTTCGGGATCCTGCGCGGCCACGTATTCTTTAGCGACGAGGTTCATGCCATCGCGCATTGGCGTGACCAGGCCGATGCGGCTGGCGCGGTGGAAGCCGGCCAGCGTCTGCCGCGGCAGCGAGCGGTTCAGGTAACGCACCGGCGTCCAGTCGACCTGCGCGTAAGTGCCGTTGATGCGTGCGGCTTTCTGCTCGAGCTCGCGGCGAAAATCACGGTAGGCCTTGACGTCGCCGCGGCTGATCGGGGCGAACTGCAGGTATTCCACAGCGCCGCGCGTCTCCGGGTGCTGGCGCAACAGCTGCTCGAACGCGCTCAATCGCCGCGACAAACCCTTGCTGTAGTCGAGCCGGTCGACGCCGATGATCTGGGCGCGACCGCGCAGGGCCTCGCGGAGGCGTCCCCATTCGCGCTCACCGGTCGCTGCGACGGCGAAGGCCTGGAAGCGCTCCGCGTCGATGCCCACCGGGAACGCTTCGACGCGCAGCTTGCGGCCGAAGGCGCGCAGGCCGTCGTCGGTGCGCTCGGCGCCGAGTTCGTGGCACGCATAGTCGGCGAAGCGCTCCACGTCGGCGGGCGTCTGCAGTCCGAGCAGCTCGCAGTCGAACAGCGCGCGCATCAGCTCCGCGTGGCGCGGCAGCGCCACCAGGATGTCGCGCGGCGGAAACGGTGTGTGCAGGAAAAAACCGATGCGCTGGCGCACACCGCGGCGCCGCAACTCGGTCGGCAGCGCGAACAGGTGGTAATCGTGAATCCAGATCAGGTCGTCAGGCTGCAGCAGCGGAACCAGCGCCTCGGCGAAGCGCTGATTGATGCGCAGGTAGCTTTGGTACTCGGCGCGGACGTAGGCGGCGATGTCGACGCGAAAATGCACCAGCGGCCACAGGCAGTGGTTGGCGAAGCCGTTGTAGTAGAGGTCGTACTCGTCACGGGGGAGGTCGAGCGTCGCGACGGTGAAGCCGTCGGCTTCCTCGATTTGCGGCGCGGTGGAGCCCGCCATGGTGATCTTGCCGCTCCAGCCAAACCATAGCCCACGGTGGTCGCAAAGCGCGTCGACCAGCGCGACGGCGAGGCCGCCGGCGCTGGGGGCTCCGCGCGGCGAGTCGACGCGGTTGGAAACCGCCACCAACCGCATTACGCGCTCCGCTGGGCGGCAAGGCTCGCGTGGAGCCAGCCGAAAACGTCATCCGGCCGGCTGAAACGGTAATGGGCCGAGGTCGGCGCGGCGCCGACCTTGATGCCGTGGCCGCCGAGCGACTGCACGGCGATGAAGCCATCCTCGTCGGTGACGTCATCGCCAACGAAGACCGGCTGGCGGCCGAACCAGGGGGCGTGCCCTAGCAGCGAGTGGATTGCGCGGCCCTTGTTCATGCCGCGCGGCCGCGCCTCGAACACCATGCTGCCCGGCACGATCTCGAACTCCTGCGGCGCGAGCGTCGTCATGGCGTCACGGCAATCGGGCATACGCTCGGGCGCCTCGCGGTAGTGCAGGGCCACGCAGGCGACCTTGTCCTCGACCAGGATGCGCCGGTCAGCCGAGAAGCGGGCGCGGAGCGCATGCAGCAATGGGCGGATGTTGGGCGTCACCTGCAGGCGTGGCAGCGTGCCGGGCACGAGGCGCATCTCGGCGCCGTGCAAGCCCGCTCCGCCGAAAGCGCACGGGGCCAGCATGCGGTCGACCTCGACCAGCTGGCGACCGGTGATGAGTGCAAGCGCGCCGGACAGGTAGCGCATCACCGATTCGATCAGCGCCGGCGTAGCGGGGTGCACGAGCACGTGGTCAGGACGCCGCGCCAGCGGAGCGAGCGTGCCGTCGAAATCGAGGAATAGTGCGGCGTTCGGCGCCAGCAGCGGCGGCGTGCGCGACGGCGTAGCGACGGGCTGGGCGCTGAACATGGACATGGGGACAGGCTCCGGCGGCCCGAAGCCCGGACCGCCTTGCGTGATTTTTAGAAAGCGCGGCGGGCAGCCGGTTCCGGTCGCATGAGGGGGACGCGCAGCGTGGTCGTGCTGCGGCGCCTGCGCGCGAGGCGATCCGACGCCATCATCGCGAGGCCGCTGCGCAGGCTTCGCGCCGGCGACAGGCCGGTCACACGCCTCAGCGCGGTCGTATCCGCCACGCCCGTGGCGACGTTCGACGCTGCCGCGGGCGCAAAGTGCATCATCGGCTTGACGTCGAGCGCAAAACCAACCGCACTGACCAGTTCCCGCAGCGACGTGGCGCGTCCGCTGCCGACATTGAGCACGCCGCACTCCGCGCTGTCGAGCGCAGCCAGGGTGGCGTGAGCCGCGTCCTCGACGTGGATGAAGTCCTGCTGCTGGTGGCCGTCGCCGCGCAGCAGGATCGGGCGGCGCGCATCGAGCCGTTGCAGCAAGTCCGGCACGATGCCGCCGCGCACGTGCTGGCGCGGACCGTAGACCGGGAAATAGCGCAAACCAAGCGGGCGCAAGCCATGCTGGCGCCGATAAAGCTCGGCATAGCCCTCGGCAAGCAACGCTTCCATGCCGGCCGGAGTCACCGGCCGGGGTGGCGTGGTTTCACTGAAGGTCGCGCCTTCGGCCTCGCCGTAAACCGCGGCGGACGAGGCGAAGGCGATGCGCGCGACATGGCATTGCCTGGCCGCCTCGAGCACGTTGATGAAGCCGAGGAGGTTGACCATGGCCACGTCGCAGGAATCGCCGCCGGCCCGTGGACCCGGCTGGGCGGCAAGGTGGATGCATGCACTGGCGCCGCGCATCGCCTCGACGACGATCGCCGCGTCGGTGATGTCGCCAGCCACCAGCTCGAGGTTCGGGTCGTGCAACGGAAGATTGGACTGGCGGCCGGTCGACAGGTCGTCGAGGACGCGCACTTCGCGGCCTTCCGCGAGAAGGGCCTCGACCACGTGCGAGCCGATGAAGCCGGCGCCGCCGGTCACGAGGATGGGGCCGGCAATGCGACGCGCAGCGGCCGTCATGAATGCAACATCCCGGGCAGGTCGTGCAGCGGCCGCGCCGTGATGCGTTCGGGCAAGCCCTCGAAATCGAGGTCGTCCGGGTCCGGCAGGTCGCGCAAGGCGGAGGACAACAGCGCCACTTCGACGTCAGCCTGGCGCCGCGCATTGCGGCTCGTCGAACGCTTCATTTCCGGTGACTTCATTCCCATACCCCTCCAAGAAGTTGGGATAAAGGGGCAAGTCCCGTGCCACCAAAGATAAAACCAATGATTACATGTGGTTAAGAGACGCTGTTGAAGTAGTGGCGCGCGGCCGCATGTTGCCTTCCCGCGACAACCCGCCCCGGCAAGGCTCTTCAAGCACCTGTTTTTAAAAGCGAAACTCTGTCGCCCCCCACCGACAAAAAGTTCCCCGCAGGGGCGGGGTCAGAGTCGTTGCCGCAAGCCATTGATTCGCAAGGGCTGACCCGCCGGAACATTACAGCCCGCGACTCAAGTCGACTCCCAGCAACGATTCGGCGCGCTCGGCAACGGCCTGTGCCTTGCGCTTGAGCACAGTGTCGTCCCGGCGCCGGAGCTGCGCGCCAGTGCCGTCCGGATCCAACAGGAGAAACGCGAACAGCTCGGCCCGCTCTTCGTGCGGATAAGCCTCGCCGTACTCGTTGACGAAGCCAGGCTTGCCGCTGCCCACGGGCGAGCGGCGCACGGTGGCGGGGTAGTGATGCGCGTAGCCGCCAAACTGCGCCGACCATTCGGCGTCGTTGAAGCTGCCACCGCGATATTCGGCCAGGTGCCAGGATTCATGCAGCGTTCGATGGCGCAAGTCGGCACGCTCGCCACCCACCGCGAGCATCAGCAGGTCGAGTGGCGGTACCGGGATGCCCCCGATCGGCTGGCCGCCGGCAAGCGCGCGCGAGCAGAGCACGACGTAGCGCAACCGCAGTCGCGCCAGCGCGCTCGCGGGCAGCAACTGCAGCGCGGACGCCACCGTTTCCGCGGCCGCGAGTGCATCGTCCGCGGCGAGTGCGCCGCACAGATACATGCCGCCGGCCGGGCGGGTGTCCTGCTCCACGCGCGCGAAGCGCAGGGTGGATCCTTCCACCCGCGCGCCCTCGACGATGCGGATATCGTCGAACTGGGTTTCGCGCGCTGCCAGCGAGTCGGCGTTGGCCTGCGGCGCGAACGCGAGCAGCGCCACGACGGCGAAATGTTTCTTCACCGGGCTGGCAGCGCCTCGGGCGTCGCCTCGTCCGCCACGTGGCGTCGCGCCAGCAGCACGTACACCACCGGGATCACGAACAGCGTGAACAGCGTGCCCACCAGCAGGCCGCCGACAATGGTCATGCCGATAACCTCGCGGGACTCGGCCCCCGCGCCGGTTGCCATGGCCAGTGGCACGGCGCCCAGCACCATCGCGCCGGTCGTCATCAGGATCGGTCGCAGCCGCAGCGTCGCCGCCTCGACGACGGCATCGAGCTTGGACCGGCCCGCTTGCTGGCGCTGGTTGGCGAACTCGACGATCAGGATTCCATGCTTGGTGATCAGGCCGATCAGCGTGACGATGCCGACCTGGCTATAGATGTTCCAGGTATTGCCCGACAGCTGCAGCGCGAGGAACGCGCCGGCCATCGCAAAGGGCACCGTCAGCATGATGATCAGCGGGTCGATGAACGACTCGAACTGTGCCGCCAGCACGAGATAGATGAACAACAGGCTCAGCAGCAGGATGAACACCATGCCCTGCTGCGAGCGCTTGTACTCGCGCGCCGGACCCGAGAACTCGACCTGTGCGTCGGGCAGCTCGGCGTGGATGACGCCTTCGACGGCATCGAGCGCCTCGCCCTGCGTCAGCGCGCCGGCAAGATTGGCCTTCAGCGTTGCAGCGCGCAGCTGGTTGAAGTGGTTCAGCTCCTTGGGCGCGACACTCTCGCTGAGCGACACCACGTTGGCCAGCCCGACGATGGTGCCGGTGGAGCCGCGCACATAAATGCGGTTGAGGTCGCGCGGGTTGCTGCGGTCGATGCGCGGCAGCTGCACCAGCACGTCGTATTGCTCGCCGTCGCGCTTGAAGCGCGTGACCTGGCGGCCACCGAGCATCGTTTCCAGCGCGCGGCCGATGACGAGGGTGTCCACGCCCATTGCAGCCGCCTTGTCGCGATTCACCTCGACGCGCAGCTGCGGCTTGTTGAGCTTGAGGTCGGTGTCAACGTTGACCAGTCCCGCGATCTCGCCGGCCCTGCGCGCGATGCGATCCATCGCCGGAGCCAGCTCCTGGAACGGCAAGTGGGTGCGCACGACGACCTGCACCGGCTGGTCGAACGGCGTGGCGCCCAACGAGGGCGGCAGCGTCGGGAAGGCCAGCACGCCCGGTGCGCCGGCGAACATCTTTGGCTGCAATTCCTTCTGCACGGCAAACACCGGGCGTCGTTCGCCCCAGTCGTGCAGCCGGATGAACGCGGCGCCGGTCGTGACCCCCGGGAAGCCGGTGACGACGAAGTACTTGCTGATGTCCGGTGTCGCCGCAAAGATGGCTTCGAGCTTGCGCGCATAGCCGTCGGTGTAGGCCAGCGTCGAGCCCTCCGGAGCAATGAACACGCCGAAGATGAAGCCGCGGTCCTCGGTGGGCGAAAGCTCCTGCTTGAGTTGCGTAAACAGCCAGGCGCCGCCGATGGCGGCCACGGCGCCGATGACCAGCGCGATTGCGCGGCGGTCCAAGGTCGCGCGCAGGGCGCCGCGATAGCCGTTGGTGATGCGGTCGAGCCCGCGCCCGATGGCGTCGTAGAAGCGGCTGTGCCGCTCGGTGTGCGGCTTGAGCAGCACCGAGCACATCATCGGCGTCAACGTCAGCGCGACGAAGCCCGACACCAGCACCGCGCCGGCGAGCGTCCACGCGAACTCGGTGAACAGCTTGCCGGTGGTGCCGGGCTGGAAGCCCACCGGCGCGTACACCGAGGCCAGCGTCAGGGTCATCGCGATGATCGCGAAGCCGATCTCGCGCGAGCCCACCCGCGCGGCCTGCCGCGGCGGCTCGCCAGCCTCGATGTGCCGGTGCACGTTCTCGAGCATGACGATGGCGTCGTCGACCACCAGGCCGACGGCCAGCACCGCAGCCAGCAGGGTCAGCGTATTGATGGTGAATCCGAACGCGACCATGAGCGCGCACGCGCCGAGCAGCGACACGGGGATCGTCACCAGCGGGATCAGCGTCGCGCGAAAGGTGCGCAGGAACACGAAGATGATCAGGACGACCAGCACCACCGCCTCGAGGATCGTCGCGAAGACGTTGTCGATGGATGACTTGATGAACACGCCCGCGTCATAGGCGAGGTCGAGCCGCATGCCCTCCGGCAGGGTCGGCGCGATCTTGGCCATCTCGGCACGCACCGCGCGCGAGACCTCCAGCGGATTGGCGGCGGACTGCTTGATGATCGCCATGGCCACCGCGTCCTGGCCCTTGAAGCGCGTGGCGAAGCGCTCGTTGCCGGCGCCCAGCTCGGCGTGGCCGATGTCGGACAGCCGCACCAGGAAGCCGCCGGCCTGGCGGATGATCAGGTTGTTGAAGTCCTCGGCCGTGCGCAGGTCGGTTTCGGACAGCACGGTGAACTCGCGCGCCGCGCTCTCGACCCGTCCGGCCGGCAGCTCGACGTTCTGGCGGCGCAGCGCATCCTCGATGTCCTGCGGCGTAAGGCCATAGGCCGCGAGGCGCTCCGGGTCCAGCCACAGCCGCATCGTGTAGCGACTGCCGAACATGCGCACGAAGGCGACGCCGGGCAGCGATTGCAGCCGGTCCTTGACGTTGCGGTCGGCGTAGTCGAACAGCTGCAGGCGGTTGTGCCGGTCCGACAGGATCGGCACGAAGATGATCGGTTGTGCATCGGCCTCGGCCTTCTGCACCACCGGCTCGAGCACCTCGGCCGGCAGCTGGCCGCGGCCCTGCGCAACGCGGTCCCGCACGTCGGATGCCGCACTCTCCGGATCGCGCGACAGGTGGAAGGTCACGCTGATCTGCGAGGCCTGCTCGCGCGAGATGGAGCTGGTGAAATCCACGCCCTCGAGGCCCGCCAGCGCGTCCTCGAGCACTTGCGTGACCTGGCTCTCGACGATCTGCGCGGAGGCGCCGGGGTAGGTGGTGTTGACCGTCACCACCGGCTTGTCGACGTTCGGGTACTCGCGTACCGACAGGCGCTGGAAGCTGACGAGGCCGATGAGCACGATGACCAGCGACAGCACCGTCGCGAAGACGGGGCGCTTGATGCAGAGCTCGGGGAGGTTCATGGCGGCAGTCCCGCCAGTCTAACGGCTCTAGGCTTCCAGGCCGTGTACCGAGAATGCGCCGTCATCCGCGAGCCACAGCTTCGACGCCTTGAACCCGGCGTCCTGCGCCAGCTCGGCAAACTCCTCCGGCGCGTACTTGTAGGAATTCTCGGTGTGCAGGGTCTCACCCGGCCGGAAGCGGAACGTCCTGCCGTCGACGTGGATCACCTGGGAGTGCGTGCTGCGCAGGTGCATCTCGATGCGGCCGCAGGCGACGTTGTACCAGGCGAGGTGCTCGAAGGCCGCCGGGTCGACCTCGCCGCCGAGTTCGTCCCGGATGCGTACCAGCAGGTTGGCGTTGAACGCAGCCGTAACGCCAGCGGCATCGTTGTAGGCACGCTCGAGCGTTTCGACGTTCTTCCTGGTGTCGACCCCGATCACGAGCCAGCCGCCGGGCAGCAAGCGGCGGTGCAGCTTGCGCAGCAGCAGCCGGGCTTCATGCGGCTCGAGGTTGCCGATCGTGGACCCCGGAAAGAACAGCGCGGTGCGCCGTGCGCGCGTCGCCGCCGGCGGCAACACGAAGCTGTGGGTGAAATCCGCGCAAACGGGCAGCACCTGCAATCCTGGATAGTGCCGGTGCAGCCGCGCGGCGGCGCCCTCGAGGTAGCCGGCGCAGATGTCGACCGGCACGTACGCGCGCGGCTCGCTAAGGCGGTCGAGCAGGAGGCGCGTCTTGGTGCTGTTGCCGCTACCCAGCTCCACCAGCGTCACGTCGGGCCCGAGCAGCCCGGCGATGGCGCCCGCTTCGCGCCGCAGGATCGAAATCTCGGAGCGCGTCGGGTAATACTCCGGCTGCTCGCAAATGCGGTCGAAAAGCGCGGCGCCTGTGGCGTCGTAGAAATATTTTGGCGGCACGCGCTTTTGCGGCTGCGAGAGCCCGGCAACGACGTCCGCGCGGAACAGCGCCCGGTCCCAGGCGTCGCGGGGCGCATCGACGTCGCCCAGCCGCGGGAACAATGGCCGGGTCAGTCCCGGCGCCGACACCGTCACACACGATCCTTCGCCAGGCGCGCACCGCTGAACTGCCAGCGCGCGTGCGGCGCGAAAAAGTTGCGGTAGCTGGCGCGCAGGTGACCGGCTGGCGTCACGCAGGAGCCGCCACGCAGCACCATCTGGTTGCACATGAACTTGGCGTTGTACTCGCCGAGGGCGCCCGCCGTGGCCTGGTATCCCGGGTAGGGCGCATAACTGCTCGCGCACCATTGCCAGACATCGCCGTAAAAGCTCGGCCCGTCGGTGTCGTGCGAGCGCGGCTGCAAGAGGCCCGAGTCCAGCAAGTTGCCGGCGACCGGCCACGATTGGGCCGCCGCTTCCCACTCCTCTTCGCGCGGCAACCGTGCGCCGGCCCAGCGCGCAAAGGCGTCAGCCTCGTAATACGACAGGTGGCACACCGGCTCGTCATGCTCGAGCGTGCGTTCACCGCGCAGCGTGAAGTGCGTGTCACAGTCGGGGTCCCAGTACAGCGGGCGTTGCCAGTCGCCGGCCTGCACCGCATCCCAACCGTCGGCCAGCCAGAGCAGGGGATTGCGATAACCGCCATCGACGATGAAGTCGAGGTACTCGCCGTTGTTCACCGGCCGTGACGCGATCACGTGCGCGTCGACCCACGCCCGGTGGCGCGGCGTCTCGTTGTCGAACGCGAAGCCCTCGGCGCCGTGGCCGATTTCGACCATCACGCCCGGCCGCTCGAGCCAGCGCCACGGCTGCGCCGTGGGCTGCGGCGGCAACGCGCCGTCCCGATACGCGGGTCGCAAGGGGTTGTGCCAGAAGAGGTGCTTGAGGTCGGCCAGCAACAGTTCCTGGTGCTGCTGCTCGTGGTGCAGTCCCAGTTCCACGCGCGCGCGTTGCTCGGGGGACAAGTCGCCTTCGAGCACCTTCAACATTCCATCGTCGACCACCGCGCGCCAGGCCCTGACCTCGTCGAGCGTCGGCCGCGTCAGCAGGCCGCGCTGCCCACGCGGGTGTAGGGCACCGACGCTGTGGTAGTAAGAGTTGAACAACTCGGTGTAGGCCCGGTGGCTCGGGCGGTACTCGGGATCGAGCGCCAGTACGAAGGTTTCAAAAAACCAGGTCGTATGCGCGAGGTGCCATTTGGCAGGAGACGCCTCGGGCATCGACTGCGCCTGGCAATCCTCCGCGGCCAGGCCTTCGATCAGGCCGAGGGTTTGCGCGCGGATGGCCGCATAACCCGCCGCGACCGCCTGCGGTGCGGGCGCGCTCGCGCCGATGTCGGGCGCATCCTGCAGGGCCATCAACATGTCTGGATATCCTGGTGCTCAAGCAGCCAGGCTGCGCTGGCACAGCAGCCGCATGCGCTCATGCGTCGCGCGCACCGTGAGCAGATGGCGCCGCAGGATCGGCCGTACCGCGTCGCCGAATGGCGTGCGGGCGAGGGCCCGCTCGTACGAGGACAGCAGCCGGTCCTCGATCGCGGTGACTTGTGCGAGCCAGGCGGAGTCGTCGTGCCTGGCAACGCGGGCCCGCAGCCGGGCGTAAAGCTGCCGCGAGGTGCCGCGCAGGGTGCGCTCGCCGGACGGCCGGGCGCCGCGCGCGGCGACGTGGTCGGCAAGGTCGTTCATGAGGCGCTGGCGCAACTCCGCCATCTTGCGAAACGTGCCGCGCAATCCGGGGGCGCGCGCCTGCGAACCCGCCTCCCGGTAGAAGCGCTCGCCGTCGCGCGCAACCTCGAGGAGGTCGTTGAGCCGGTCGGCGGAGCGGGAATGGGTCATGGTCTTGGGACGTTTGCAGCGTCGGAAGGTTCGGGTGCCTGAAATCCCGCGCCTGTAAAAGCAACGTCCGCGCCGCCCTGGGGCGACGCGGACGCGCTTTTGAGCGGTACGGCTTAGCCGCCCGGGAGACGCTTGCTCACCTCGTCATCCTTGTCGGTGCGGTCCGAGCCCTCGGTGTCATCACCGGTCGGGCCCGCGCTGCGGTCGCGCGCGCCCTTGAGCTGCTGCTCGAGCTTCGAGAATTCGGCCTGGCTCAGGGTGCCGTCCTTGTTGGTGTCAGCTTTCTTGAAGCCACCCGACAAGCCCGCGTTGACGCGAATCTCTTCCTGGCTGATGCGCCCGTCCGAGTTGGCATCCATCGAACCGAAATCGGTGGCATTGGCCCCGCGGGTGCGGGTGGCGGCCGATTTGGTGTTCGGGTTGCCGGTCGCGCCGACGCTGTTGCCGCCCTGGTTCGCCGAGCCGGACATCTGGCCGTCCTCGGTCGTACGCGGGGCATCGACCGTCGGCTTGTCGAGGGAGCCGGAGGCTGGCAGCGGTGGCAGGGCTTGCTTCTGCGTGGTCGGCGCAGTCGTATCGCTCTGGGCCATCAGCAACGGCGAGGCCAAAGCAACGCCGAGCGTCAGGATCAAGTGCTTCTTCATGGTGAAACCTCCTGGTTGGACAAAGAAGGCCGGGCTTGCGCCCGACTCGGGAGAAATAAGGCAACCGCCGTGCCATTGAAAAAACAGGCTGCGGATTGGGGTGGAGAATCCGGGTCAGTGCAGAACTTGCCGCCGCCGCCGTCGCCCGATCGGCACTTCGTACTGTCTGTTGGCCGCCGGCGGGACTACGCCGTGTCTGCGTTCACAGACCGGCTAAGTCATTGACTGGGGAGGACAGTTCTCCCGCACGGCTGAACGTGTCGCGCGAGCGCGACAGCACTCGACGCAAGTCCGGCATTTCTCAGGAGAGCGGTCCCGGATTGGCCGGGTCGATACGCTCCTTCGCAGGATCCTTCGGCGGACTCTCGGGATAGGGCGCGGGCTGCGGACGCGGCGGTGACCGCGATGGGCGCGCACCGGCCGGTGGCGGTTGCCGCCTGGCCGGCGCGCGCTCGTCGGGGGTGTCGCCCATCTCAGAGGCGCGAGCCGCTGCCGCGGGTGCGCAGGCCGCTGATCAGGCTGAATACGAACAGCACCGCAAACAGGAAGAACAGCACCTTGGCAATGCCTTCGGCTGCCGCAGCGATGCCGAAGAAACCGAACACGCCGGCGATGATGGCGACGATGAAAAACGCAACGGACCAATACAGCATTTTTACTTCTCCTGGCTGGGAAACCTGGGAGAAGCAGAGCAAGCTCCGTGCCACGAGCGGGCAGTCAGCGCGTGTCGATGCGAATCCCGATCGGATAAGCCTAAGCTTTTCCCCAATCCCTAACCCCTAATCCCCAATCCCTAGATCCAGTACTTCAACAGCACCGCCCCCCGCTGCCGCATCCGTTGGACCCACGGGCGATCTTCCCACTGCTTGCGCGTGATCTCGCGTGCATTGCCAATGTCGTCTTTGTACATCTTCTCCATCTTGTCGCCGAAATCGGCGCCCATGATGATCGCGTTGGCCTCGTCGTTATGGATGAAGCTGCGGTAGTCGAGGTTGCTCGAGCCGACCGTGGCCCATACACCATCGACCACCGCGGTCTTGGCGTGCAGCATGGGCCCCGAGTACTCGTAGATGCGCACACCGGCTTCGAGCAGCGGCTGGTAATGGAAGCGCGACGCGTCGACCATCATCTGGATGTCACTGGTGCTCGGCACCAGCACCCGCACATCGACACCGCGCCGCGCCGCGCGGGTGATGACTTCGATGAATTCGTCGTTGGGGATGAAATAGGCCTGCGTGATCCAGATGCTCTTGCGAGCGTTCTCCATCGCACCGAGGTATGAAGCGTAGATCGCCTGCGCCGAAGCCTGCTGGCGCTCCGTCTCGGCAAGGTCGGTGACCGGCTTGAGCGCGATGTCCTGGATGTCATGGCCGTTCTGCGTCACGCCGCGCACGAGGCTGTCGCCTTCGCGCTCCAGTTTTGGGAAATACTTGTCGTTGCGCTGGATCGGGTCGCCCGCCAGCGCCCAGGACTCGAAAAACATGGTCTGGAATTGCGCAACGCCTGGCCCCTCGATGAGCACGTGCGTATCACGCCAGCCGCCGGAGCGTTGACCGCTGCCGGAAGAGGCGGAGCGGTATTCGTCGCTGATGTTGATGCCGCCGGTGAAGCCGACCTTGCCGTCGACGACCAGGATCTTCCGATGGTGGCGGCGGGTCAGGCTGGAATCCTCTTTCTTCATCGGGTTCATCGGCCCGAACTCGCGCACCTCGATGCCCGCCTTGGTCAGCGCGCCGCGGAACTCTTCGCTGACCGTGCGGCCGCCCACCGAGTCGAACATGAAGCGCACGGTGACGCCCTGCTTGCGGCGCTCGATGAGCGCCTCGAGGTACTCGGTGGCGAGCTTGTCGTCGGTCATGATGTAGGTGATCAAGTGCACATGGTGGCGTGCCTTGCGGATGGCATCGAGCTGCGCGCGATGGGTGTCGGGGCCGTCCAGCAGCAGTTCGGTCCGGTTGCCACTCGACAGCGGCCGGCCCGTTAGGCGGTACTCGATCGCGTTGACGCGCTTGACGAAGGCCAGCTGCTCATCGGTGCGCACCGACCGGCGCAGTTCTTTTTCGTCAACGCAGTCCTTGCAAGCCGGCAGTGCGTCGGCAGACGCACCCTTGGCGATTCCCAGCACCTTGGGCCCGCCGCACCCGGCGATCAGCAGGATGGCCAGCAGTCCCGCAGCGGTTGTTTTCACGAGGTCCTGCCGTTGCCGTCGCCGTCGCCGTCGCCGAGTTCAGGCGTTCGCGACAGTTCGGACAACTGCTCGATCAGGGCTACCTGTCGTGCCACGCCGTCGCGGATGCCGGCCAAGGCGCGCTGGATGAGCGGTTCGGATTGCGCCGGCAGGCTTTGTTCGAGCACCTGCGCCCACGCGAGGATGGTATTGAGGGGCGTGCGCAACTCGTGGGTTGCCAGCACGACGCGCTCGCGCATCGTCACGTCGACAAACCGCGCGGATCCCGCCGGCACCAGGTCAGCCACGGATGGGACTCATGGATCGGCGCGCTAGGGACGCGCCCGGTCGTGGGCGCGCTGAGCGGCCAGCGCGCGGGCGCCAGCGCTGGGAGTGCGCGGCAGGATGCCTTGCGCCCGGTATTCCTCGAGCCGGTTGTACAGCGTCTTGAGGCTTACGCCGAGCAGCTGCGCGGCCCATTTCTTGACGCCATTGCATTGCTCGAGGGTCGCCAGGATCAGGCGGCGGTCCGCTTCGGCCAGCGAGCTGCCGACCGGCACCGTGACGGTGGTCGGCACCGCCGTGGTTGTTGCGGTCGACGCCGTCGCGCCAGACAGGTCGAGCGTGGCATCGGCTAAAACGTAGGCACGCTCGATGGCGTTCTTCAGCTCGCGCACGTTGCCCGGCCATGGCAGCAACGAGAGGCTGCCCGGCGCCGGCGGCGCAAATCGTTTCTGCGTGCCGTGGGTGGCATTGAGCTGATCGAGGAAATGCTGCGCGAGCAGCTCGACGTCGCCATGGCGCTCGCGCAACGGCGGCAGCGTCAGCGGGAACACCGACAACCGCTGGTAAAGGTCGACGCGCAGTTTCTTGTCGGCAACCGCCTGCTCGGGGTCGCGCGGCGTGGCGGCGACGATGCGCACGTCCGACTCCCGTTCCTGGTGCGAGCCAAGGCGCACGAAACTGCGCGTCTCGACCGCGCGCAGCAACTTCACCTGCAGCTCCATCGGCATCTCGGTGATTTCGTCGAGGAACAGCGTGCCGCCATGGGCGCGCTCGAAGAGCCCGGGCTGGCCCTGCTCCGCGACATCGGCGGCATCCATGCCGAACAGCTCGCCCTCGATCAGGCTCGGCGAGATGGCGCCGCAATTGGCGCAAAAAAACGGCTGGCCGCGCCGACGCGACAAGTCGTGCACCGTGCGCGCCACGATTTCCTTGCCGGTTCCGCTTTCGCCAATCAGCAACACGGCCGCCTCCGTCGGCGCCACGCGGGCGATCTGGTCGTATAAAGACTGCATGGCCGGCGAGCGGCCGATCATGTGGTCGAAGCGACCCAGCCGCCGCAGCTGACCGCGCAGCGAGCCGATTTCCGCCTTGAGGTCGCCGCCCCGCGGAACGCGCGCGAGGATCGCCTTCACGCGCTGCGGATTGACTGGCTTGACCAGGTAATCCGACACGCCCTCCCGCAGGGCCTGCACCGCGGTCTCGACCGAGGCGTGACCGGTGATCAGGACCACCTCGATGCCGCCGCTCGCCTCGACGCTGCGAAACACGTCGAGGCCACTGCCGTCGGGCAGCCGCAGGTCGCACAGGATGATGTCCGGCTTCAGCCGCGCGACTTCGGCGCGAGCGTCGCTGACGCTGCCACATGCCGCCACGGTAAAACCCTCGGCCGCCACCAGTTCGGACAAAGCGGCGGCCGTTGCGGCGTCGTCGTCCACGATCAGAACGTGCGGCATGGGCTTCCCTGGTGGAATTTGCAATTTGAGCGTTGCAAGGGCGCGGCGGTTCCCGGTTTGGCCACGAAACTATCGCGGCGGCAGGTAACGGTCGGGATACAGGTAGGCCGGCCGTGCGCCCGGGTCGTGCGGGCGCGCCACGCTGCGCCACAGCGTCCATGCACCCAGCGCCAGGCGCAGCGTGGGGCGCGGGTTGAGCAGCGCGAGCACCGCCAGGGGCAATAGCAGGAACCCGTAGCGTCGACGCAACTCGCGCAGTTCACCCGGCAGGCGCTGGACACGCTGCAGCGGCACCTGGATGCGCTCGTTGGCATCGGCCAGGTGCACGCGTTGCTCCGCGATTTCCGCGCTGAGCGCGGCGCGGCGCTGCGCAAGGGTGTCGAGCCGGGTCACCGCGGCGCCTCCGGACCGCGCGGCATCAGGGCGCTGGCATCGCGGCGCAGCTCTTCGATGGTTTGCGTGAATACGATGGGTCGCTCCAGCAGGATGCGGCGGTGGTTCCACCAGGTGCCCAGCGATCCCAACGAGCAGGCCAGCAAGGTGATTGCAATGGCGTCCACGCGGTGGGCCGTGTCCCAGAACGCGGCGATCACCAGCGCCACGCCGACGCTCAGGGTCAGGCATGACAGGAACAACGCCAGCAACTGCCAGCCTAGCGCGCGGGCGAAGCGCAGTTCCTCTTCGGTGATCTCGACTGCGAACAGCTCCAGCCGGCGGCGCAGGTGCGAGACCAGGCCCGGGGCCAGGTCTCCCAGCGTCGACGGCGGCAAGCCGGGTTCTGGCGCGCCCACCACGCGGCCTAGCGGCGGTTGCTCAAATAGCCCAACACCACGCCAGCGGCCATCGCGATGCCGATCGCCTGCCAGGGCTTCTTGTGGACATAACGGTCGGTGTCGTGCGCGGCGCGGCGGGTCTGGTCGAGGGCGAACGCTTGCGCATCGCCAATGCTCTCGCGCAAATCCTCGACCTGTCCCTCGACGCGCGAACGCGCCGCGGCCAGGCCTTCGCCGGAGAAATGCGCGGTGGCGCGCAGCAACTCCTCGACTCCGCCCACGAAACCGCGGACATTCTTGAGGACGTGGTCGCTGGCGTTGGAGATGTCACGGGTATCGGTGCGGCGGCTCATGGGTTGTTTTCCTCGATGGTGGGCTGCAATCAGCCCTGGTTGGTCGTGGCGGCCTTGTCTTCGCCACGCACGGAAAGACGGTTGATGACGTCGCGCACACCGGCCACGCCGCGCGCAACGGCGACGGCACGCGTGACCTGCTCATCGCTGTCGAGCGTGCCCTTGAGCGTCACCTGCGCGTCGTGGGTACTGACGTCGATGCCCACCCCCTTGACCTGCCCGTCGGACATCAATGCCGTCTTCACGCGCTGCGTCAGGGCGGCATCGTCGGGGCTCGCGGCGGCCACCTCGATGGCCTCGGCGCTCGCACCGGGTGCGCCCGTCGAAGGACCGGCACCCGCGACGAGCGAAGTGCTCTTCGGTTCGATGGGCGGCTCGGACTGCCGCTCGCAGCCGGTGCCAAGCACCGGCACGCCGATGGCTACCAGCAACAGCATGTTGGCGATGCAGGTCTTCAGAAACGAGTTCATCGCACGCACCTCCGGGTGTTTCTCTGTGCGTTGGACCACGGAAAATGCCCGGCAGCATGGACGCACGGCTTGGGTAAAAGTTACGCAGCATGGAAACTCGCATTGCCTGCCGACGGTCCACATCAGTGACATGGATCACCTTTCAAGAGCTGCAACCAGGCCCGCGCATCGAGCCGCCGACACGCTGGGCCCCTTGCTGGGCACTTCATCGTCGATGCAGCGGCTCTACGAACAAGTGGACCGCGTTGCCGGCGCCCATACGGCGGTGCTGATCACGGGCGAGAACGGCACCGGCAAGGAATTGGTGGCACGCACCCTTCACCAGTTGGGAACGCGGCCCGCGGCGCCGTTCGTACCGGTCAACTGCGGTGCCGTGTCGGCCACCGTTCTCGAAGCGGAACTGTTCGGCTCCGAGCGCCCCGGCGCGGGGAGCGCGCGCCGCAGCGGTGCCACGGAGGACGCAGCCGGCGGGACCCTGTTCCTCGATGAAGTGGGCGAGATGCCGCTGCCCTTGCAGGGCAAGCTGCTGCAGATGCTCGCGGGTGGGCCGTCACGCGGCGAAGCTTCATCGGTTTCGCCCGGGCTCGACGTGCGCGTGATCGCCGCGACACACCGGGACCTCGATGCCGCGCGTGCCGCCGGCCAGTTCCGCGACGACCTGCTGTACCGCCTCGCGGCATTTCCGCTGCGGGTACCGCCGCTGCGCGAGCGCCCCGGCGACATCGAGCTGCTGGCCCGGTACCTCGTCGAAGAACTCAACTCCCGCGAGCGCGGCCACAAGCTGCTGTCGCGACGCTCGCTCGATGCCCTGCGCGCCCACTTGTGGCCGGGCAACATTCGCGAATTGCGCATCGCCGTGCACCGCGCCTACATCCTGGCCGACCGCCAGATCGAGGTGACCGCGTTGAACCTGGCGTCGCGCGGCCGGCGTACGGCCCGCAGCGGCACACTGAGCTTCGGCGTGGGCACGCCGCTCGCCGATGCGCAGCGCGAGATCCTGCTGGCGACGCTCGACCATTTCGGCGGCGACAAGCGCCGTACCGCGCGCGTGCTCGGCATCAGCCTGAAGACCTTGTACAACCGGCTGGGCCTCTACGGCGACACCGTTCACGTGCGGCGGCGGTCCGCGGCCTGAGCCGATTTTCCTTGGGGTCCGGCAGGCTGCTCAGGTAAGCTTTTTCCACACCGGGACCTCCCGGCCCGAGGAGGGGGAGAGCCATGCCGATCCTGCGCCGTGCCTTGGGCCTTGCGCCCGTCCTGCTGTTGTCGCTGGCCGGCTGCAGCCGGTCCGATCCCGCTACCGACCTGAAGACCGAGCCGCTCGAGATCCGCGTGCTGTCGAATCGCGCCGACCTCGTCAGCGGTGACGACGCGCTGGTGGAGCTGGTGGGCATTGGCGACGACTGGACCGTCGACGTCGATGGCCGCGACGTCACCGGCGCCTTCGCGCGCCGCGACAACGGCCGCGTGCTGGGCCGCATCGAAGGACTCGCGGCGGGCGCGAACGTCGTCACGCTGAAGCAGGGCAGCCAGGGCGCGCGGCTCACCATCACCAACCATCCCTCGTCGGGACCGATCATCGCCGGCGCCCAGCTGCAACCCTGGGATTGCACCACCACCGATGCGGGGCTCGAGGCTGCGGCCGACGCGACGACCTGCACCGCGCCGGTGCTTTACGAGTTCTTCTATAAGTCGACCGCTGGTGGCAGCTTCCGCGCCTACGACCCGGAGAATCCGCCGACCGACGTCGCGACCACGACGACCGACCAGGGCAAGAGCGTGCCGTACATCATCCGGCAGGAAACCGGCACGCAGAATCGCGGCATCTACACGCTCGCGGTGCTGTTCGACCCTGCGCAAGGGTGGGAACCGTGGGCGCCGCAGTCGGCGTGGAACGGCAAGCTGCACTATCCGTTCGGCGCGAGTTGCGGCACCAACCACACCCAGGGCTCCGCGCAAAACGTGCAGGACGACCTGGCGCTGTCGCGCGGCTTCATGGTGGCGAGCTCGTCGCTCAACGAACTGGGCCACGCCTGCAATACCTGGCTATCGGCCGAGTCCGTGATGATGCTCAAGGAGCACATCGTCGACCGTTACGGAGAGATTCGCTACACCATGGCGGAGGGCTGCTCGGGCGGCTCGATCGGCCAGCACATGGTCGGCAACAACTATCCGGGCCTGCTGCAGGGCATCCAGCCGAATTGCAGCTACATGGACAACTGGTCGACGGGCCTCGAGGTGATCGACTGTCACCTGCTCCTGAACTACACGCAGAATGGGGGGCTCGTCACGCCGGCGCTGTTCGGCAAGGTCAGTGGGCACCAGGGCATGAGCTCGTGCGTGGCGTGGGAAGGATTGTTCGCGCCGGTGGTCGATCCGGAAGGCGGCTGCGGAGCCTCGAGCGGCAACGGCGAGTACAACGCCGCGACCAATCCGGCCGGCTGCCGCGGCTCGGTGCAGGACTACAACGTCGGCGTGCTGGGCAAGCGCTCCGCGGAACTCTGGGATGACAGCCCGTCGGCCGACACCCGCGCGGCCGAAGCCCTCGTCGGCGGCTTTGCGCGGTTTGCCTACGACAACACCGGCGTGCAGTACGGCCTCGAAGCGCTACTCGACGGTGCCATCACCGCGGTGCAATTCGTCGACCTCAACCAGAAAATCGGCTCGGTCGACGTCGACTTCAACTTCACCCCCGGCCGCCGCACTGCCGATCCCGGGACCGAGCTTCTGTATCGCGCCGGCGGCATCAACGACGCCGCGCAGCTCGACGGCGTGGCGATCATCGACCTGCGCGGAACCAGCAACGCCGAGATCCATACCGACTACCACTCATGGGGCATGCGCGCGCGGCTCGACAAGGCCAACGGCCACCACGACAACCAGTTGATCTGGACCTTTGCGTCATCGTTGGTGGTGCCACCTTCGATCGGCGAACTGTCGTTCGTCACGCTCGACGCCTGGCTCGCCGCGGTCGAGGCCGACACCGGGCCCGGGACGCGCGAGCAGAAAATCGCGCGCAACAAGCCGGCCGCGGCGGTGGACCAGTGTTTCACCTCGGATGCAAGCGCTCCGCCGGAGCGCGACATGGCGCGGTGCGCGACGCTGTACCCGTATTACGGCTCGCCCCGCCTCGTCGCCGGCATGCCGATCACGCACGACAACGGCGCCTGCCAGAAGAAGCCGCTGGTGCGCGAGGACTACGGCAGCGTCATCTTCACCGATGCGCAGTGGGCGACGCTTGCGTCCGTGTTCCCGGATGGCGTCTGCGACTGGAGCAAGCCACCACAGCTGTGGTCGCCCTCGGTGCCCTGGTTGACGCACGACGGCGCGGGCGGGGTTGCGCTCGGCGAGCCGCCGCGCTCGACCGCGCTGAGCGGCCCTTAAGAGGACGGTGGGCGGAACTCCGCGCATGGGTGACGGTCAGCCACCCATGGAGCCGTACCTCGCGCTCAACACCGCCACCGTGCTGCTGGGGCTCACTGCACTCGGTGGCGTGGTGATGACCGTTATCCGCCTGCGCGGCGCCCCGCGTCCGCCGTCGTCGATTGCGATGGCGCATGGCCTGCTGGCCGGCGCGGCGTTAACCTTGCTGCTTTACTTCTGGGCCCGGCAGGGGTTGCCGACACTCGCCAAGGCGGGGACCGGCGTGCTGCTCGTGGCCGCTGCCGGGGGCACATGGCTCAATCTCCAGTTTCACTCGAAGCTTCAACCGCTGCCGATTCCCGTGGTCTTGCTGCACGCCGTGCTCGCCGTGGTGGGCTTCGGTTTGGTGCTGGCGGCCGCGATCACCAACCCCGCCTGAGCGCAATCGTGAAAGCCGCCGGCGGGGTGCTGACGCTGGCGGCGGCCGCGATGTCGGTGGCCTGCGGCTGCAGCTCCAACCAGCCGATCGAGCAGGGCTTCGGACCGGATCCGCGATTGCCGCCGCCGGATGAATCGGCGATTCCGGTCGTCCATGTGCCGGTTGCCACTGGCTGGCCCAGCGGCGCCCGGCCGCAGGCGGCGCCCGGACTCACCCTTACGCAATTCGCTGGTGGACTCGAGCACCCGCGCTGGGTCTACGTGCTGCCCAATGGCGACGTGCTCGTGGCGGAGTCAAACCGGCCGGTGCCATCAAAGGAGATCGACAGCAAGGGTCTTGAAGGCCGTGCGATGAAATACCTGATGAAGCGCGCCGGGGCCGGCGTGCCCAGCGCCGATCGCATCACATTGCTTCGCGACGCCGATGGTGATGGTGTGGCCGAGACGCGCTCCACGTTCCTGGCGGAGCTGACGTCGCCGTTCGGCATGGCGCTGGTGGGCGACACCTTCTACGTCGCCAATGCCGATGCGCTCGTCCGCATCCCGTACCAAACCGGCGCGCAGAGCCTGCAAAGCAGGCCGGTGAAAATCGCGCCGCTGCCCGCGGGCCGCAACCACCACTGGACCAAGAGCCTCGTCGCGAGCAAGGACGGCCGCAAGCTCTACGTCGGCGTCGGCTCGAACAGCAACATCGCTGACCATGGCATGGCGGAGGAGGAGAATCGCGCCGCGATCCTCGAGATCGACGCCGCCACCGGTGCCACGCGTGTGTTCGCCAGCGGCTTGCGCAATCCGGTGGGCATGGCGTGGGAGCCGCAGACCGGCGCGCTGTGGGCCGCGGTCAACGAGCGCGATGAACTCGGTAACGACCTCGTGCCGGACTACATGACCTCGGTTAAGGACGGCGGCTTCTACGGCTGGCCGTGGAGCTACTACGGCCAGAACGTCGACGAGCGCGTCGAGCCGGCGAATCCGGCCATGGTCGCCAAAGCGATCAAGCCGGACTACGCGCTCGGCGCGCACACCGGCTCGCTGGGGCTGGCGTGGTCGGGCGGCAACACGTTGGGCGCGCAGTACGCGCAAGGCATGTTCATCGGCCAGCACGGCTCGTGGAATCGCCGCCCTGCGAGCGGCTACAAGGTCATCTTCGTGCCGTTCCGCAATGGACAGCCGCAGGGCGGACCGCAGGACGTGCTGACCGGTTTTCTTTCCGATGACGGAAAGGCGCAGGGCCGTCCGGTCGGCGTGGCGATCGACGCGCGCGGCGGCCTGCTGGTGGCCGACGACGTCGGCAACGTGATCTGGCGCATCAGCGCCGCGGGCGGCGCGCAAAAGTAGTGCACTGGCCGGCAGCGGTCCTGCTGCTGGCGGCGTCGATCGTCGAGCCGGTCGCGCTCGATCCGCTGGTGGTGACCGGCAGCCGCGAGCCGCAGGCGGCGTCGGCCGCGCCGTTCTCCATTTCCACGATCGACCGCGACGCGCTCGAGGATGCCGGGCCCGGCATCAGCCTCGCCGAGGCGCTGGTCCGCGTTCCCGGTGTTGCCTCGTCTTCTCGCAGCAATTACGCGCAGGACGTGCAGCTGTCGGTTCGCGGCTTCGGCGCGCGCGCGGGTTTCGGTGTGCGCGGGGTGCGGCTGTACACGGACGGCATCCCGGCATCCGCGCCGGACGGGCAGGGGCAGCTGACCCACTTCAACCTCGGCAGCGCCAATCGCATCGAGGTTCTGCGCGGGCCGTATTCGGCGCTCTATGGCAGCAGCTCGGGCGGCGTCATTGCGCTGCACAGCGCAGCGCCGGCCGGTGATTTCGCGGAAGTCGCGACGCAGGCCGGCGCATTCGGCGAGCGCCAGCAGCGCGTGCACGCCGGCGTTCGGCGCGATGCACTCGCCGGCGCCGGCGAGTGGTCGCGCTTCGACATCGAGGGCTTCCGCCCGCACAGCGCGGCGCGGCGCACGCTCGGCTTCGCCCGTGGGCAGTGGGACTCCGACCGAGACCGCATCGTGCTGCTCGCAAGTCACTGGGACCAGCCGGCGCAGGATCCGCTCGGGTTGACGCGGGCGCAGTTCGTGGCCGATCCGCGCCAGACCGCGCCGCAGGCCATCGCCTTCGACGCGCGCAAGGACGCGCGCCAGTCGCAGGCCGGCGCGCAGTGGCGCCATGCGCTGGTGCCGGGCGCGTCGCTCGATCTTGGAGCCTGGGGTGGGACGCGCGACGTGACGCAGTGGCTGGCGATCCCCGCCGCGGCGCAGGCCGATCCGCGCCATGCCGGCGGCGTGGTCGAGCTCGCGCGCGACACCGTCGGCGCCGAACTGCGCGGTTCGATCGCGACCGACGGCTTCGTCGTGATCGCGGGCCTCACCGGCGAACGGCAGGATGAGACACGGCGCGGCTACGAGAACTTCGACGGCGCGCAACTCGGCGTCACCGGCGCGCTTCGCCGCGACGAGGACAACCTGCTGTCGGCCTTCGATCAATACCTGCAGCTGCAGTGGGACGCGGGGCGCCTCAGCGGCGGGGCGGGGGTACGCAGCGGTGCGGTGCGCGTGCACTCGGCCGATCGTTACGTTTCCAACGGAGACGATTCGGGGTCGCGGCAATTTCATTTCGTCAATCCGGCGGTGGGACTGCGCTGGGAAGTCAGGCCGACGCTCGGCATTTATGCCAGTGCCGGACGCGGCTACGAGACGCCGACGCTGAACGAACTCGCTTATCGCGCGGACGGATCCGCCGGACTCAACGCAGGCTTGCGCCCCCAGGTCAGCCACCAGTTCGAGCTCGGCGCCAAGTGGCGCGGCGCCGGGCAGCGCGCCGACCTGGCATTGTTCCAGGCTGACGTCGACAGCGAGCTCACGCCGCGCAGCAACAGCGGCGGGCGCGCGACGTTCCAGAACGGCGGTGCGAGCCGGCGCCAGGGCGTGGAGCTCGAATGGCGCGGTGAGTTTGCGGAGTGGCACGCGCTCGGAGCGGCCACGTACATCGATGCGCGTTACCGCGAAGGCTTTTCGACCTGTGGTCCGCCGCCGTGCCTGACGCCTGACGTGCCCGTTGCGCCCGGCAACCGGTTGCCCGCGGTGCCGCGCGAGAGCGCGTATGCGGAGCTAAGTCGCCGCTTTCGCGGGATCGAGCTCGCTGCGGAGTGGCGTGCAGCGGGCCGGCGGGCAGTCAACGACGCCAACGCCGAGTTCGCCGCCGGCTACGGCGTGGTCGGCTTGCGCGCGGCGCATCGCTGGGAGTTCTCGCCGCTGGCGCTGAAGCTCTCGCTGCGCGGCGACAACCTGCTGGACCGCGCCTACGCGCCCAGCGTGATCGTCAACGAAGGCAACGCGCGCTACTACGAGCCCGGCGCGCCGCGGTCGTGGCTCGCGACCGTTGCTGTCGAGTGGGGCCAGAAAAAATAGAATAAAGAAGGCACGGCGCCTTTGCGTGCCTTGTTTTGATTTCAGTGCACAGCCGCCGCAGCGACATCCGGTGGGGACGCCTTGGGTTTCAGCAGCAGCCCGCCGATCAGTGCGGCAAGGGCGGTGATGATCGCGCCCAGCAGGAAGGCGAGCTGGTAGCCGCCGTACAGCGAAACCACCGTTTCCGCGCCGGCCGCAGCGAGACTCGCGCTGCGCGCCTCCGCAGCCGCGGCCAGCACCGCGAGCCCGAGCGCGCCGCCCATCATGAAGCTCGTGTTGACCACGCCCGAGGCGAGCCCGGACTCGCTGGGGTGGACGTCGTTCATCGCAGCCAGCAGCGCGGGATTGAACGCCATGCCGGCGCCGAGGCCCAGCAGCAGCATGCTGGGCAGGATGTCGATCCAGAAGTTCGCCGCGATCGGCGCGCGCGCAAGCCACAACAGGCCGACCGCCGCGATGGCGAGGCCAAGCCACAACGGCCCGCGCAGGCCGTAGCGCATCACCATTTTCGCCGACAGGCCGACCGAGAACGCGGCCATGATCACGTCGGCGGGCAGGAACGCGAGGCCGACCTGCAGCGGGTCGTAGCCGAGGACGTGCTGCATGTAGAGCGCGCTGATCACGAACCACGCGAACATGCCCGCCGCCCACAGCACGCCGACGACGTTGGCAACCGCGACGTTGCGCAGCGCGAACAGCCGCAGCGGCATCAGCGGTCGCTCGACCCTGGACTCGATCACGAGGAACGCGGCAATGAGCAGCGCGGCGACGCCGAGCAGCGTCAGGGTCTGCGGCGAGGTCCAGCCCGCGTTATTGGCGTCAATGACCGCGTACACCGCGAGCAGCAATCCCAGGGTCACCGTCACGGCGCCGCCGATGTCGAGCTTGCGCGGACCGTTGGCGACGGCGTCGACCGGCAGCAGCTTGGTGCAGGCCCAGTACACGCCGACGCCGATCGGCAGGTTGATGAGGAACACCGATTCCCAGCCGAGGAACTTGGTCATGACGCCGCCGAGAACTTCGCCCAGGCTGCCGCCCGCCGCCATGACGAAGCCGTAGATGCCCATGGCCTGCACGCGCTCCTTCTCCTCGGTGAACAGGTTCATGATCAGCGCGAGCGCCACCGCGCTGACCACGGCGCCGGCTACGCCTTGCACGCCGCGCGCCACCACCAGCAGCGCCTGGCTGTAGGCGAGCCCGCACGCGAGTGACGCCACCGTGAATACGGCCAACCCGAGCAAGAACAGCTTGCGCTGGCCAAACAAGTCACCAAGCCGGCCACCGAGCAGCAGGAAGCCGCCGAAGGTGAGCATGTAGGCGTTGAGCACCCAGACGAGCGAGCTTCCGCTGAAGCCAAGGTCGGCCTGGATCGAGGGCAGCGCGACGGTGACGACGGTGGTGTCGAGCACCATCATCAATACGCCGGTGCACAGCATGTACAAGGCGAGCCAGCGCTGGCGCGGCGGGAGGGGCGGGGCGGTGGGTGTCACGGCGGTCCATCAGTCGGGGCGCGCGATTCTAGCGGTCTCGCGCGTCGATCGGCGGAACCTTTCCAGACTGTCTTGTTTTCGCGACGAAGTCCACGCAGGTTTTGCGAAACTGTAGCCATCCGCTGCTTTCGAAAGATGACTATGAAGAAAAATCTCGAACGCACGCGCGACTGGGCCTACGAGCAGGTTCGCAGTGGCCAGGAGCCACCATGGTCCTGGTATCAATACATGAAGCTGATCGAGGCCAGCGAGGCCATCATCGAGGGGCTCGATGCGACGATCAAAAAGGGGACTGCACCGCTATCGGCTCGACCGAGTACGGACCGTCTGCAATTAGTGGACGCAGATTTTCCTCGAGGTGGCGCGAAATTCCCTCCGCGACGGAAACGTCGCTCACCAATGCCCATGTGACGAACAGGGGGCCGTAGTCGAGGAAGGCCCGCACGGCCGGGTCGGTGCGCTGCGCGGCAAATTCCTGTGACAACTCCCCGTAGCCGACATGGACCACACGGCTGGGAAAACCGCCGTGCCAGAGGACATAGACGCCGGTGCCGTCGAGCGAGCGCAGGTCGACATCGAGCAGGCGGTGCCAGGCGTTCTTGTCAGTCTTGGTCCACTTCAGCGTTTTCAACGACGCGTTCCGTCGGCGCGACGGACAAGTTTAAAGGGTCGGCGTGGCCGACGAAATGTCGCGAAACGCAGACAGCGCGCGGGTTCGTGGTCGGCGCGCCGATGGCGCGCTCGCCTAACCCTTGGCCTTGGCGCGGACTTTCTTGATGTCGCCGAGCTCGACCTGGCGGCGAACGCGGGCGGCATCGCCGTAGCGCGTGAGCTTGCCAACCGAGTCGAGGAACACCATGGCGAGGCGCCGGTTGGCGACGCGCGCTTGCATCAGCAGGCAGCGCCCCGCTTCATTCGTGTAGCCGGTCTTCTGCATTTCGATGTTCCACGAGGAGTGGCGCACCAGCCGGTTGCTCGAGCCGAACTTCAGGCGCTGCCTGCCGACGCGCACCGTGTGCTGCTGGCGCGTGGAGTAAGCGTTGATCAGCGGGTGCGTGGCCGCCTCGGTGAGCAGCAGGTGCAGGTCGCGCGCGCTCGACACACTATTGCGCGACAGGCCAGCGGCGTCGGCGAACCGGGTGCTCTTCATACCCAGCGCGCGCGCCTTCTCGTTCATCTTCGCGATGAAGGCGGCGCGGCCGCCCGGATAGTTGCGGCTCAGCGCCGTGGCGGCCCGATTCTCGGACGCCATCAGCGAGAGGATCATGAGGTCGTCGCGACTCAGGCGCGCGCCAACACGCAGGCGCGAAGGTGTGCGCTTTTCGCGGTCGACGTCGTCAGCGGTGATCACCAGCATCTCGTCGAGGGGTTGCTTGGCGTCGAGCACCACCAGTGCGGTCATGATCTTGGTCAGCGAGGCGACCGGCAGCACGGCGTCCGCGTTCTTTGCCGCGATCAGCTCGCCGCTGTCCTGGTCGATGACGAGGAACGAGCGCGACTTCAGCGCAAGGCGCTCGAAGGTCGGCTTGGCCGCCAGGGCGGGAATGTGGGTGGCCCCGGCTGGGGTTTCCGCAACCGAGGTGTCGGCCTGCACAGCCAGCAGGGTGCCGGGCACGCAGATAGATGTCGCGAGTGCAATCGCGGCCGTCAAACGAAACATGCTGGCTCCCTGGACTGGCGCTTAGTATCCCCGTTCAATCGCCGGATTGGAATAGGAAAAACGTCCTCAGACCTTATATGGAGCCGGGCCGTTTTCAAGCGAGCGGGGCCGCCGGGGGTCCCCTAGACCGGCGGCGGATCGATCTCGCGCTCGAAGTGACGGTGCCGCGCGATCGCGGCGACGAGCCGGGCGATGGCGTCCTTCGATGCGGACTTCGCCAAAACGACGCCAGGGTCCGGCTTCCCGTCCGGCAGCGTGACGGAGGCGCCCGCCGCCTCCAGCAGCGCGGACGAAGCACCGATCGCCAGCAGCGGCTTGCAGTGCCGGTACTGATCCTTGATGAACTCCGCGACTTGCCCGGCTTGCGCCAGTGTTTGTGCTGCAGCGTCGCCGCCGGGCAGCACCACGGCATCCCACAACACAGACGGCGCCGTCTCCAGCGTGATCTCCACGTGCAGCGGCTCGCCGTCCTCGGGCTGGACCGCGCCAAGGCGCAGGCCGACGAAGCGCGGCACGGCACCCTCACGAGCGAGGCTGCGGTGCACTGCGCGCAAGGGCTCGCCCTGCACGCCGTCGCACACGATCAGCGCGATGCGCCGGCCAGCGATGCTGCCGTCGCCGGGCCGGGCGAACAGCGACAGCGCCGCGGATTCCGTGACCTCGGGCTTTACCGGCCGCGCGAGCGCACGCGGCTGCGCGGGCGGCACCGGGATGCCCAGTCCGGCCGCGACGTTCGCGGCCAGCACGTCGTCGACATTGGCCAGCATCGACACGATGCGCTCGCGAATCGCCTGCGTCTGCACCTTGGTCAACTCGAACCGGAACGCGCCGACGATGTGCGCCTTCTCGACATCGGTCTGGCTGTTCCAGAACAGTCTCGCCTGCGTGAAATGGTCGGCGAACCGCTCAGGCTTGCCGCGGACCTTGTCCTCGGTCATCGGCCCAGGGAATGACACGAACCCCTTCATGCCGGCCTGGAACGGGCAGCCGCCGCCGAGCGAGTTGGGCTCATAGGCGACGCGTCCGCGCGGAATCGCCTGGCGGTGCATGCCGTCGCGCTGGTTGTTGTGCACCTGGGCCAGCGGCGCGTTGATCGGCAGCTCGTGGAAGTTGGGGCCGCCCAGGCGCGACAACTGCGTGTCGACGTAGGAATGGTGGCGCCCGGCGAGCAGCGGGTCATTGCTGAAGTCGATGCCGGGAATGACGTTGGCGGTGCAGAACGCGACCTGTTCGGTCTCCGCGAAGAAGTTGTCCGGGTTGCGGTTCAGCACCATGCGGCCGAGCGGCCGCACCGGCACCAACTCCTCGGGCACGATCTTGGTTGCGTCGAGCACGTCGAAGCTGAAAGCCTCGGCCTCTTTTTCGGTGAAGACCTGTACGCCCAGTTCCCACTCGGGAAATGCGCCGGCCTCGATCGATTCCCACAGGTCGCGGCGGTGGAAGTCGGGATCGGCACCGTTGATCTTGACCGCCTCGTCCCACACCACCGAGTGCGTGCCCGCGACCGGGTTCCAGTGAAATTTGCAGAACACCGACTCGCCGTCGGCGTTGACCAGGCGGAAGGTGTGCACGCCAAAGCCCTGCATCGTGCGGTAGCTGCGCGGGATGGCGCGGTCCGACATCACCCACATCAGCATGTGCGTGGTTTCGGGCATCAGCCCGGCGAAGTCCCAGAACGTGTCGTGCGCCGACGCGGCCTGCGGCATCGCGTGGTGCGGCTCGGGCTTCACGGCGTGCACGAGGTCGGGAAACTTCATCGAGTCCTGGATGAAAAACACCGGGATGTTATTGCCAACCAGGTCCCAGTTGCCCGCGTCGGTGTAGAACTTCACGGCAAAGCCCCGCACGTCGCGCGCGAGATCCGGCGAGCCGCGTTCGCCGACGACGGTCGAGAAGCGCGTGAACACCGGCGTGCGCTTGCCGGCCTTCGCAAACGGTGCAGCGCGTGTCAGGGCGGTGACCGGCTTGTAGCACTCGAAAAAGCCATGGGCCGCCGAGCC
>DATLBT010000123.1:0-27841 GCA_035526825.1 Verrucomicrobiia bacterium | reverse complement strand
CGAAGTGCCAATAACGAGTTAGCCCTCTGCTCATGAGCAAGTAGATCGTGGGGGCGGCGAGAACGAACCAAGGAAGCACCACAAGCTTCAACTCAGTTGTCAGCGGGTGAAAAATTCCCTGAGAGATTAGGCGCCAGAGATCGATTGCCACCCACCCGAGCAGCAGAATCGGCGGAATGAGGATCGCTGCAGCCAGCCGAACCTTGTTCACAAGGCTAACGCCGTGTTCAGCCGCGAAGTCGCGCGCAGCGCGAATTCGTCGGCTGGAACACATAGTTAGCAGTCACTTCTCGAATGGCGGCCAGCAATGCATACCTCCGCTTGTATCTCCGGCGGCCTTTCTCCAGATCTCTTCGGGGAATAGGCCGCGCTCGCACAGCTCACCAAAGAACTTGTGGCCATCTTTTGCTTCCGTTGGCACCTGCGCAACCTTTTCACAATCGCGCAACGTTACGTAGACGATGTCGGACGACAAGATACCGCCATCCTTGAAGCACACCCGCGTGATATCTGACCAAAGGAATGTTTGATTCCATTCAGCTTCTAGGTCGGCCAGGACACGAACCCTAATCTCTTTGTCGTCGAAGTCCACGGCCAGCAGCTCTTGAAGCGGCCGGCCTTGGCGCGACTTCCACCACTGTTTGAGTGATGCGACGAGGGCCATTTTGTGACTGCTAACGCCGTGTTCAGCCGCGGATTCGCGCGCAGCGCGAATACGTCGGCTGGAACACATAGTTGGGCATCATGTGGGTGACTCCTTCTTCCAACTGTCACGTCCGCCGTCCGTCAATGCTTGAAGGCGCGGTATTGCCAAGAAAAGCGCAATCACGGTGATGGCGATCGTGGCTAACCCCACCAATGCTAATGCCGAGGGGTATAGCTGACCTACGAGGCCCAGCAAAGTCCAAGCGCTAAAGAGCGTGAAAAGATACAAGCGGTACCAAGCGCTCTCGCGAAGGAAGAGCCGGATATCCAGCGAAGCCACCAGCAAAAGAGCGCCAATCACCAAGCCGCCGAGAAAAGGCTGTAGGCCGCCAATCAATAGGGCGCCCCCCGGCATGATCACCAGGCCTGTGCCGGTGCGGCCGAGCATATAGACGTTGAGCTTGGTGTCAGCGTCCATTGGTGTTCACTGATGCCCAACGCTGCGGTTCAGCCGCGGCGCTCGCCCGCAGGGCGAGCGACGTCGGCTGGAACCGCTTGTTGGGCGCCAGTTCCGTGGCCCATGAGATCGCAATCAACATCGCGTTTGTCCCGGTGTTTAACAAGATCAACCGGGAGAACCAACGTGTCGGCTACCAGTGAAAGGGGTAAATCGATTAGGCCGAACGGCGCGAAGAAAAACCACAACAGGCCCAGCTGGGGAGACACGTAGGCAAAGTTGCATTCGGTACCTGAATACGGAGATCCCCAAGAGCTGCGCGTCTTAGTGTTCACGGTGGAGCAGCCCGCGATCAGCAGCAACGCTGCGATGATTAAAGGCCGCGCATATGGCATCACGGTGGTCCTGGCGCCCAACGCTGCGGTTCAGCCGCGGCCGCGCCGAAGGCGCGGACGTCGGTCTGGAACCGCTTGTTGGGCGTCATGCTACCTCCGTGCGTAGGTGACTATGCACTCGGCCACAGCTCCGGGCGCATTGTCCGTTTCGAGATTCTCTGCCACCAAGAACTGGTAGCTGCCGGCTTTCGAAAAGATTGCCTCGGGGGGATCAAAGCCGTCTCGGACCGGCACGCCTCTGGCTGAAGCGACGTTCAGTTGCACAGCAGCCAAGGTTCGAAAGATTGTTGGATCAAAAGGCGAGGTCGGCTCTTCTGGAGTTGCCTTGTTATAGGAGAGAAACAAAAACTCGTTGTCGGGAGTCCACACCCCAAATTGTCTGCCATGCGGAACGGTTAACTGCACAGTTAATACGTCATTCGACTGCAGCGATGTTGGCGAGCATTGCATTTGCGGAGATTCGAGCGCGGCAGCGCACGATGCAACAAAACCCGAGGACAACAGGGCAAACGCTACTTTCATGACGCCCAACGCCGCGGTTCAGCCGCGGCCGCGCCGAAGGCGCGGACGTCGGTCTGGAACCGCTTGTTGGGCACCGCCGTGCTAGCTCTTTGGGCGCCGAACATGGTCTTGGAATACCTCTGGATTACGGGCTGAAACCACTACCATGACCTTGCCTTGTCTCTCAACGATGTCGGGGTGCATGGGTGAACGCTCCTCTGCTCCCCAGAGCATGCCCTTGATGAAGCTTTCCGCAGCCATTGCGCCGTCTTCGCTCGGGTATTCGTAATAATAGATAGTTCCTTTGTCATCGCCGCATTGCATCGACTCGAGCGACTTACGGGACAGCGGCTCCTTCACTTTCACCAGTTCGATCGTCCGGTACAGCGTATGCGCATGAAGGGAGGCGTACTCGCGATCCGCAACCGTGCATGACGGTGCGTGAGAACTATGAGCGCAACTGGCCAATAGCCCTCCAACTGCCAAGTAAAACAATCTAGTGCGCATAGCCCTTATTGCGGTGCCCAACGCCCAGGTTCAGCCGCGGCCTTGCCTGAGCGAAGCGAAGGCAAGGACGTCGGCTGGAACCTGTTGTTGGGCACCGAACTAGCACTCATGTATGACGCGCCACTCACGAATAAGCCTGATTGACCACGCCACCGTATGGGCTAGCTGCGCTGCCACGGTTTGTGCAGCAGCCGTGCATACCGACTTGAAGTCCTTGGACCCGAGCGCCGGGGCAAGCCTTAAGTAAACGATTAGTTCGTCGTTCGTAGCCGCACCGGCTAACGTGACCTCCGACCAAAGCTCCGGAATGTGTTTGGACAATGCGAGGCGCAACTGCTCAAGCTGAGACTCTGCCAGAAATGAAGGATGGCGAAGATGGGCGGGTTGACACGCCACCATCATTAAGCAGACCGCCGTCAGGAGCGACCTCATGCGTTTGGTGCCCAACTAGAAATGGACATCGAAACGACATCTAATCCCGACGCCTAATCCGTCACAAGCGCGTGCAAGCCCCTGATTCACTTCAAAACCCCCCGGATTCGGCGTCGCGTTCAAGCTCAGTAGCAGCCTACGCCCCTTCCCAAACGCTCGGCAACCCGCCGCGCCGCTGCGGCTTCGTCTATTGCTTGAGAAACGCAGCTACCGCGATGCGGTCTGCTTAGGCCCCACCGACTGCGTCGAATCTTCCGAAGCCTTCGCCTTCGCCTTTTCCTTGTTCTTATCCTTGGTGTTGATCCCCGCGAACAACTCGGTCAGATCTCCACCCAGGCGATACGTCCTCAACGGCCGCAGTTTCTCCATGCGGCTCTGGTACGCGGTGTTGCAGCTGAACGTCCAGCAGTACGCCTCGAGCCACGCGAACTTGCTGGCCTCGTCGATGCCTTCGCGCGTCTGCTTGGCGCCGGCCTTCTTTTCGAAGTTCTTCGGATTGTCGACGCCGTCCAGGACGCGCTGGCTCAATCGCTGCATCGAATCGCGCGAGTCCCCCAGGTCACTGCCGTTGGCCTTGGCAAACGCGGCGATCATCGTCAAAGGTCCGAGCGAATAGTTGTGGTAGCTCAGCGCGCGCGTGTCGCGCTTGAGTTCGTTGGGCAGGTAGCCCTCGCTGTCGACCTGCTTGTTGGCCGTGCGGTACTGGGCGAGCGCCCAGTCGTAGAAGTCACGCCGGTTCAGCGCAATCGCATTCGCCATGACGGCCCATGCCGCCCAGTACTGGTGGTTGTTGAGGTTGCGCAGTGGCTGGTCGCGCCAGTCCTGCACCACCTTGTCGCCCACTTTGGCCAGCCAGCCTTCGATGCGGCCGGCGCGCGCGGGGTCTTTGGCCAGCGGCTGGCTCGTGGAGAATTTCAGCCGGATCCATGCGGACGCAACCGAAGCCAGCGCCCACTTGCGCACGCTCTTGCCGGTGTGCGTCTCGGCGTCGCCGAGCAGCGCGCCGGCGCTCGCCCAGGTGTCGAGCCAGCCCAGCGTGCAATTGAGCAGCTCAACGCGACCGCTGCGGATGTAGTTGGCGGTCATGCTGCTGACGTGCCGCTCGAGCTCGCGGATTTCGGCGATCTGCGCCTCGTACTGAGCCTCGGCCTTCAAGTTGAGGTCGTCGCGTGCCGCATCCGAGCCCTCGTATTTGCTCGGGAACGCAAGATCCGCGGTGAACGGCTTGGGAGCCTTGGCGCATTCGCCATCGTCGTCGCCACCGCCGCCCTTGCGCTCCTTTACCGCCGCGGTGAAACCGGGCGGGGGCAACAATGTCGCACCCGTGCTGGTCGCTGACGGCGCGGCGATGGCACAGCCCGAGAGTGCGAGGCCGAGCGCCGCTGCGAGGACCGCCGAAGCGCGCATCAGCGCGATGCCTGTTGCGGCGGCGCAGCCGCCGCTTCCTGCTGGCCCGGGCCGTCGTCGCGCGAGCACAGTTGCGCGCTGACGTTGACCGCGTTCTTCAGCGACACCGGCTGGCGCAGGTCGAGCGACATGAAGGTGCGCTCGCCCCAGTCGAGGTCGGTGCGCAGCTCGAACACGAAGCGGCCGCGGCCTTCGACGTACGGCGAGTACTTGAGGTCCACCGTCTCCTTGCTGCCGTTGGTGTACCAGACCACGGCCTCGATTTCGCGCACGGCCGGGTCGGAGATCTGCAGGTCGATGAGGTGTTGCTTGCCGACCAGCGGCAAAACCTTGCCCTTGCCGCCGTTGAACAACACCTCGTTGCGCTGACCCTTGAGCTCCACCTTGTTGCTGAGGATCGGCCGCTTCGACAGGCAGCCGTTGCCGACCAGCGGCACGACTTGCCGGTAGAACATGCGCTGCGACAGGTTGTGGTTGGTCTCGAATTCCCACACCACGATCTTCGGCGGATTCTTCTGGAATTCCTCGCTGGGCAGGTACTGCAGCAGGGCGCCGTCGTGGCGTCCGCCGGCGATCGAGGCGTTCAGGATATCGACGCCGAGGTACTCCGACAGGAACCCGGCAAAGTTGTAGGCGCTGTCGCTGTTCGAGGTGCCAAGCAAGGTGATCGGCGGCACCTCGGTCTCGCCGAACAGGTCGGCTTCGCTACCGGCGCCGCTGGTCGTGTAGCGATCGATGTATTGCTCGGCATAGCCGGGCCCGCAGATGAGCATCGCTGCCTTGTACAGCGTGCCCTTCTTCATGAGGATGCCGGTGCGCTCGGTGGTGAACTGCGCGCGCTTCATGTTCTTGTACGACGGCAGCTGGAGGATCGTGTCGGCCACGATCCTGGCGGTCCGCTGCGAACCGAACGGCGTCCAATGGTGGTCACCGCGGAAGAAGTACGGCTGGTCCGCGGGCTGGTTCACCAGTTGCGTCAGGTCGGGCGTGACCAGCCCGGACTTGCGGAACCGTTCCAGCGTGGCGGCATAGGACTGCTTGGCCGCCTCGACGTTGTAGGTCTTCTGCATCGACTTGGACAACTTGTCCTTGTGCAGCATGCCCCGCGTGGGTTGGTACACCACGACCAGGTCGGTGCCGCGGCGCTTGAACGCGTCGCGCAGCCGCTTCAACTCGCGGTAGCCATCGGCATCCGGCCCGAACGCGGTGCGCAGGTCGTCGGACCGGAACAGCCAGCCGTCCGTGCCTTGCGTCAGCGTCGAGAAGCTTTCGAGGAACTTGGTGTTGTAAGCGGCCGGACTGTTCGCGCGCGTGCACAGGTCGCAGCACGGCTCTACGACGTACTTGGGCTCGGGCGCGGCCTGCGGCGCACGCGCCGGCCAGGCCGCGGCGACCACGAGTGCGGCGAGGGCCAGTGCGGCACGCATGTCAGTTGATCACCCAGACCGGCGTCGGCTGTGCCGCCGTGCCGACGACGAACAAACTGAACGCCCGGCCGCGCTCGAGCGTGACGGGGCGGGCCTGCGCCAGGCGCTGCTCGCCCTTGTACACGGCGAACTGGGCCTTGATGGCATTGACCTCGCGCTGGCCGGTGGCGCCCGGCGCGACCGGCTCGACCACCGTAGTCTTGCCGTCGCCCGTCTTCAACGCGAGCGGCGCGTCGCCGACGAGGTTGTAGACCATCACCAGCGCCTTCATGCGGTTGCCGTACCGGGCGTTGTCGAGCAACTGCAGCTTGCCGTTGACCAACGCCGCGGTGTAGTAGCGATCCGCCTTCAACGTCGCCTGCGCCTGCGAGCCGCCCGCGTTCACCGTGTAGGTGCCTGGCGGCAGGAAGGTGAACTCGCTGGCTTCGAAGGCCGGCACTTCGTTGAAGTCTTCCGGGCCGATCTTGGAACCGAGCAGCGACTGCGAGGATCCGTTGAACACGCGGACGAACGCCGATCCCGGGGGGGCCGCCGGGCCGTACAGGCCGGCTTCATCGGCCAGGGCTACGCGGCCGGTGAGCAGGAGCACGGCGATCACGACGATCGCCAGGGCGAACATGAGGAAGCGATACGGCTCGGTGGAGGGTGTCATGGCGAGTTCCTTCATCAGATGTCTCCCGTTGAAGCTGCTTTTCCAGGATTCGGCGTGCATACCGCGGCGCTGTCGGGCCGCCTGGCGCTCAAGTCCTGCGCCAGGGGTAGATAGCGCTCCGGGATCTCCCAGACCACGAGGCGCGGCGCCGCCGGCAGGGCGGCACTGTTGAGGAGGTAATCGAGCATGGGGACGAACGGGCCCTTGCCCACGGATGCGTAATTGACAACGTCTTCCTGCAAGGATTCCTGCAACGCGCCGGTAAAGTTCCATTTAGGGTCGGCGCTGTAGCTGGTTCCGACCAGCACGACCTGGGGGAGTTCGCCGTCGCCGAGCAGGGATTCGGCCTGGCCTGCAGCCGCCCGCTCGGTTTTGCGCACCTCCACGCTTTCGCGCTCCGGCAGCAGGCTGGCGAAGTACGGCTCGAGCGGCAGGAAGCGCAGCAGGTCGCCGCTGTGTGTCTCGACCGAAGCCGTATGCGTGTAAAACGTGAACGGCGGTTTGCGCGGGCTGCCGAGGGTGGCGGCAACCGCTTGCGCCGCACAGCGCGCGCCGGCTGGCGTCCAGTGCGTGTCGGTGCGCAGGTAGGTCTCCGCGGCGCGCTTGCAACGCGCCATCGTCACGGCGAGGTCCGGCGCGGCAATGCCGGCGTCGCGCAGGCCCTGGCGCAGGCGCCCATAGAGCGACTCGTGGATCGCGGCCGGGCGGCGTTCCGGCAAGTGCTCGGGATAGACCCGCGCCTTCGACGGCACCAACGCGATGACCAGCTCGCTGCCCTGGCGCTTCAACTCATCGCGTACCGTCGCGATCAGCGCGAGGTGGCTGGTGATGGCGGCCTCGGCGCCGGGATAAGTCTTGAACTCTTCGTCGGTGTAGAGCCAGCCGTTGGCGCCCACCACCACGCCCGGTCGGCCTTCATCGAACACCACGTAGTCGATTGCGGCCCACAGGTTGGTGCCGAGGGTCTTGCCTGGAAAGCGCTCGTCGTAATGGCCCTCGAATGCACGCGCGGCGCGGCCGTCGAGCCACTCCGCCTCGCCCGAAGCACCATCGATGCCTTCGTAAGGCACGGCGCGCGCCAGCGCCACGGCGGCCATGCCGAGGACGAAGGTGGCAAACAGGCTGCTTTGGAGGATCGTCAGTGCGCGCATGGCCTCGGCCTAGAACTGGAAGTACAGGAACGGTGAATAGCTCTGCGCCGAGAGCTTGAGCACCGCGAGCGCGAACAGCGGGACCAGCGCCAGCAGTGCCGTGTGCTCGCGCCAGCGCGCGACCGTGCCGGCCCCGCCCTCGGCGGGCGCCAGCGCGCCAGCGTCGCCGCGGCGCAGCCGCTGCTGCAGGCCGCGGCCGAAGATCACGAGCCAGGCCAGCACCAGCGTCCAGATTTGCAGCGACGTGATGCCGGCGCCGTACAGCTCCGACAACCCGAGGCCATCGAAGCGGAATAGCGCGGCATAGATCGTCATCGCGCCGGCGACGGTCTCGGCGCGGAACATCACCCAGCCCAGCATCACGAACATCAGTGTCAGCAGCATGCGGGCGGGATTGAAACCGGAAGGATTGCCCTGGACGCCGAGCCTGCGCTCAATCGACAGGATCGCGCCGTGCCAGGCACCCCAGATCACGAAGGTCCAGTTGGCGCCGTGCCACAGGCCGCCGAGCAGCATCGTCAAAAAGAGGTTGCGATAGGTCTTGGCAACGCCGCCGCGGTTGCCGCCGAGCGCGATGTAGAGGTAATCGCGCAGCCAGGCCGACAGCGACATGTGCCAGCGGCGCCAGAACTCGGTGATGCTCTGGCTGATGTACGGCTGGTTGAAGTTCTCGACGAACCTGAAACCCATCATCAGGCCGAGGCCGATGGCCATGTCGGTGTAGCCCGAGAAGTCGAAGTAGAGCTGCGCGGTGTACGCGAGCGTGGTCAGCCAGGCATCCGCCGTGGTCGGGTCGGCCAGCGCAAAGCCTTCCGCCACCAGCGGGGCGATCGAGTCGGCGATGAACACCTTCTTGATGAAGCCTTGCATGAAGCGCGTCGAGCCTTCCGCGAACTTGTCCAGCGTGTGCGTGCGCTGATGGAACTGCTCGTGCAGGTCCTTGTAGCGAAACACCGGGCCCGCGATCAGGTGCGGGAACATCGCGAGGAAGCAGGCGAAGTCGATGGGCTTGCGCACCGGCTCGCAATCGCCGCGGTAAACATCGGCGATGTAGGAAATCGCCTCGAAGGTGTAGAACGAGATGCCGATCGGCAGCAGGATCGCCGACCAGCTGAACGCCTCGAAGCCAACGCCTGTCACCAGCGTGTTGAACGAGGCCACGCCGAAATTGGCGTACTTGAAGCAGCCGAGGATCGCGAGGTCCACGCCTACGCCCACGATCAGCCACTTGCGCGCCGCCGCGGTGCGCACCCCGCGCGCGTAGATGGCCTGGCCAACCCAGTAATTCCACGCCGTCATCGCGACGAACAGGAACAGGAAATCGACGCGCCACCACGCATAAAACGCGTAGGACGCGCCGGTAATCAGCCAGGAACGATGCCGGTCAGGGCACAGGTAGTACCCCGCGAGGAACAGCGGCAGGAACAGGAACAGGAACACGTTCGACGAAAAGACCATGGTTCCCGATGCCCCTCAATGGCCGTCGTCGTCGTCGGGATCGGTCCCGCCGCCGGACTCCTTGCTCGCGGGTTCCGACTCGGTGCGCGGCGCGGCGTCGCGCCCCTGCTTGTGCGCCGGTTCGATGATCACGGCGCCGCGCCTGCGGACCATGATGTCGAGGATCTGCTGCTGGTATTCGCCGAGCACGCCGGTGAGCTGGATGCCGACCTTCTTGGTTGGCGCCAGCAGGTCGACGCCGTACAACTCGAGCGACAGCGGCTGGTCGATTGCGAGCGGGCCGGAGCCGTTGAAGATCAGCTGGCCGCCCACGACGACCATCGAGATGTTCTGCTCGAATGGATCGAGCTTGATGTCGCGGTCGGTGCCCGACAGATCCCGGATGTGGCCATAGATGCCCGACAAGCCGTTCGCCACGGCGTTGTTGCCATACAGCCGCACGTCGACGCTGTTGCGCATGCGGATGCCGTGGCGGGCGTTGGAGTTGCTGCGGTTGTTCCAGACCAGGTTCTTCGGGCTCTCGTAGATGGTCAGCCCGTCGGTGCCGTTCTCGAACAAATCGTTGTAGGCGATGATGTTCCGCACGCTGTTGCGGTCGATCACCATGCCGCTCAACTTGTTGCGCACGCTCTTGTTCCACAACAGCCAGCTGTCGTTGACCGCGCGCGAGATGATGATGCCGTGCTTCTTCTTCGTATCCGCGACCGTGTTGTGGGCGATGATCAGGCGGTTGGAGCGGTCGTGCGGATCGATGCCATAAATGATGCTTTCGCGGTAGGTGTTGTTGAGCACCACCACGTCGTCGGCCTCGTAGCAGTAGAAGCCGTAATAGATGTCCTTGAACTCGCTGTTGATGATCCAGCCGGTGGGGCGCTTGCGCTTGAGGCGCGCGTCCATGTTCGGCGAGTACTGCGAGATCGACACGCCGAACGACTTGGAGGCTTCGTAACCCAGGCTGGTCAGCGTCGAGCGCGCGATGTAGAGCTCGGCGCCACCCCACGAGATGATGAACGGGCGGAAAGCCAGCGCTTCCTTGAACGTCGCCGGACCGTTGGCGCTCTCGCGCCAGCCGGTGATGCGGGTTTCGACGATGAACATGAGCCCGTCGTTGACGAGGAACGCGCCGCGCTCCTCCGACAAGCGCAGTTCCTTGACCTCGGAGCCCAGGTGCAGGGCCGCGCCGGGCATCACCACGACCGGCAGCCGCGCGATGTACACGCCCTCGCCGAGGTCCTCGAAGTGGCTCTTCGTCTCCACCGCCTTGGCGAGCTGCGCGGCGGTCATGGTGCCGCCCTCGATGAAGAGCGCGATGGGATGCGCATTCTGGCGCCCGGCCCATTCGCCGAGGCGCCCGCTGCCGCCGGTGAACTCGTGCAGCGTCGGTGCCTCGACGATCCGGCGTACCGCTACGGTGGGCTTGCCGCCCTTGGGAATCTTGGCCTTGATTGCGTCGTCGGTGTACGGCCGCAGGTCCGGCACTGCCGGTGGCTCGAGGAACAGCGAGCTGCCGTCGGCCTCGCGCACCACGTACTTCGGCGGCGTGGCGGCGGGCTGCAGAGCAACGGCCTGGGTCGCTGGCTTGGCATTGGCGACCTGGACCGCGGTTTCTTCGGCGCGCGCGCTTGCGGCCGCGATCAACGCGGTCGTTGCGGCGGCCAAAAGGGCGTGCTTCAGAACCACAGCGTCCCCTCGAGAACGACCCGGTTCTGGTCGCCCAGGCTGGCTGCGTACGCCTCGCCCGGCGCAAAGCGCGAGGCCCTCAGGCGGATGTTGCTGCGGGTGTCGTCTTCGGCGACGAACGTCTGTCCGATCATCTGCGCGAAGTGCCAGGTGACGATGGCATCGACGCCCGTGCCGAGGTCGTTGCTGTCATTGACCGGACGCGCATCGATGCCATCCACGTAGATCGGGCTGCCCTTGTCGTCGCGGTTGAAGCGGTTGCCGATCACCGAGAAGTCGAAGCTGTTGAGCGGCAGCGCGACGTAGGCCGTGAACACGCGCAGGTTCGAAAGGTCGGCCTGGTAGGCCTCGTTGAAGCGCCCGACCATCGTGCGCGTGCCGGTGAAACGCGAGCGGTTGCTCTGCAGTCCGGTCTGGCGGAACACGTGTGAGCCGTTGGCGTCATCGCCGCCCTGGCCGAACGCATACGCCGAGCCGAACACCAGCGGGAACGTCTCGCTCAGCCGCCCGCGCATGTTGGCTTCGCCGCCGAGTGCGTCGACATCCTGGCTGCGCGAGCCGGTCACCACGCCGGTGGCCGGGTCGGTGACCACGAACTCGCGCGAGCCGGTCATGCCGATCAGCTCGACGCGATACGACAGGCCCGGGCCGCGATCCCATTGGTAGAACTTGTTGTCGAGATAGACGCCGACCCAGCCGTAATCGCGCTGTTCGGCCTGGTGCCAGTACGGGTTACCGGTTACCGGGTCGGTCGACGTGCCGTTCTGCTCCATCTGCGTGCCGATGGCCGGCAGCTCGCGCTGGTCGGTGGCGTAGGCGGCGCGCACGCCGACGAACTGCTTGGGCAGCCACTGCGTGCCCACGGCCATGAAGCCGTAAGCGCGATCGCGTTGCGATTGCGACAGCTCCACCTCATCGCTGCGGTAGGCATTGAACGCCTTGGCCGCGCCCATCTCGAACTGGAACAGCGTTGTGTCGAACACCCAGCGCGCGGTTTCGATGTCCCGATCCCACCACATGCCGCCGGGCTCGCGCAGGCGCTGCAGGCCCAGGCGGACGAACTCGCCCGGGTAGTCGGTGATGCCGCCGTACTCGAACCAGAACTCGCGCAGCGCGGCGTACGCCTCCATCTGCACGGCTTCGTCCTGCTCGGTCTGCGTGACCATTTCACTGGGCAGGAAGGCCTGCACGCGCGCGAAGTGCGCAAACGAGTCGGAGAACCGCGTCAGCAGCTGCGGCTGCAGGTCGAGGAAGCCGGCTTGCGTGTCCTCGCCCTCGTCGGTGAGGTCGCGGGCGTCTTCCGTCAGCAGGCCCGCCTTTAGCTTGAGCGCAAGGTCGGTTTCAATGGCCTTTGCCGCATGGATCGGCAGCGTCGCGAGGGCGGCGCCGAGCAGCAGCGGCGACAGCCGCAGGAATTGATTGGCGTTCATTGCGTGTACTCCATCGATTGCGCGGATTTGAGCGACACGGAGGCGGTCGGGGTGGGTTCGCCGGTCGAGGCAGTCACCGGCATCTGGGCATTGCGCACGGCGAGCTCCTGCTTCAGCAGTCGTTCGGCTTCCTGCAGGTCACCGGGTTTCATCAGGGCGCGAATCTGCTTGAGCATCAACGCGCCTTCCGGCGTCTTCGCTTCGGCAGCGATGCTCGCGAAGACGTAAGCGTTGGCGAGGTTGGGCCGAACGCCGCGATTGTCGGAAAACAGTTGCGCCAGCGCCTGGTCAGCCCGCGCGTAGCCGGAGCGGGCGGCGGTCAGGTAGTAGCGCGCGGCGAGAACCGGGTCGGACTTGCCGAGGTAACCGCGCTTGTAGATGCGGCCGAGGTGATAGTGCGCGGCGGGCTCGGCCGCAGCGGCCTGCTCGAGGTACTTCAGCGCCTTGACCGGATCGGCCGCCGCGAGCTTGCCGTCGAGGTACATGCGGCCGAGCACGAGCGATGCCTCGGCGCTGCCGCGCTCGGCGGCCTTCAGCAGCAACAGTTCCGGCTTGCCTTCCGGGTCGAGATGGGGGTTTTCGATCAGCAGGCGCGCGAGGCGCACGCGCGCGACATCCGACGTCTCCGCAGCGGTTTTCAGCATCGGCTGCGCGAGGTCGGGATAGGCCGTCCCCGGGATGTCCTCGGACACCAGTGACCATGCCAGCTTCTCGAGCACCGGCGACGGCAACACGCCGACACTGAAGCGGCCCTGCGCGTTTTTGGCGAGCTCGCGCACTTCCTTGTCGTTGCCGCTCGCGCGGTAATGCCGCGCGAGGTCGACGTAGCACTCCGGCAGGCGATCCTTGGCGTTCTCGCAACGCTTGATCAATTCGGCGGCGAACTTGGTGTCCGTCAAGGCGTTGCGGCGGTACCACTTGATGACCGCGACTTCGGCTTCCGGCGTGCGCTGCTTGCCGACTTGCGCGGCGAGCGTGGCCGACCGCTGGCGAGTGTCACGCTGCGGATGGTCCGAGTACAGCTCGAGCAGCGCGATCGCCGCGCGCGGATCGCCGCCCTTGTGCGCCTTGTCGAGGATCTTCTCGGCTTGGGCCAGGGTTTGGGCGTTGCCGCCATCGGCCATCAGCATCCGCGCCAGCGGCACGGCCACCGCCGGATCTTCCTTCAACAACTCCGTGTAGAGCGCGATGGCCTGCTTCTGGGATTCCGGGTCGGTGCGCCGGGCGTAAACCCGGGCCAGTGCCAGCTTGGCGTCTTCGTAGCCGAGTTCGGCGAGCGGCGCGAGGTCGCGCTCGGCGGTCTCGGTATCACCCGCTTCGAGCGCGGCCTTGCCGCGCCCGAGGTCGGGCGCGACGCAGCCGGCGAGCATTACGCTGACGCAGGTCAGCGTGCAGAGCGCGCGCGTCATGGGAGTGTCCGATCAGGGGTCGCGGCTTTTGGCGGTGGCGCTGCCGCCCGATACGTCGGGCAGCATGAAACCACCGGCGATGACTTCGGCCGGCCGGCTCAGCATCTCGGCCGGGATCGGCTCGTCGGGCGCGATCATCACCATGACGTCGGTGTCGACCGTGTCGCCCTGGCCATGCGCGCGCACCTGCGAGATCTTGCCGAAGCGCGATTGCGAGTCACCCGCGACCTTGAAGCTCACGCGGTCGCCGGTGGCGATGTCGTTGAGCTGGTCGTTGCGGAAGCGCGCCACGACATACGGCGTGAAGTCGCGCGGCATCAGCTCGAACAACTGCTGGTCGCGCGCGACATACTGGCCGTCGGTGGCGAACGCGGTCTGCACCTTGCAGTCGCACGGGCTGGTGATGGTGCCCTTGACCGTCACCTTCATGAGCTTCTGCAGGTTCTCCGGCGTCATGTTGGTGCCCAGCGTCTGGTTGCGTACCAGGTCCAGGACCGGCGCCTCGAACGACGCGATCGGCGCGCCCTTCTTGACGACACCGTCCTCCGGCACCAGCGAGTAGAAGGTGCCGTCACGTGGCATGCGCACTTCATAGGTCGGACCGGCGACCTTGGCCGCCGTCGCCTGCGATGCGAACACCACGCGGTTGACCTGGCGCGCGGTGTAACCGAAGGCGACTACGGCCGCGCCGAGGAACACCGCGGTCGTGACCAGCGCACGTACCCGGTTGGTCTGCCGCGGCGGCGGCGCCAGCTTGGCGACGGCTGGCGTGGGCCCGTTATTGCGCGCCGAAGAAAAAGACGACGACCCCGCCGCGGCCGGGGGGGCTTCGGCAGATGCGATGGGGTCGCCGGTGAGGAAGGCATTGATGGCGTTGCGCAGCGTGACCAGGTCCTGGCCGCCGAGTTGGTGGAACGCGATGCCGGTGCGATTGCCCTGCGCATCGTGGTTGCGCACGTGCGCTGCGACCGGCAGCGTCACCGTGCTGTCGAGCGTAAGCGTCAGCGTGCCGCGGTACACCTGGCCTTCGCGCAGGCCGTTGCCCTCGAGGCAGAGGCCGCCGAGCGAGATGTCGTGAATGCGATAGCGCTGGCCGTTCAGCTCGATGCTTCCCGGGATGCGAACGCGCGGATGCGCGCGCTCGGGCTTGGCCGGAGCGGAAACGGTCGGGGCGGTCTTGTTGTTGGTCGTGTACGGATGGGAGGGCATGGCAGTCACACCAGGTGGAAGACGAAGACGAGGAAGAGGGAAGCCGCGGAGGCCGTCATGACCTCCGAGGAGCCGCGGTTGAACCAGCGCTCGAAGCCGTCGAGGTCGCGCGCAAGGCGCGTCCTCTGGCGGGTCCACGATTGCTGGTCGAGATTGAAGAAAACCCGGACCTTGATCAGCGCACCAAGGATCTGGTTGTAATAAAGCAGGATCGGGTACAGCGGACCGACTTTGTGGCCGGAGGCGATCAGGATCAGCGTCAGGTAGAGCCGCGACATGCCGACCCAGACGAAGTACGCGATGAGCACGGTCGCGCCGTACTTGAGGCTCGCGATGATCGCGGCGGTAATGCCGAACAGCGAGGTCCACATCGTGACGCGCTGATCCCACAGCACGTAGTAGGTGAACCAGCCGAGTGTCTTGGGGCCGAGCTTCACCGCGCGGTAGTTCTGGCGCAACGAGTTGCCGTACCAGCGGAACATCAACATGCGGCTCGAGGTGAAGAACGACTTGTGCGGCGGGTGCTCGAGCGTGTCGATGGCGACGTCCGGCACGTAATAGGTGTCCCAGCCGTGGCGCACAAGGCTGTACCAGCTCGACTTGTCGTCGCCGGTCAGGAACTTGAAGCGGCCCAGGCGCCAGTGGTCGAGGTGGTCGTTCTGGACGTCATCGATGAACTCGGGGTCGGTCACGACCGGCGCGCGGAACAGCGACATGCGGCCGGTCAGCGTCAGCACGTGCTTGCCCAGCGCCATCGAGCACATGTTGAGGTGCCGCTGCGCGAAGCGCAGCTGGTGCCACGAGCGCATGATCGGCCGGCCTTCGACGTCGCAGAACTCGTTCGTCGTCAGCGCGCCAACGCTGGGAAACAGCTTGAAGAACGGCGCGCAGTCACGGATCAGGCCCGGACGCACCACGGTGTCACCATCGATCACGGCGACCACGGCGTCAGTCGCCGGGTTGGTGCGCGCGATGGCGCGAAAGCCGTGGGCCAGGCCGTCGCGCTTGCCGGTGCCGGGAATGCGCACGATCTGGAGCTGTACGCGCTCCGGCGGGTTCATGCGGCGCCACAGCGTGCGAATCAGGCGCTCGTCTGCGAGCTCGACAATGGAAGCCACCACCGTCGCCGGCCGGCCGCAGCCGATGGCCTCGGCGATGGCGGCGCGGTAGACATCGGCGGTGGTCGTGGCCTCGATGCGGAACGAGGTCACCAGGAAATAGGCGTGCGACGGCAGCGCGGCTTCGCCGAGCTCCCGTGCACGCGCCCGCGCGCGCGGAAAGGCGACGTGCAGGAACAACATGGCCCGGCTGAAGTGCACCATGCCGAGGCCGTAACGCCAGACCCCCAGCGCACCGAGGATCATCAGGAACTTCTGATGACCGGGCGTGAAGGCGCCGGTCGGCAGCGAATCGGCGAGGAACAGCAGGACCCACAGGTACACCAGCCAACCGGCAGCCGTCGCCAGCGCCGTCGGCGGGCCGTCGGCGGGCAACGCCGCCGACGGCCAGCGCAGCGCGGTCGCGCGAGCGAGGGTGCCGATCATTACCAGCCGATTCCCTGCGCCACGCCATTCGACGTGGACTGCATGAAGCCGACGAGGTCAACCGCGATCTTGTCCTGCGGCAGGTTGTTGAGGACCTGCTCGAACTGGCGATCCTTGTTGCCGATCACCATGACGTCCGAGCACGACACCACGTCGTCGAGGTTCGACTTGAGCAGCGAGGACACGTGCGGGATGCGCGAGTTGATGTACTCGCGGTTGGCGCCGTGGACGCGGGCGTAGTCGACGTTGCGATCGAAGATGGACAGCTCGTAGCCCTTGCCGATGAGGGCTTCGGCCAGGTCGACCAGCGGGCTCTCGCGCAGGTCGTCGGTATCGGCCTTGAACGACAGCCCGAGCATGCCGATCTTGCGCTTGCCGAGCGAGGCGACGATCTCCACCGCCTTGTCGACCTGCGCCTTGTTGCTCTGCATGATCGAGCGGAGCATCGGCAGCTCGACGTCCTTCTGCGACGCGCCGTGCAGCATGGCGCGCAGGTCCTTCGGCAGGCACGAGCCCCCGAACGCGAAGCCCGGCTTCATGTAGTACGAGGACAGGTTGAGCTTGCGGTCGAGGCAGACGATCTGCATCACGTCACGGCCGTCGACGCTGTGCGCCTTGGCCATGGTGCCGATCTCGTTGGCGAACGTGATCTTGGTGGCGTGCCAGGAATTGCACGCGTACTTGACCATCTCGGCGGTCTCGAGCGGCGCGCGCGTCAGCGGCGCGGCGAGGCCGGAGTACAGCTGGGCGAGCACGTCACCCGACTGCGCATCCCACTCGCCGATGACCGTCATCGGCGGGTCGTAGTAATCCTTGATCGCGGTCGACTCGCGCAGGAACTCGGGGTTCATGCATACGCCGAAGTCGGTGCCGGCCTTCTTGCCCGACGCCGCTTCGAGGATCGGCACGACCACGTTGCGCGTGGTGCCCGGCAGCACGGTGCTGCGGACCACGATGGTGTGGCGCTTCGAGCTGTGCTTGAGCGCCTCGCCGATCTGGCGCGAGACTTCCTCGACGTAACGCAGGTCGAGCCCGCCATTGCGCATGCTGGGCGTGCCCACGCAGATCATCAGCACGTCGGCGGATGCCACGCTGCCGGTGACGTCGCTGGTTGCCTTGACGCGGCCGGCGGCCACCTGGCGCCGCAGCAGCGGCTCGAGGCCGGGCTCGACGATCGGCGTCTTGCCGCGGTTGATGAGGTCCACCTTGATCGGCGAGACGTCGATGCCGGTGACGGTGTGACCCGACTCGGCCATCGTGGCGGCACAGACCGCCCCGACGTAACCCATACCGAAAATGCTGATCTGCACGTTAAATCTCCTTGACGCTGTACGAGCGCGCTGTGGCTACTGCCCCCACGGGCAGCCGCATCGCGCTGGATTTGTCACTCCCTGTGTAAAAACGCTGGCCTCCTTCCTCTGCCGTCCCGGCACCGGTCGCGTCAGCAGCACTGCATTGCGCTCACACATTCGTCTGCTCCGTCGCGTTCCTGCACGCGGATCAACAGCCGAGGAACTTGGCTTGGCGATATAAAGGGCAATCGCTGTGCCAAGAGATGAAAAATCCCGTGGCGTCAGGTGCTTGGAGAAAGACGACGAGCGCGCGCATGCGCGATGCGCTACGACGAAGGTTGAAGCTGTCGTCTATAAGAGACGCGCATTGCGCGCGGCGGCCATGATGCGGGGCTTTTGACGTTTATTGCTGTCGCTTAATGGTGACGCGGCGTATTACACGGCGTTCGCAACTGCTTGAAGTTACGAGCGAAAGCTTTGTATCGAATAGGAGACAAAGCGCGCCGCGACCGAGTCAATGCGAATTCGCGGCGTTGCTTTTTTACGCTTTGTTTTTTTCGCGGTGGTTGTCGCTCAGGCGCGCGTGCTCGACGATCCAGCGCGTGAGCTTGTCCAGCAGTGCGGCCGGGAAGTCGTGGCCCCAGCCCGGAATGACCTCGAGGCGCGCCCCGGGGATGTGCTGCGCCAGTTCGTGACCGGCGGCAACCGGCACCAGCGGATCGTCCTCGCCGTGCAGCACCAGCGTGGGCGCCGTGATCCGTTTCAGCAGGCCCACGCGCGAGCCGGACGCGATGATCGCCAGCGTCTGCCGCGCGAGGCCGCGCCGGTAAGAGGAGCGGTCGTAGGAGCGCTCGCACTTGGCGCGCAGCGTCGGTTCGTCCGGCGGGTACTCCGGGCTGGCAATCAGTCGCCAGGTGTCCATCGAGTGGCGCACCAGCGTCTCGCGGTCGAGCGCCTGCGGCGGGCGCACCAGCCGCAAGCGCAGGTCGAGGCGCGGGCCGGGCAATCGCGGATTGCCGCTCGTCGTCATGATCAGCGTGAGGCTGGCGACGCGGTCGGGATGCTTCGCCGCGACGATCTGCGCGATCATGCCGCCCATCGATGCGCCGACGACGTGGGCCGAATGCAGGCCCAGCGCGTCCATCAGCCCGACCGTGTCGCGCGCCATGTCGTCGAGCGTGTAGGGCGCCTTCACCGGCAGCCCTACCAGCGAGGCGAGCGCCGCGCGCATCAACTTCGGGCGGGTCGGGTGCTCGATTTTCGAGGACAGGCCGACGTCACGATTGTCGAACCGGATCACGCGGTAGCCCCCTGCGGCGAGCCCCTCGCAGAAATCGTCGGGCCACAGCAGCAGTTGCGCCCCGAGCCCCATGATCAGCAGCAGCGCCGGCGCCGTCTCGTCCCCGAACGACTCGTACTCGATATTGATCCCGTTGGCGCGAACCTGAGGCATGAAATTCCTTCCGAAATGATGTTCAGATATTAAGGGGTTAGGAGAACGACTCTGACCCACGCTTGTATGTTCACGCGAAGGCGGCGGCGAGTTGGTCGCGGAGCCAGCGGTTGGCGGGTTCGTTTTCAACGTTGCTGTGCCAATAGAGATAGGCGTCGAGGGGCGGCATTTCGAACGGGAGGGGGAGGACCTGGTTGCCGTACTGCGCGTTGGCGACGCGCGCGTAGTGACCGGGCATTGTCAGGATCAAGTCAGTCTGGCTGACCACGCGGCAGGCGGCGAAGTAATGCTGGCAACGCAGGCGGACGCGGCGCGACAGGCCCTGGCGGGATAGCTCGGCGTCCTCGAGGCCGGGTCCGGAGCGGCGCGAACTGACCAGGACGTGGTGCTGCTTGAGGTAAGTCGCCAGCGACAGGCCGCGCTTCACGGTGGGATGGTTCTTGCGCGCCAAGACGACCAGCCGGTCGAGCGTGATCTTGCGATGGTGCACTTGGGGCGACATCGGCAGCAGCACGTCGAGCGCGGCGTCGAGCGCGCCGCCGGCGAGTTCGGACTCAAGCAGCCGCCGTTCCACCTGCACCGCCGCGACATCGACCGACGGCGCGGACCGGGTCACCTTCTTCAGCAGCGGCGGCAGCAGCGTCGCCTCGAAGACGTCGCGCACGGCCACGGTGAAACGTTTCTGCGTGGTGGCCGGATCGAACGTCTCGAGCTCGTTGAGGGTGGCCTCCAGCTTGCGCAGCGCGTCGCGCACGGGCGCGATGAGGTTGCGCGCCAGGGGCGTCGGCACCATCGCGCGGCCCTCGCGTGCGAACAGCGGATCCTTGAACAGCACGCGCAGCCGGCCCAGCGAGTGCGAGATCGCCGGTTGCGTCAGGTGCAGCTTGCCCGCGGCACGGGTGATGCCGCCCTCGGTATAGATCGCGTCGAGCACGACCAGCAGGTTGAGGTCGATCCGGCTGATATGCACGGTTCTTATGCCGACGGATTCGGATTATTCATTGGAATGATTCTAGGCAGGGGCCTACCCTGCCGCAAATGGGCCAGATCTACCTCGTTCGCCACGGGCAGGCGTCGTTTGGCGCCGCCGACTACGACAACCTGTCGGAGCGGGGCGTCGACCAGTCGCGCCGGCTCGGCGAGTGGTTCAAAACCTGCGGCGTGACTTTTAATGGTGTGGTGACCGGCGGCCTGCGCCGCCACAAGCAGACCGCCGACGCCTGCCTCGCTGCACTCCCGGGCAGTCCGGCGGTCGGGCAGTGGCGCACCGACCCCGGTTTCGACGAGTACAACCACGTCGAGGTGCTGGCCAAGCACACGCCGAAGCACCTAGACCCGATCGCGGCCAAGGATCAGCTGAAAGCGCAGGACAACCCGCGCAAGACCTTCCAGAAGATGTTCGCGCAGGCGATGGACCGCTGGATGAGCGGGCGCTTTGACTCCGACTACGTCGAGTCATGGCCCGCATTCCGCGCGCGCTGCGTCGCTGCGCTGCGGCGCGCCGTCGCGTCCGCCGGGGGCTCGCAGGCGGTCGCGGTGTTCACGTCGGGCGGCGCGATCGCGGCGATCTGCCAGGAACTGCTCGAGTTTCCCAACGCCAAGGCGGCCGACCTGAACTTCTCGATCGTCAACAGCGCGGTCACCAAGCTGCTGTACAACGCCGAAGGCCGCGTGAGCCTTTCGTACCTCAACAACTTCGCCCACCTGGAGCAATCCGGGCCCGGCGACCACATCACCTACCGCTAGGACTCCATCGCCATGACGCAGCAAGCCGACAAGATGTTCGACCTGACCGGCAAGGTCGCGCTGGTTACCGGCGCCTCGCGCGGCATCGGCGAGTCGATCGCGCGCACGCTGGCAGCGCACGGCGCGCACGTCATCGTGTCGAGCCGCAAGCCCGAGGATTGCGAGAAGGTTGTCGCCGCCATCAAGTCCGCCGGCGGCAAGGCCGAAGCCCGCGGCTGCCACATCGGCGACATGGACCAGGTCCATTCGATCTTCCGCGACATCGAGGCCGCGCACGGCCGACTGGACATCCTGGTCAACAACGCCGCGACCAACCCGTATTTCGGCCCGATCCTCGACACCGACCTCGGCGCTTTCCAGAAAGTGGTGGACGTCAATATCCGCGGCTACTTCTTCATGTCGGCCCAGGGCGCCAAGCTCATGGCCAAGAATGGCGGCGGCGCGATCGTCAACGTCGCCTCGATCGGCGGCATCGTGCCGGGCGCATTCATGGGCATTTACTCGATCAGCAAGGCCGCGGTGATCTCGATGACGAAGGCCTTTGCGCAGGAACTGGGTGCACAGAAGATCCGCGTGAATGCGCTGTGTCCGGGACTCACCGCGACCAAGTTCGCCGGCGCGCTGGTGACCAATGACAAGATTCGCGGCGAAGCCGAGAAGCGCATCGCGCTGCATCGCGTGGCGCAGCCGGATGAGATGGCGGGGGCGGTGCTGTACCTCTGTTCGCCGGCGGCGAGCTATACGACGGGCACGGCGATGGTGGTGGATGGCGGGATGCTCATTGGTTAGGTGTCATCCCTCGCTCCGCTCGGGATGACACGGGAGAAGACATGAAAGACCTGAAGGGAAAAGTCGCCGTCATTACCGGCGCTGCCAGCGGCTTCGGGCGCGAACTGGCGATCCTGTGCGCCGCCGAGGGCATGAAGCTCTCGCTGACCGACGTCGATGACAAGGGCCTCGCGGGCACCGTCGCGCTGCTGCCCTCCGACGCACAGGTCATCACGTCGAAATGCGACGTCGGCAAGGCCGAGCAGGTCGAGGCCGTCGCGAAGCAGACTTACGACAAGTTTGGCGCCGCGCACCTCATCTTCAACAACGCAGGCGTCGCCGTCGCCGGTCCGACCTGGACGACGACGCTCGAGGAGTGGAAGTGGGTCCTCGACGTGAACCTCATGGGCGTGGTGCACGGCATCCGCAGCTTCGTGCCGCGCATGCTCGAGGCGAAAACCGAGGGGCACATCGTCAACACGGCTTCGGTCGCCGGTCTCCTGTCGGTGCCGGCGTCGAGCATCTACTGCGTGACCAAGCACGGCGTCGTGACGATGTCCGAGGTGCTGTACCACGAGCTGCAGATGTACAAGGCGTCGATCGGGGTCTCGGTGTTGTGCCCGGCGTTCGTCAACACGGGCATTGCCGACAGCGAGCGCAACCGCCCCGCGGAGCTCAGCGCCAAGAACCCGATGGCGGCGCCGTTCGAGGCGCAAGTCAAGAAAGCCACGCGCAGCGGCAAGCTCACGGCCACCGACGTCGCGCGCATCACGCTCGACGGCGTCAAGGCCAGCCGCTTCTATATCTTCACGCACCCGAAGATCAAGGGCTCGATCGAGACGCGCATGCGCGACATCCTCGACGACCGCTCGCCGACCAACATGGTGCCGCCGGCGTGAGCCGTCCCGCGCCCGCCGCCGCGGAAACCGCTGCGTTCTCCGGGACGATGCCGGTGTCGGAGAAGCAGCGCTTCGACGTGGTGAAGCTGCAGGCGTGGATGCGCGCCAACGTCGCCGGCTTCGATGACGGGGGCGCGCCGATCGCGGTCGAACAGTTCAAGGGCGGGCAAAGCAACCCGACGTTTCGCATCACGGCTGGAACGGCGGGTGCGGGGGAGCAGCGTTATGTCATGCGGCGCAAGCCGGCCGGCAAGCTGCTGCCGAGCGCGCACGCCGTGGATCGCGAGTACCGCGTGATCACGGCGCTGCACGGCACCCCGGTGCCGGTCGCGAAGACCTACGGCCTGTGCGAGGACGACTCCGTCATCGGCACGGCGTTCTACATCATGGATTGCGTCGACGGCCGGGTGTTGTGGGACCCGTCTTTGCCGGGCATGACGCCGGCGCAGCGCCGCGCGATCTTCCTCGAGATGAACCGCGTGATCGCGGCGCTGCATCAGGTCGACTACCAGAAGGTGGGACTCGAAACCTACGGCAAGCCCGGCAGCTACATCGAGCGCCAGGTCGCGCGCTGGACCAAGCAATATCGGGCGTCCGAGACCGAAACCCTCGACGCGATGGACCGGCTCATCACCTGGCTGCCGGCGAACATTCCGCCGGACGAGGAAACCCGCATCGTCCATGGCGATTTTCGCCTCGACAACATGATCTTTCACGCCACCGAGCCGCGCGTGCTCGCGGTGCTGGACTGGGAGTTGTCGACGCTCGGCCACCCGCTCGCGGACTTCGCCTATCACTGCATGAACTGGCAGATCCCCGCGGGACTGTTCCGCGGTTTGGGCGGCCTGGACTTCGCCGCGCTCGGCATCCCGAGGATGCCCGAGTACGTCCTCTTGTATTGCAAGGCCACCGGCCGCAAGGCGATAGACCCCGACCATTGGGATTACTACGTGGCCTACAACCTGTTCCGCGGTGCAGCGATCCTGCAGGGGATCATGGGCCGCGTGAAGGACGGTACCGCTGCGAGCAAGCAGGCGCTCGAGGCAGGACGCGCGGCCAAGCCGATGGCGGAGCTGGCGTGGCAGCAGGTGGAGCAGATTCTGGCGCGAAGATAATCGAGTCATCCCGAGGAGCGCAGCGACGAGGGATCGCGTTCCGAAGGGCGGCTCGACAAGGACGCGATCCCTCGCTGCGCTCGGGATGACACTAAACAAGGAGCATCAAATGAATTTCGAGTACTCACAAAAAACCAAAGACCTCCTGGAAAGGCTCAACGCCTTCTTCGACGAGCACATCTACCCGAACGAGGCGAAGTTCATCGCCGAGGTCAACGAGGGCGACCGCTGGCAGCCGACCCAGCTCATGGAAGAGCTGAAAACAAAGGCCAAGGCCGCCAAGCTGTGGAACCTGTTCCTGCCCGAATCGGGACGCGGCGCCGGGCTGACGAACCTCGAATACGCGCCGCTGTGCGAAGTCATGGGTCGCGTGATCTGGTCGCCCGAGGTGTTCAACTGCTCGGCGCCTGACACCGGCAACATGGAAGTGCTCGAGCGCTACGGCACCGCCGAGCACAAGGAGCAGTGGCTCGAGCCGCTGCTGGAAGGAAAGATCCGTTCCTGCTTCGCGATGACCGAGCCGGATGTCGCCTCGAGCGATGCGACCAACATTTCGAGTCGCATCCAGAAGGATGGCGATGACTACGTCATCAACGGCCGCAAGTGGTGGTCGTCGGGCGCGATGGATCCTCGCTGCAAGCTGTTCATATTCATGGGCAAGACCGACCCGGACTCGCCCGAGCGCCACAAGCAGCAGTCGATGATCATCATCCCGCGCGACGCCAAGGGCGTGAACATCCTGCGGTTCCTGCCGGTGTTCGGCTATGACGACGCGCCGCACGGCCACGCCGAGATCGAGTTCAAGGACGTGCGCGTGCCGGCCAGCAACATGCTGCTCGGCGAAGGCCGCGGCTTCGAGATCGCGCAGGGCCGCCTCGGCCCGGGCCGCATCCACCATTGCATGCGCCTGATAGGCCTCGCCGAGCGCGCGCTGGAAAAGATGTGCAAGCGCTCGATGGAGCGCGTGGCCTTCGGCAAGCCGGTGGCGGCGCAGGGCGTGACGCTGGAACGCATCGCCGAGGCACGCATCAAGATCGATTGCGCGCGCCTGCTGACGCTCAAAGCCGCGTACATGATGGACACCGTGGGCAACAAGGTCGCCGCAAAGGAAATCGCGATGATCAAGGTGCTGGCGCCGAACATGGCCTGCGAAGTCATCGACTGGGCAATCCAGGCCCATGGTGGCGGCGGCGTGACCGATCAGTTCGGGCTCTCCTATATGTACGCCGGCGCACGCACACTTCGCCTCGCCGACGGCCCTGATGAGGTCCACCGCAACCAGATCGCCAAGCTGGAGCTGGGCCGTTACGTGCCGAAGGAAGTCATGAAGGCGTTCGGCGAGCGCAAGCGCCCTTGATCGCCACTGCGCTCGACAGCCTGCTGAGCCGCACCAACGGCGCCGGCGCGGCGTGGCCGCCAGACACGCGGCTGCTCGATACGCCGGCGGGGCGAATCCGCGTGCGCGACATCGGCGGAGCCGCCGGCGCGCCCGTGGTTCTGATGACGCCGGATGGCCCGAACGTGATCGAGCACCATGCCGACCTGATCGAGCGATTGCGGCCGCACGCGCGCGTGGTGTGCTTCGAGATGCCGGGTTGGGGCTTCTCGCAGCCATACTTGCGCTACGACCATTCACCGGCGAGCGGCGGCGCGGCGATACTCTCATTGATGGACACCCTCGGGATTCAGCGCGCGGCGCTCGCATTTTCGTGCGGCAACGGCTTCCATGCGATCGCCGCCGCGAAGCTAGCGCCGGCGCGGGTCACGCATCTCGTGCTCGCGCAGACGCCCGGCCTGTCGGCGATGCCGGGATGGGCCGTGCGCAATGTTCCGAAACCGCTGCGCGTGCCGGTCGTCGGACAGGCCGTCAATCGCGCTGCACGCCGCAAGCTTGCGCACGCCTGGTACAGCATTGCGATCAACGACAAGGCGCAACGCGACGCATATCGTGCCGTCGCACGCCGCGCGCTGGACGACGGCGCCTGCTTCTGCCTCGCCGGGGCCGTGCAGGCTCTGCCGCGGATTCGCGCCAACGACCTCACCGGCGTGAAAACCCCCGCGTTTATGCTGTGGGGCGACTCCGACCGCAGCCACAAGCACACGCATGCAGACTCACTGCTCGAGCTGTTGCCACAAGCAACGATCCGCCATGCGCCAGGCTGCGGCCATTTTCCCGACCTGGAGCAGCCGACTGAGTACGCAGAAGCGCTGCTTGGGGCGATCGCATGAACATTGATCCAGACTGGGGTCAGAGTCGTGCTTCCAAGCCATTGATTATCAAGGTCCTGCAGGAGAAAAAATGAATAACCGCATGTTCAAGCTCGCCAAGCGCCCGATCGGCATGGTCAAGCGCGACGATTTCACCTTCACTACCGAGACCGTCGGCGATCCCGGCGACGGCGAAGTGCTGGTGAAAGTCTTATATCTGTCGCTCGACCCCGCCATGCGCGGCTGGATGAACGAAGGCAAGTCGTACATTCCGCCGGTCGGCATCGGCGAGGTCATGCGCGCCGGCGGCGCCGGGCGCGTGATCAAGTCCAACGATCCGAAGCTCGCGGTCGGCGACCATGTCGTCGGCATCCCGGGCGTGCAGGAATACGCAGTCGTGAAGGGTAAGACGCTGACGAAGGTCGACGCCAAGCTCGCGCCGCTGCCGGTTTACCTCGGTACGCTCGGCATGCCGGGCATGACCGCGTACTTCGGCCTGCTCGTGACCGGCGAGTTCAAGCCGGGCGACGTCGTCGTCGTGTCCGGCGCGGCCGGCGCGGTTGGCCAGGTCGTCGGCCAGGTCGCGAAGATCAAGGGCGCGGGCAAGGTGGTCGGCATTGCCGGCGGCGCCGACAAGTGCAGGTTCGCGGTCGAGAAGCTCGGTTTCGACGAATGCCTCGACTACAAATCGGGTGATCTCAAGGCGCAGCTCAAGGCCGCCTGTCCGAAAGGGGTCGACCTGTACTTCGACAACGTCGGCGGTGACATCCTCGACACCGTGCTGACCCAACTCGCGATGCACGCGCGCATCGTCATCTGCGGCGCGATCAGCCAGTACAACAACACCACGCCGGTAAAGGGCCCGAGCAATTACCTGTCGCTGCTGGTGAACCGCGCGACGATGCGTGGCATGGTCGTATTCGACCACGCGGCGCGCTACAAGGAGGCCGCGATGGAGATGGGCGGCTGGCTCGCGAGCGGCAAGATGAAGAGCCGCGAGGACATCGTCGAAGGCCTGGAGACCTTTCCGGAGACTTTGCTCAAGCTGTTCAAGGGCGAGAACTTCGGCAAGCTCGTGCTGAAGGTTGCGGAGGCCTGAGCCATGCAGACCGTGATCGTGGAACGGCTGATTGCCGCATCGCCGGAAAAGGTTTTCGACGTGCTTTCCGACCACGCCAACTACAAGTCCTTCCCCGGCGTGAAGGATTCGTATCTCACGAGTGAGGGCAAGCCGCACAAGAACGGCGTCGGCGCAGTGCGGCACATCGTGACTCCGGGCATCTGGTTCGACGAGCAGATCACGCATTTCGACCGGCCCAAGCGCTTCGACTACAAGATCATCCGCTCGAACATCCCCCTCGAGCACCAAGTCGGCAGCGTGCGCCTCGAGGCGGTTGGCACGGGCACGAAGGTGACCTGGACCACGGTGATGCGCGTGAAACTGCCGCTGGTCGGCGGCCTGCTCACGAAGCTCGCCGCCGGCAAGCTCGGCCAGGCCTTCGGCGGCATGCTCAAGGAAACCGAACGACGCGTCGCCGCGTAGAGGCGCCATGACCGAGCTCTTCCTGCCCCCGAACGAGGCGCGCGTCCTCGCGTCGATCGCCGAGAAGGCGATCACGACGCCGCAGTACTACCCGATGACGGTGAACGCGATCATGCTCGCGGCCAACCAGAAGTCGAGCCGCGATCCGCTGATGAAGCTGACCGAGGGCGACGTCGGCGCCGCGCTCAACCGCCTGCGCGAGCTGGAACTCGTGCGGCCCGACGATTCGGTGGGCCGCGTGACCAAGTGGCGCCACCAGTTCAAGCACCACCTGCTGCTCGATCCCGCCTTGTTCGCGCTGGTCGTGACGCTGATGTTGCGCGGCCCGCAGACGGTCGCCGAGCTGCGCGCCAACGCCGCGGTACTCGGCGGCCCGGACGACGATGCCGCTGTGCGTGCCGCGCTGGCGAGTCTCGCCGATCGCGCGCAGCCGCTGGTGGTGCAGCTGCCGCGTGCAGCAGGGCAGAAGGAAGGTCGTTACGGCCACACGCTGAGTGGCGCGCCGGTGATGCC
>DATLBT010000122.1:0-17193 GCA_035526825.1 Verrucomicrobiia bacterium | reverse complement strand
CCAGCCGCAAATTTCGCCGCCAGCGCGGCAGGTGACGCTGCTGCAGCGCAAGGCCACCGGCCTGGGCAAGGGCCTGGGCAAGACCACCGGCTGGATCCACCGCGCGGCGCTCAAGATGAAACGCGTCGAGATGGTTGCCGGTGTGAACTACGAGGGCATCAGCGACAAGGGCCTGCACGTGACGTTCGGCGAGAAGCGCGAAAAGCCGACGCTGATCGAGGTCGACACCATCGTGCTGTGCACCGGCCAGGAGCCGCTGCGCGAGCTGCACGCACCGCTGCAAGCCGCCAACATTCCTGTGCACCTGATTGGCGGCGCGGACGTGGCGGCCGAGCTCGACGCCAAGCGCGCGATCAACCAGGGCAGTCGCGTGGCGGCGGAGCTTTGATGAACATCGACGGCGTGGAAGTGCTGGTAGAAGGAACCGGCGCAGAAACCATCGTGATGATCCACGGCTGGCCCGACACCTATCGCCTGTGGACCGGCACCGTCGACGCCCTCAAGGATCGCTGTCGCTGCGTGCGCTTCTCCCTGCCCGGCTTCGAGCCCGGCCACGAGCGCCGCACGCGCACGCTGGACGAGCTCATGGGTTTCATCAGCCGGGTCGTCGACGCCGTCGCCCCCACCGGCAAGGTCACGCTGTTGCTGCACGACTGGGGCTGCGTATTCGGCTACAACTGGTACGCGCGCAATCCGCAACGCGTGAAGCGCATTGTCGGCGTGGATATCGGCGACACCGTGTCTTTCGCCGCCAGCGCGAGCTTCGTCACCAAGCTCATGGTCGCCGCCTACCAGTTCACGCTGGCCTGGGCCTGGAAACGCGGCAGCCCGAAGGGCGACGAAATGGTGAGGTCGATGGCCCGCAAGATGCGATGCCCGTCAGATTACTCGGTCATGAACGCCGGGATGACCTACCCGTACTACATGACCTGGTTCGGCAAACCGAGTTTCCGCGATGGCCTGCAGGCGTTCGAGCCGACGGTGCCGTTCCTTTACCTGTACGCGACCAGGAAGCCGTTCATGTTCCATGACGCCGCGTGGCTCGAGCGCATGCGCGCTCGCGCTGGCAACGCGGTTCAAACGTTCGACACCGGCCACTGGATCATGCTGGCGGAGCCGGCCCGCTTCCATCAGGTCGTACGAGACTGGCTCGCCGCTCAAGGCTGACGCAGCGCTTCGCCTCCAAACCAGGTACCCAGCAAGGCGGTCAGGCCGCCGACGTCCACCGGTTTCAACAGGTGCTGGTCAAAACCCGCGTCGGTGGTGCGCTGGCGCGCGCTGTCTTCGCCGTAGCCGGTCACGGCGACAATGCGCAACGGGCTCGGGCCGTCGCGGCGCAAGGCGCGGGCCACTTCGTATCCATCCATGAAAGGCAGGCCGAGGTCGAGCAGGACCACGTCCGGACGGAACTCGACGGACGCCGCCAGCGCCGCGCGGCCGTCGGTGATCACTCGCGTGGCGTGGCCAGCCAGCTCCAGCGCGACGCCGAGCATGTGCCCGGCATCCGCGTTGTCGTCGACGATGAGGATGCGGCAGCGGCCGGAGGCCTTCACGCCTGCGGCGACCAATGGGCCCGGTGTTTGGGCTTGCGGAGTCTCCGCGCCGGCGTAGGCCGGCAACCGCACCTCGAACTCGCTGCCGCGCCCCGCCCCCTCGCTGGACGCGGTAACCGAGCCGCCGTGCTGGGCAACCAGGCTGCGCACGATCGCCAATCCGAGGCCGAGTCCGCCCTGGGAACGGTCCAGGCTTTGCGGCCCCTGGACGAAACGCTCGAAGATCCGTGGAAGCATGTCGGCCGGGATGCCGATGCCGTTGTCGCGTACCCGCAGCACCACGTCGGCGCCTTCGCGCACGCCGCTGACCGAAATCCTCGAGTTACGCTCGGAATACTTCGCTGCATTGGTGAGCAGGTTGGCGGCCACCTGTCCCAGGCGCATCAGGTCTCCATGGACCACGAGGCCGCGCTCGGGCAGCGTCAATTCCACTCGATGGCCGCGGTCACGCACGACGGGACCCGAGATCTCGAGCGCCTTGGCCACCACGCGCGACAGTTCGACCGGGCGTCGCTCGAGCTCGACCAGGCCGCGCGTGATGCGGGAGACATCGAGCAGGTCGTCGACCAGGCGACCGAGGTGGTCCACCTGCCGCCGAATGACCGCGCGCTCCGCGCCGTCGGCTGAAGTGGCCTGCATCTCCATCACGTCCAGCGCCGTGACGATCGGCGCCAGTGGGTTGCGCAATTCGTGGCCGAGCATCGCGAGAAATTCGTCCTTTGCCCGGTTTGCGGACTCGGCCTGCGCTCGTGCGCGCTGCTCGCTTTCGTAGAGGTGCGCGTTGTCGATCGCGATTGCCGCCTGCGTCGCCACGGCTCCCAGCAGGCGCTCGCTGCGTTCCGTGAACACGCCGGTTTCACCATGGCCGAAGAACAGGCCACCCAGCACGGCGCCCGTGCGGGAAATCACCGGCACCGCAAGGTAACTGCGCACCGGCAGGTGCCCGGGCGGCATGCCGTGATACGGGGCGCTGAGGCCGTAACGTGGATCCTTCGTGACGTCGTCCAGTCGCACGACGCCGCGTCCGCTGAACGTCTCGTCGAACTGCGCCGTGTTGCGCGGCAAGGGAAATTTTTCGAAGTGGCTGCGCGGCACGCCGGCCAGCGTGTAAAGCGTGTAGCGCTCGCCAGCCTCGTCCACGACGTTGTAGAAAAACGCGCCGAAGTCCGCGCCGCAGAGCCGGGTTGCCTCATCGGTCAGCGTCTGCACGACGCCTGGCAGGTCCAGGTGTGTATTCAAGAGGGTGCCGACACGCTGGATGATCGATCGGTCCATGCGCAGGCGCGACAACTCGAGGTGCGTGCGCACGCGCGCGACCAGCTCCCGCGCCGCGAACGGCTTGATCAGGTAGTCGTCGGCGCCGCTTTCCAGTCCCTCGGCGACCGCTTCGGGTCCGGAGCGGGCCGACAGCAGGATGACCGGCACGTCGCGCGTGCGATCGTCGGCGCGCAGCTCGCGCAGCAGCCCGAAGCCATCGAGGACCGGCATCATGATGTCGGTAAGGACGAGGTCCGGCGGCTGACGACGCGCCGCGGCGAGGAGCGCCTTGCCGTCCGCGAAGCTCTCGACCGTCCAGTGCTCACTCAACAACCCGTCCACGTAGGCGCGCATGTCGGCGTTGTCGTCGGCGAGGAGCACGCGGGCGCGCTCCGCAGGGCCGGCCGCCGCCGGCCTGGTGCTCGCGGCCTCGGGCAGCCAGCCTGCCGCTTCCTGCCCGAATGCATGGGCGAGCGTGCCGGCGCGGCGCTCCGACCGTCGCTCGGGCCCCGCCTGGCCATGCCTCACCGGCAGGCGGACCGTGAACGTGCTGCCGCGCCCAGGCTCGCTGGCCGCCTCGATCGTGCCGCCGTGCAACCGCACCAGCTCCTGGATCATTGCCAGGCCGATGCCGAAGCCCTCGTGGGTACGGCCGCCCGAACCGGGCACCCGGAAAAACCGCTCGAACACCCGCGGCAGCAATGCCGCGTCGATGCCCACACCCGTATCGCTCACGACCAGCACGACGTGACCGCCCTCCCGATGCAGGCGCAACGTGATGCCGCCGTCCAGCGTGAACTTGAATGCGTTGGAAAGCAGGTTGAGGACGATTTTTTCCCACATGTCGCGGTCGACGTCGACCGGGTCGCCCCCGGGCGGCGCATCGACCGTCAGGGTCAGGCCCGCCTTTTCCACCGCGACCGCGAAGACGGCGGCGAGCTGGGTCGTGAGCTCGGCGATATCCGTGGGCTGAACGTGCGGCTGGAGCCGGCCTCCCTCGATGCGCGCGAAGTCGAGCAGCGCGTTGACCAGCTTGAGCAGGCGTACCGCATTGCGGTGCGCCAGGGCCAGGGTTTCACCGGACAAGGCACCTTCCGGGCGGGACAAGGCGTCTTCGAGGGGCCCGAGGATCAGGGTGAGCGGCGTGCGCAACTCATGGCTGGCGTTGGAAAAGAACACCGTCTTGGCCTGGTCGATCTCCGCGAGCGCAGCGTTGCGCTCCTCGAGGGCACTCATGCCGCGCCGCGCGGTGTCGACCACGAAGTTGACCAGCATCGACAGCTTCTCGAGGGTCTCGTCCTCGTACGGTGCGCGCACCGCGAATCCGAAGTTGCCATCGACCGACTGGCACAGCTGGTTTGCGATGTCGTCGATCGCCGTGCGCAGCCCGGAATCGCCACGGAGCGTGCCCACGCGCGGGTCCGCCTTGGGCGGCCGGGGCGTGGCGCCGGCGGAAGTCATGCGTCAACTTTCCGCGCTGGCCAGCGGATATGGATTTCGCACTCGGCGTCACCGCGCTTGGTGCAGGAGGTCTCCTCGATCGCCGCCTTTTCGCCGTAGTGGTCGAGCACCCATTGGGCCAGCGCCTTGTAGAGGCCACACAGGTTGTTGGGGGAACGGTAGTGCGTGATCAGTTCGTTCGGGCGACCCTCGAGCCGGAACTTGTCGCGGATGCCGCTGCGGGCGTTGGCGTCCTGCATGCCCGTCGCGAAGGTGTTATGGATGGTCTGCTGGCGCTCGAGAAATTGCCGCGCGTTCGCCGACATCTCGAACCAGACGGGCCAGCGGCGCAGGGCGTCGCGGCCGAAGAACGCGGCATACGCCACTTCGAGCTCGTCCTGCGACTTGTCGAGTACGCGCCCCGTCGCGGCGAGAAGTCGCTGCCATTGATCGTCGGGATAGGCGGTGTCCAGCCGGAAGCGGTAATCCTCCGGGATTTCCGCCAGCCGGCGCACCTCGGTGACGGCCACCGGCCCGGCGACCTCGTGGATGAGGTCCAGCAATACTTTCTGGATCAAGCCAACCATTCTGCGCTCCCTCCGCTGCACGCTGCAGCTCGGAGCCGGTCCCCAGCATCGGCCGAATGCCAACCCCCTAAGTCAGCGGCGATATCTTAAACGGGTCGTGGCAAGAAGTGGCGTGGCGCAATGCGGCGCACCCGACGCGGATCCGGGGCATCCGAGGGCGCTGTATACACGCCCTCCCCGGGTGGCTACTATTTACGCAGCCATGATTCCCCAGATCCTCAAGCTCGATACCGGCGGCTTGCCGGTGGGCTGGATCACCTGGCAATCCGCGGTGACCCTCTACTCGCGCGAGCGCGTCGTGTGGGAAGCCGGCAAGGAGCGCTTCGTGATCCACGGCGGCACGTGCGCGCGCACTGGCCGGCAGAGCTTCGTGGAGATCGGCTCGATCATCGCCGTGGGCGACCGCTCGCGGCGCTTCGAGCGCGGCGTGCCGCTGCTGACCAACCGGACGCTGTTCCAGCGTGACCACAACCTTTGCCTTTACTGCGGCGACCAGTACCCGGTGTCGCAGCTCACGCGGGACCACGTCCTGCCGGTGTCGCGCGGCGGCGAGTGCATCTGGGAGAACTGCGTCACTGCCTGCAAGCACTGCAACCAGCGCAAGGACGACCGCACGCCGGAAGAGGCGGGCATGAAGCTGATTGCCGTGCCCTACACGCCGAACCTCGCCGAGTACCTGATCCTGTCCAACCGCAAGATCCTCGCGGACCAGATGGACTTTTTGCTGGCGTTTGCGCGCAAGCACAAGACGCGTCGCTACCACCATCATTGAGGCGTGGCCCACGTGAATCGGTATCGCAGCTTTAGCCGCGCACTGGCCGCATTGGTTGTCATTGGCGCAACCCCAGCACCCGCGCAGGTCGGCGGACCCAACGGTCCACAGATCGCCATCAGCCACCGCGGCGCCTCGGCGTATGCCCCCGAGCACACTTTCTTCGCCTACGACATGGCCATGGCCATGGACGTCGACATGATCGAGTGCGACCTCATCCTGACCAAGGATGAGGTGCCGGTGTGCATCCACGATGAGACCGTGGACCGCACCAGCGAAAGCACCGGGCGTGTCGACAGTTACACGTTGGCGCAGATGCGCGAGATGGACTTCGGCTCCTGGTTCAACACCTCGAACCCGACACTGGCCAAGCCGGAGTACGCCGGCGCGAAGATCGTGCCGCTGGAGGAGCAGCTCGACTGCTACCTTCGCCACAACCCGCTGATGCGCTTTCACATCGAGACCAAAGATTCCGCCGGCGGGCGCGCCGAGCAGGTGATGGTCGACCTGCTCACGCGCAAGGGCTTGATTGCGACGGGCGACGTCGCCAACGGCAACGTGCCGTCGTCGACCATCGTCCTGCAAAGTTTCGATGCCGGCAGCCTCGAGCGCATGCGACAGCTTGCGCCGAGCATCCCGACCGCTTTTCTCTATACCGCGCCCACCGGCGATGCTGCGCAGTGGCATGCCGCCGGCACCGGGCCCGACTACATCGACGCCTTCGCCCCGAACAGCGCGGCGATCCTCGCCGATCCCAGCGTGCTCCAGCGGTACCACACCGCTGGCCACGACGTGCATACCTGGACGGTCAACGATGCGCAGCAAATGGGCGCGCTGCTCGACCTCGGAGTCGACGGCATCTTCAGCAACAATCCTGACCTGCTGCGCGCCGCCATTGACGAGCGCGGCACCGGCACCACGCCGGAGCAGCGCGGCAACCCGGCCGAATTCGAGCGCGGCTGTCCCGGCATCGCCGGTCGTGTGACCTCGAACCAGGGACCCGGCGACGTGTGGCGGCCCACGGGCACGCGCGGCGTGGAGTTGGCCGGCGGCGCCAGCGAAACACCGGTGGTCTTTGGCGAAAGCAGCGGCGTGGTGCTGGGCGGCTCGTTCGGCGTGGCCGTCCTGGGCGTATTGCTGCTGGGCTTTGCGTTGCGCAGGTAGGGCGGGCCGTGCCCGCCGGCGGGCGAGGCCCGCCCTACATCAACCGCTTGCGGATCTGCGTGACGATAACTTCCGCTGCGATCACCACCGCAAGAATCGCCAGCAAGATGACCGCCACGCGCTGCCACTGGAACAGGTTCATCGCGGTATTCAGCGCCACGCCGATGCCACCCGCGCCGACCAGCCCGAGCACGCTGGACTCGCGCACGTTGATGTCCCAGCGCAGCAGCGCCAGCCCCCAGAAGGCCGGCTTGACCTGCGGCCAGTAGCCGTAACGCAGCACCGACAGCCACGGCGCGCCGGTGGCCTGCAGCGCCTCGATCGAGCCGCGGTTGGCTTCCTCGCAGGCTTCCCCGAACAGCTTGCCGACGAAGCCGATCGAGCGGAACGCGATCGCCAGCGTGCCGGCCAGGGCGCCGGGCCCGAACACCGCGATGAACAGCAGCGCCCACACCAGCGCGTCGATCGAGCGGCTCGCCACCAGCACCAGCTTGGCGGCGTAGTTCAGCGGCGGGAATGGCGTGACGTTGCGGGCCGCCAGCAAGCCGAGCGGCAACGCCATGACCAGCGCGAGCACCGTGCCGAGCGTGGCGATGTGCAGGGTTTCCACCAGCGCTTCGTGCACGCCCCCCGGGTAATGCGCCCAGTCCACCGGCCACATGCGGGTGAACAGGTCGCGCAATTGTTCCGGCGCGTCGTAGAGGAACTCCGGGATGATCTCGATGGTTCGCGCAGAGACCGCCACCGCCGCGACGATGCCCAGGTACACCGCCCAGCGCGCCAGCCGCTGCGCCGGGGTGAAGCGGCGCCACTCGCGCTCGATCACGGCGTCCGGCCCGCTCATGCGCCGAACACTTTCTTGACGCGCCCGGCGACCAGCTCGCAGGCGAACACCACGCCGATGATCACCAGCACGATGGCGCACACGGCGTCGTACTCGAAGCGCTGGAACGCCACGAACAGCGGCGCGCCGATGCCGCCGGCGCCCATGATGCCGACCATGGTCGAGTTCCGGACATTGGAATCGAACTGGTAAGTGGCAAAGCCGATGAAGCGCGGCAGCACCTGCGGCAGGACGGCGAAGGCGATGACGTTCATGAAGCTGGCGCCGGTGGCGCGCACCGCTTCGACCTGCTTCATCGAGATCTCCTCGATCGCCTCGGCGAACAATTTGCCGATGAAGCCGATGGAGGCGACCACCAGCGCCATGACGCCGGCGACCGCACCGAAGCCGATCGCCTTGACGAAGACGATCGCCAGGATCACGGGGTGGAAGGCGCGCGCCAGCGCGATCACGGCGCGGGCCGTCCAGCTCACCGCCGCCGGCATCAGGTTGCGCGCGGCCAGCAGCCCGAGCGGCAGTGCGATCAGGATGCCGGCGAACGAAGCCAGCACGGCGATCTCGAGGCTTTCCTTCAGGCCCCTGAGGATCGCCTCCGAATTTTCGTAGCTCGGCGGGAACATGCGGCCGATGAAGGCCTGGCCGTGCCCCATCCCCTCGGCCATGCGCGACCAGGAGAATCCCAGCGTCGAAGCCGCGTAGACGACGTACGCGGCCAGCAGCAACCAGGCTGCGCGCGACCAGGCGCTGTGGGAAAAAGGAGCGCGCGTCAGTGGAGCCAGCTCTCGCCGCCGTAGATGCGCTTGAGCTCGACGTCGGCCAGGCCGGCTGGTGGATCGTCGAACATGATTTGGCCCCCCGCCAGTCCGATGATGCGGTCGGCGAAGCGCCGCGCCAGTTCCACGTCGTGCATGTTCACCAGCACCGGGATGTGGTGGTGCCCGGCCGCCTGGTGCAGCAGATCCATGATCTCGACGGCGGTCTTGGGGTCGAGCGAGGAGGTAGGCTCGTCGGCGAGCAGCAGCCTCGGCTGCTGCATCAATGCACGCGCGATGCCGACGCGCTGTCGCTGGCCGCCCGACAGGGCGTCGGCGCGCTGGTGCGCAAGATCCGCCAGGCCGACCTCGTCCAGCAAGGCGAAGGCTCGGTCGATGTCGGCCCGCGGGAAGCGGCGCAGCCAGGCCTTGGGGGCCGATACGTAGCCGAGCCGTCCCGACAGCAGGTTCTCCATCACCGTGAGGCGCTCGACCAGGTTGTATTCCTGGAACACCATGCCGATGCGTCGGCGCGTGGCCCGCAGCGCGCCGCGCCGCATCTGCGTGACGTCCTGGCCGTCGAACCAGATCGCGCCGGCGGTCGGCTCGACCAGGCGATTGATGCAGCGGATCAGCGTGCTCTTGCCGCTGCCGGATGCGCCGATGATCGCCGTGACGCCCCGCGGGGCGATGTCGAGCGTGATGCCGTCGAGCACGCGCACGCCGGGCCGGTATTCCTTGACCAGCCCTTCGATGCGCAGGGCAGGTTCAGACACGTGTCACTTTTTTTCCGCGGCGGACTTCTTGCGCGCCGCCTCTTCCTTCTCGGCCAGCGACTGGAACGCCGTGGCGCCGAAGCTCTCGCCGCTTCCGGCCGCGACCTCGCGCACGATGGCCCAGTCCTTCTGATAGGTGATCGGCACGAAGCGGTCGGCACCGTCGAACGCGGCTTGCATCTCCGCCGGGAACCGGTAGTCGTAAAAGCATTTCAGTGCCTTGTCACGCAAGGCCGGTTCCAGGTCATGCGCGTAGGCAAAGCTCGAGGTCGGGAACGGCACACTTTTCCACAGGATGCGGAATTCACTGTCCTTGACCGTGCCGCGATGGACCATGCGCTCGTACACGTCGGAAGCCACCGGTGCGGCATCGTAGTCGCCGGTGCGCACGCCCAGCACCGAGCGATCGTGGCCGCCGGAGTACAGCACCGTGTAGTCCCGATCCGGCGTCAGCCCCTGCTTGGGGAACAGTGCGCGCGGCGCGAGGTTGCCGGAATTGGACGACGGCGAGGTATGCGCCACCTTCTTGCCCTTGAGGTCGGCCGGAGACTTGAACGGGCTGTCGGCGCGAACCAGTAAATTCAGGTGATAGGCCTGGTAGCCCTTGGCGTCGCCTTTCACCGCGAACGGCACGGCACCGGCGAGGTTCACGGCGAAGGCGGTTGGGCCGGTCGAGAAGCCGCCGAAATGCAGCCGGCCCGAGCGCATCGCCTCCACTTGCGCCGCGTTGCTCTGCACGGGGTAGAACACCACGCGCTTGCCGGTGCACTGGGCCAGGTGCTCAGTGAACGGCTTGAAGGTTTTTTCGTAAACCGCTGGATCTTCGACGGGCGTGTAGGTGAACACCAGCACGCTGGGGTTTTTCAGCTTTTTCGGATCGGTCGGCGTGTCGGCAACGAGGTCCTTATTGGCATCGCAGTAGCTTCCATCGAGTTCGCCGCGGTTCGGGCAGGCGTCCTGGGCCAGCGCGGCGCTTGCAATCAAGGCCAGCCCCGCCAGTGTCATCCCCAATGTTGCAGCACGCATGACGCCTCCGCTCAGAACTGGAACGCGATGCGCGTAGTGACCGCGCTGCCCTTGGCCTCGCTCGTGCCGAAGTTGTCACCCTTCACATTCAGGTAGTTCAGCTTCAGGTGGAGGTGCTTGTTGAGGTACCAGTTCGCACCCACCGTGAACAGGTCGGCCGTGGCGGAGTCCAGCCCCGGCCGCTCGAGGTCGATGTGGTCGAAGCGGGTCACGAGCTCGATGGCGCCGTAGGAGTGATCGCCATCGGGCACCACGCTGTCGGGCCGCGCCGGATAGGGCTTGTATTGCCGCGACTCGCCGGTCAGCGTCCAGGTCGCCTGCAGGTAGCCGCCCGCGAGGTCGGCCTTGTCGCCGTCGATCAGGCCGAGCTGGCGCAACACATATTCGGACTGCAGCGATAGCGGGCCGAGGATGTAAAGGCCTTCCACGCCGCCTTGGCGGTCGCCGTTCACGGCGTACGACAGCACGTGCGACTCAGCGGCGCTTACGCCAAGCCGCGTGGCGATGTCGATGGTGCTGCCATTGGCCGGGTTGATTTCGCCGACGGCGGCGCCGAAATGCAGCACGTCGCCCTTGCCGGCCCACGGCGCCCACGCCGTGCGTGCATAGAATTGGTATTGGTCCTTGCCCGCGGCATTTTGGCCGCCGGCATAGTCCTCGACGCCTTCATTCAGCACCGCGGCGTACCACGACAGCTTGCCCGTGGTGCCGACGTCGTACAGCTTGGACGCCATGAGGCTGAAGTCGCTGACGTGCGATCGGGTCACGTCGTAGATGAGGGAGCGCTCGAGGCCGCTGGTCCACTTCGAGGATGTCAGCGCATCCAGCAGGAATGGGCGCTTGAAGCGGCCGATGTTGAGGTCGGCCAGCGTAAAGCCCTTGTAGGTGATCTGCCCGGTATCCAGCGTGGCGCGACCGCTGTCGTTGTTGATGTCTAGGACGAACAGCCACTCCCAGTCGGGGTCCAGGTCGCCGCCGACGCCCAGGCGCATGCGACGAACCCGGGTGTCGCTGGCCCAGGCCCCACCGGCGGCATCGTTGTAGATGCCGTCGAAGAACAGGGTGTCGAACTGGAAACGCCCTTCGATCTCGAAGGACGCGCGGCCGTCCATGGTTTCAACCGTCAGGCCGCCGTCCGTCTCCACCTTGGTCGGGAAAGACTCGGCGCCGCTTTTCACCTTGAGTGGCACGGTGGCGAGCGGCGGTTCTGCCGCCATCACCCCTTGGCTGACACACATGGCAAGGACCGTCCCGAGGACGGAACGCAGGATTTTCATGGATTGTCTCCCTAGATCGTCGCCATATGAACACAGGGCCAGCCGCCCTGTCGACGCAGCACTACCACCACCCCTAGCCCGTCGCCTGCGCCGACACCGACGGCGAGACCAGGCAATAGCGGCCCTTGCCACTGCGCTTGGCGGCGTATAGCGCCGTATCGGCACGGTGCAACAGCTCCTGCGGGCTGTCGGCAGACTCGCCCGACAGCGCCACGCCGATGCTGACGCCGACGCGCGCCGGCGCGATGTGCTCGTAGGGTTGGCTCAGTTCGGTCAGGAGGCGCTCGGCGAATGACTGCGCGCTCGCCACGGAGCTCGCCTCGGAAACCACCGTGAACTCGTCGCCGCCGAGGCGCGCGCAGGTGTCGCCGGTACGACAGCAGCGCAACAGCCGCGCGGCGAATTCCTGCAGCAGCCGGTCGCCAGCCTCGTGCCCAAGCGTGTCGTTGACCTGCTTGAAGCCGTCGATGTCGAGGTAGCACACCCCCAGCGGCGCGCGATTGCGTCCGGAGCGCGCGGCCGCGCGTTCCAGCTCGCCCATGAAGTGCGCGCGGTTGTACAGGCCGGTGAGCGCGTCGTGCTGCGCGTTGTGCACGAGCTGCTGCTCGACGTCGCGTCGCTGGAGGTCGGTGCGGTACAGCAGCGCGGCGTTCCACCAGATCAGCGCGACCAGCATCAGCACGTTGGCCACCACGAAGAGCGCGACGCCGACCTCGAGGTTGAACAGCCCCGCGCGCTGTCCCGCCAGCGGCAGCCAGCCCACCGCGATCGGGATCAGGATCGCCGCCGGCAGCAGCAGCCGCGCGATCAGGCCGCCCGCGGTGTCGCTGGTGACGATGGACATCAGGCCGTCGCCCGGACGCGCGAACAGGATGCCGGCCGCCAGCACCAGGAAACTGGTCGCCGTGTGCAGCGCCATCGGGATGAAGGTACCGACGCCGTAGAGCGCGGAGATGCGATAGGTGTAGCCGACCACGGCCAGCAGCGACAGCAGCACGACGAACACCGCGAGGCTCTGCGCGACGACCAGCGCGCGCGCCTCGGCCCGGCCGAGCAGCAGCAGCGCGGTGCCGGCCAGCAGCATGCACAGCGCGGTGTTAGGGGCCATGCGGTTGGGCACCGCCCCACCGATGGCGAGCTGGCCGGTGAACAGCACCTGGTCCAGCTCCAGCGCGGTGCCGAGCGTGAGGTCGCACAGCTTGGCCGCGCCGGCCAGTGTCACCAGCGTGGCCAACAACGTGCCGGACTTGCCGCGGTTCAGGCGCCACAGCGCGGCGGCAGCGCCGAGGAAGCCCAGCGCGGTCAGCGGGTTCATCGCGACCAGTCCCGGGACGATGCGCTTCAGGTAGTCGTTCTCGATTGCCCAGCCCGTCAGTACGACGAACGCGGTGGTGGCCACGATAGCGACCGCCCCCGGCGTGATGCTGCGATAGACCGCCGAGGTGGGTACGCGCGCCTGCTGACTCAACCGTCCTCCGGTGTTCTGGCGTCGGCGAGCCGGCCGACGGGCTTTGCCGTCATTCTAAAACGTTGCGTCGTACGCCACAGCTCGGCGGGCTCATCTGCTGAGCCTTTCGCTGGGTTAGGCTGCGCGCATGGTGGGCAGCACAGTGGTCCTGGCGATTCTCGGCGGCGCGGCAATGGTCGCGCTGGCCGTGTTCTTCGGGCTGCGTGCCCGCGCCGCGCCCCTGCCGCCGCCGGGTCCCGACATCGGCGGCGAACTGGAGCGTCTGCGCACCGCCCTGCTCGAGGCGCAGAGCACCCAGCGCCGAGAGCTCGCCGCCACGCTCGCGCAGTCCCAGCAGGGCATCACCACGGCGCTCGGCCAGTCCCAGCAGGGCATCACGTCGGCCCTGGTGCAGCAGCTCGGCCAGCTTGGGGACTCCAACGCGCAGCGGCTCGATGCGCTGCGCGGCACGGTCGATGCGCGGCTCAAGGACCTCGCGGCGGACAACGCGGCGAAGCTCGAGGAGATGCGCAAGACCGTGGACGAAAAGCTGCAGAGCACGCTCGAGTCGCGGCTCGGCCAGTCGTTCAAGCAGGTCAGCCAGCAGCTCGAGCAGGTCTACAAGGGCCTCGGCGAAATGCAGGCGCTCGCGGTCGGCGTCGGCGATTTAAAGCGTGTGCTGACCAACGTGAAATCGCGCGGCGGCTACGGCGAAGTGCAGCTCGAGGCGTTGCTCGAGCAGATGCTGTCGCCCGAGCAGTACGCCAAGGGCGTGATGATCAAGCCGGGCTCGCGCGAGACGGTGGATTTCGCCATCAAGATGCCCGGCGGCTCTGACGGCCAGCCGTGCTGGCTGCCGATCGACGCCAAGTTTCCACGCGAGGATTACGAGCGCCTGCAGGACGCGCAGGACCGCGCTGACAAGGAAGCTGCCGAGGTCGCCGGCATCGCCCTGGAGCGGCGCATCCGGCTGGAAGCCGCGTCGATCAGCGAGAAATACATCTCGCCTCCACATACCACCAACTTCGCCGTGCTGTTCCTGCCCACCGAGGGCCTGTTCGCCGAGGTGCTGCGCCGGCCCGGGTTGTTCGAATCATTGCAGCGCGAGCTGCACGTCAGTGTCGCCGGCCCGACCACGCTGACCGCGCAGATCAACTCGCTGCAAATGGGCTTCCGCACGCTGGCGATCGAGAAGCGCTCGAGCGAGGTCTGGCAGGTGCTCGGCGCAGTGAAGACCGAGTTCGGCAAGTTCGGCACGGTGCTGGACAAGGTGCGCGACAAGCTCGACCAGGCGCGCAACCAGATCGACGAAACCGGCGTGCGCTCGCGGCAGATCGTGCGCAAGCTCAGCGGCGTCGAGGCGCTGACGGATAGCGAGTCGGCGAAAGTATTGCCCGCGCCCGAGAACGAAGACTCGTAGGGCGGGCCGTGCCCGCCTATTCGATTCCCAAATCATCGACGGACGTCGCCCAATCCGGCGGATACACACCACGCGCGACGAATCGGCGAAAAGTCGAGTACGGCCATTCAGCAGCGCTCCGCGAGTACCCGTGCTTGACGGGATTCCAGTGCACATAGTCGAAGTGCCGTTCGTAATCTCTCTCGTTGCGGATCACGTGCTCCCAGAACCGCGGCTGCCAGATCGACGTGCCGATGCTTTGGGTCGTCAGCCGCTTGATGGTCGACCAGCGCCTGGAGAAATCGGCGTCAGCCTCCGGCATGCGCCAAAGACAATGCAGGTGATCGGGCAGCAAAACGCACGCTTCCATGGAGAACGGCCACCGGGCCGACGTCGCCTTGAATGCGCGCCGCAGGGCGTCGCGCACGTCCGGGCGGACGAGTGCGGGCTGGCGGGCGGCAGTTACGACCGTGAAAAAATAGGTGGCGCCGGGCACGTAGGTGCGTACGTAATTGGGCATTTGGAGTTTTGTTTTGAGCCCGGCCGGAGCGTACACCGGAAGATCTCGGCGGGACAAAAACGGCGGGCATGGCCCGCCCTACGCCGGAAAACTTGTAGGGCGGGCCGTGCCCGCCGGCCCGACCAAGCCGGCCCGAAAAAGGCGGGCGCGGCCCGCCCTACGCGGTCGTTCCGCCGCAGCTCGACCCCGCCCCCGCGGTGCAGCCGAGGCAGTGCGAGTCGAAACGGATGCGCCGGCTCATGAGCGCGTCGGAATCGAAGTCGAAGATCGTGGCCGGCCCTTCGGCCGCGCTCATGATCGGCATCTCGAGCATCTGGTTGAAGTCGCAGTCGTACAAGGTGCCGTCCCAGGAAACGCTGATCAGCGAACGGCACATCACGCCCTCGGCCGCGGATGGATTGAACGCCGCCAGCAGCTTTTCCATGTATGCGTCGTACTGGCCGCTCTTCTCGAGGTGCAGCTTGAAGCGGTTGATCGGCATGTTGGTGATCGTGAAGAGGCCGTTGAACTCGATGCCGAACTTCGCCTTCAGCTCGCGCTTGTAATCGGCCTCGAGCGTCGCCTGCGCGGCCGGCAAGTACGGGCCGACGGGGTTGTAGACCAGGTTCAGCGCAAGCCCGCTGCCTTCATGGCCATAGCCGACGGCGTTGAGCCGCTTCAGCGCCTCGATGCTCTTGCCGAACACGCCCTTGCCGCGCTGGCTGTCGGTGAAGAATTCCTGGTAGTACGGCAGCGAGGAGATGACCTCGACCTTGTTGTCGGCATAAAACCGCGGCAGGTATTCCTTGCTCTCGCCGGTCCGCGGGTTGCCGTCGAACTGCACGGTCAGGTTGTGGCGCGACATCACGTGCTTGCCGAGCGCGCGCGCCTGCACGACCAGCCAGTCGAAATCGGGGTGCAGTTCGGGCGCGCCGCCGGTGATGTCGAGCTTCGCGATCCCTGGATGCGCCGCCAGGATGGCAACGATCTTCTCGATGCCGGCGCGCGACATGCTCTCGGTGCGGCTCGGCGAAGCATCGACGTGGCAGTGGCGGCACGCCTGGTTGCACAGCTTGGTGACGTTGACCTGCAGGGTCTCGACCGATAGCGGCGACAGCGCGATGCCGCGCGCGGCGAGCAGCGCGTTGAAAACGTTCATCGACTTACAGCACCATCTTGTCCAGGTGGTTGTTCATCTGGATCATGTGCGCGAGCGTGATGCCGGCCTTCATCACCGCCGCGACGTGCACGGCCTCGGTCATCTGCGCCGGGTTGGCGCCGGACTCGAGGCAGGCGGTGGTGTAGGCGTCGATGCAGTACGGGCACGCATCCGAGTGCGCCACCGCCAGCGCGATGAGCGCCTTCTCGCGCTTGGTCAGCGCGCCGTCCTGGCCGGTCACCGCGCCGTAGTACTTGAAGAACAGGTCGGCGTGCTCCTTGCCGTGCTTGCCGATCTCGCCGAACTTTTTAAGGTCTTCGACGTGGTAATGGCTGGTCATGGACGCTTCCACCGGTGGGGGGCCGAAATCATGGCACGCGGCGCATCCGGCGCGCTGGCGCCGACGCGGGGGATGCCGAAAGTCGCATGAGCGACGCCTCGCCGGTCTCGGTAAAATACGGGATGCCTCATTCCCCCGCCCGCGCTGCGCCGAAGAAAGCTGCCCCCAAGGTCGGGTTCGTCTCGCTCGGCTGCCCAAAGGCGCTGGTCGATTCCGAGCGGATCCTCACGCAGCTTCGCGCCGAGGGCTACGAGACCAGCCCGAGCTACGACCAGGCCGACGTGGTGCTGGTGAACACTTGCGGCTTCATCGACTCGGCGGTCGAGGAGTCGCTGGAGGCCATCGGCGAGGCCATGGCCGAGAACGGCAAGGTCATCGTCACCGGTTGCCTGGGCAAGGGTCCGAAGAGCCACGTCATCCGCGAACGATTCCCCGACGTGCTTTCGATCACCGGCCCGCAGGACTTTGCCGGCGTCATGCAGGCGGTCCACGCGGCGATCCCGCCGGCGCACGACCCGTTCATGGACCTCGTGCCGCCGCAGGGCATCAAGCTCACCCCGCGCCACTACGCGTACCTGAAGATCTCCGAGGGCTGCAATCACAAGTGCAGTTTCTGCATCATCCCTTCGATGCGCGGGAAGCTTGCCAGCCGGCCGGTCAACGAGGTGCTGGGCGAGGCCGAGCGCCTCGTCAAAGCTGGCGTGCAGGAGCTGCTCATCGTCTCGCAGGACACCTCCGCGTACGGCGTCGACGTCCGCTACGCGCCGGCGAGCTGGCGCGGCACCGAATACCAGACGCGCTTCCTCGACCTGTGCAAGGGCCTCGGCGAGCTGGGCGCCTGGGTGCGGTTGCACTACGTCTATCCGTACCCGCACGTCGACGACGTGATCCCGCTGATGGC
>DATLBT010000121.1:0-2735 GCA_035526825.1 Verrucomicrobiia bacterium | reverse complement strand
AGGTTGAGCTTCAGAGCGCGCGCTTCGCGCAGCACGACTTCACTGACACTGAGATTGACCGCGGTTTTCGCCATGCGCAACAGTATGCGCATCAATCATGCGCATGGCAATTTGCCTCCTAACTCATTGAACGCAACCAGGTTTATGTCCGCCGCGTCTCATACCTTCAGGTAATCAAGGATCCCTTGTGCGGCCTCGCGTCCCTCGAACACGGCGGTGACCACGAGGTCGGAGCCGCGCACCATGTCGCCGCCGGCGAAAACCTTCGGGTTGCCGGTCTGGAACGAGGGTTTTTTTGTCACCTTAATCTTGCCGTCGTCGTGCACGCCGATGCCGTGCTCCGCGAACCACGGCGCCGGACTCGGGCGGAAACCGAACGCGATGATCACGCGGTCGCACTCAACCACGGTCTCGGAGCCCGGCACGACCTCGGGGAGGCGACGGCCCTTGCGATCGGGGGCGCCCAGCCGCGTCTCGACGAATTTCACGCCCTCGACCTTGCCGTTGCCGACGATCTCGACCGGCTGGCGGTTGAACAGGAATTCAACGCCTTCCTCCTTCGCGTTGGCCACTTCGCGGCGGCTGCCCGGCATGTTGGCCTCGTCGCGGCGGTAGGCGCAGGTCACTTCCTTCGCCTTCTGGCGCACCGCGGTGCGCACACAATCCATCGCGGTGTCGCCGCCGCCGAGCACGACCACGCGCTTGCCTTTCATGGTGACGAAATCGGCCGCCGACTTCTCGATGCCCAGCACGCGGTTCACATTGGAGATGAGGTAAGGCAGCGCCTCATGCACGCCGTCGAGCGTCTCACCGGCAAAGCCGCCCTTCATGGAGGTGTACGCGCCCATGCCGAGGAACACGGCGTCGTAGTCGGTCAGCAATTTGCCGAACGCGATGTCCTTGCCGATCTCGGTGTTGAGCACGAATTCCACGCCCATGCCCTCGAGCAACTGGCGCCGCGTCTTGACGACGTCCTTCTCGAGCTTGAACGGCGGGATACCAAAGGTGAGCAAGCCACCGATCTCGGAATACTTGTCGTAGATGATCGGCTTGACGCCATTGCGCGCGAGGATGTCGGCGCAGCCCAGGCCCGCCGGCCCGGCGCCAACGATGGCCACTTTTTTGCCGGTCGCCACGACTCTGCTCATGTCCGGGCGCCAGCCCTGCTTCACGGCCTCATCGGTGATGTACTTCTCGATCGAGCCGATGGTGACCGCGCCGAAGCCGTCGTTCAGCGTGCAGGCGCCCTCGCACAACCGGTCCTGCGGGCAGATGCGGCCGCAGATCTCGGGCAGCGAGTTGGTCTGGTGCGACAGCTCTGCCGCCTTGAACAGGTTGCCTTCCTCGACCAGCTTGAGCCAGTTGGGGATGTAGTTGTGCACCGGGCACTTCCACTCACAGTACGGATTGCCGCACGACAGGCAGCGTCCCGCCTGCTGCGCGGCGTCGTCGGGCGCGTACTGGCCATAAATCTCGCGGAAGTCCTTGAGCCGCACGATCGCCGGCGCCTTCGGCGGATCCTCGCGGTCGAGGTCGATGAACTGCATTACATTGGTCTTGGCCATTACGCTGCCGCCCGGATCGCTGCGAGCAGCGAGTTGATGTCGGCCGCCTTCGGCTTCACCAGCCAGAACCGACTTAAGTAATCGCGGAAGTCCTCGAGGATGACCTTGCCCCACGCGCTGCCGGTGGCCTCGACGTGGTCCTGGATCATCTGCTGGAGATGATGCTGGTGCGCTTCCATGTGCTCGGCGAGGATGCGATGGATCTCGATCAGCTCGTGGTTGTGGCGATCGACGAAGCCGCGCTTTTCGTCGAGCACATAGGCGAAGCCGCCGGTCATGCCGGCGCCGAAGTTGATGCCAACGCGGCCGAGCACCACGACCACGCCGCCGGTCATGTACTCGCAGCCGTGGTCGCCGCAGCCCTCCACAACGGCGGTGGCGCCGGAGTTGCGCACGCCAAAACGCTCGCCGGCGACGCCCGCGGCATACAGCGTGCCGCCGGTGGCGCCGTACAGGCAGGTGTTGCCGATGATCATTGAATCCTGCGACTTGAAACGCGAGGCCTTCGGCGGCCGCACGACGATGCGTCCTCCGGCCATGCCCTTGCCAACGTAGTCGTTGGCGTCGCCTTCGAGTTCCAGGTTCAGGCCGCCGGCATTCCACACGCCGAAGCTCTGGCCGGCCGTGCCCTTGAGCTTCAACGTGATCGGATGCTCGCTCATGCCGGTGTTGCCCCAGCGCTTGGCGATTTCGCCGCTCAAACGCGCCCCAATCGAGCGGTGGTTGTTCTTCAGCACGTAATTGAACGTGCCGCCACTTTTACCCTCGATCGCGGCAAGCGCGTCCTTGACCATCTGCTCGGCCAGCAGGCCCTTGTCGTGCGGCGGGTTGCCGCTGATGCAGTGCTGTGATGCCTCGCTGACCATTCCGGACGCCTCGAGGATGGGCTTCAGGTCCAGGTGGCGTTGCTTGCCGGTGGTGCCGGGCAGGATCTCAAGCAGGTCCGTGCGGCCGATCAGTTCCTCGAGCGAACGCACGCCAAGCTTCGCCATCCACTCGCGCGTTTCCTCGGCGACGAAGCGGAAATAATTCACCACCATCTCGGGCAGGCCGATGAAGTGCCTCAAGCGCAGCACCTTGTTCTGCGTGGCGACACCGGTGGCGCAGTTGTTGAGGTGACAGATGCGCAGGTACTTGCAGCCCAGCGCGACCATCGGCGCGGTGCCGAAG
>DATLBT010000120.1:0-93838 GCA_035526825.1 Verrucomicrobiia bacterium | reverse complement strand
GGTCGACGTCCACCCGCACCTGCGGAACGTTGACCTGGTAGGTCGAGTACACGCCGGCGAGCGCAGGATTCGTCGCGGCCTTCGCGGCCACCTGCTGCACGGCTTCGTACAGCGCCTGAGGTCCGAGGCTGCCGCGATCCTCCACGTTGAGCTTGAAGCCCCCCATGCTGCCGAGACCCTGGATGGGCGGCGGCGGGAACACGCCGATGAACGCCTCCTTGATCCCCGCCATCTGCCCGTTCAGCCGCATGGCCATGGCATTCGCCGCGCTCGCCGGATCCGCGCGGTCCTTGAAAGGCTTCAGCGCGATGAACACGAGGCCGGAGTTCGTCTGCGTGTTGTAGTTGTTGGGCGACATGCCCGCGAACTGCAGCGCGCCTTCGACGCCCGGATCGGCAAGCCCGATCTCGGCGACTCGCTTGACGATCTCCTCGGTGCGGTCGATGGTCGCACCCGCCGGCAGCTGCACCACGGAGACGAGGTACAGCTTGTCCTGCCCGGGGATGAAGCCGGTCGGCACGCGGTCCAGTCCGAAGGCGGTGAGCCCGACGAGGGCGACGTAGAGCACCATCGCGATGCCGGTGCGCCGAATGGTGTACTTCAACGCGGTCTGGTAGCCGTTCGCCGCGGAGTCGAACGTCGAGTTGAACCGCCGGAAGAACCGGCCGAACACGCGCTCCATCAGCGACGACACACGATCGGGCTTCGCTCCGTGCGGTTTCAGCAGCAGCGCGGCGAGAGCCGGCGACAGCGTCAGCGAATTGAAGGCCGAGATCACCGTGGAGATCGCGATGGTCAGCGCGAATTGCTTGTAGAACTGCCCGGAAAGGCCGCTGATGAAAGCCGTGGGCACGAACACCGCACACAGCACGAGTGCCGTCGCCACGATCGGGCCGGTCACCTCGCGCATGGCCTGCCGCGTTGCCTCCACCGGGGCGCGGCCGAGCGCGATGTTGCGCTCGACGTTTTCGACCACGACGATCGCGTCGTCGACGACGATGCCGATGGCCAGCACCAGGCCGAACAGGGACAGCGCATTGAGCGAGAACCCGAACAGGTGCATCACCGCGAAGGTGCCGACCAGCGAGACCGGCACCGCGACCAGCGGGATGATCGACGCGCGCCAGGATTGCAGGAACAAGATCACGACCAGCACGACCAGCGCGATCGCCTCGAACAAGGTCACCACCACCGCGCGGATCGAATCGCGCACGAACGAGGTTGGATCGTAGGCGATGGTGAAATCGACGCCCTCGGGGAACTCGGCCTTGAGCCGCTCCATCTCGGCGCGCACCCGGTCGGAGATCTGGATCGCGTTGGCGCCGGAGCGCTCGAACACGCCGATCGCCGCGGCTGGCTGGTTGTCCAGCAGGCTGCGCAGCGCATAGCTGCTGGCGCCGAGCTCGACGCGCGCGACGTCACGCAGGCGCGTCACGGCGCCGGAGCGGTCGGCGCGCACGATGATGCCGGCGAACTCCTCCTCGTCCGACAGCCGTCCGCGCGCGTTGACCGCGACCTGGAAGCTGGCGCCGTCTGGCTGCGGCGACTGGCCCAGCACGCCAGCGGCGACCTGCACGTTCTGCTCGCGGATGGCGCGGATCACGTCGGCCGCGGTCAGGCCGCGCGCGGCGACTTTGTCGGGGTCGAGCCACACGCGCATCGCGTAGCTGCCTGCGCCCCAGGTCGCGATCGCACCGACGCCGTCGAGCCGCGCCAGCACATCCTTCACGCGCAGTTCGGCGTAGTTCGAGAGGTAGAGCTGGTCGTAGCGCCCGTCGGGCGAGGTCAGGTGCACGACCATGGTCAGGTTGGGAGACGATTTCTGCGTGGCGACGCCGAGGCGCTGGACTTCCTGCGGCAGTCGCGACAGCACCTGGGCGACGCGATTCTGCACCTGCACCTGGGCTTGGTCCGGATCGGTGCCGATGGCGAAGGTGACGGTCAGCTGCAGCGCGCCGTCGGCGGTGGCCTGCGAGAACAGGTACAGCATGTTCTCGACGCCGTTGATGGCCTGCTCGAGCGGGGTGGCGACGGTCTCAGCAACGACCTTGGGGTTGGCGCCCGGGTACGCGGCGCGCACGACCACGGTCGGTGGGGCGACCTCTGGATACTCGCTGACCGGCAGCACGCGCAGGGCGAGTACGCCGGCGATGAGGATCAATGCCGACAGCACCGCAGCGAAGATCGGACGAACCACGAAGAACTGGGAGAAGCCCATGGCATTACTCCGTGCGCGCCACGACAGCATCGGACGTGCCGTTCATGGCCACTTTCTGCGGCGTGACGGCGCCGCCCGGGCGGGCGCGCTGAAGGCCGTTGACGACGATGACATCGCCGGCCCGCAGTCCATCGCGCACCACGCGCAGGCCGTCCACCACCGGGCCGAGCGTGACCGCGCGGTATTCCACGGTGTTGTCGGGCTTCAGCGCGAGCACGAACTTGTGCCCCAGGTCGGTGCCGACGGCACGCTCGTCGATCAGCACGGCGGATCGCAGCTCGCCTGCGGCCACGCGCACCCGCGCGAACAGGCCGGCGGTCAGCCGGCCGTCCGGGTTGGGCAGCGAGGCACGCACGCGGATCGTGCCGGTACCGGGATTGACCTCGTTGTCGACGAAGAAGAAACGGCCGACGTGCGGATAGCCCTGCTCGTCGGCCAGGCCGACGCGCACGTCGCTCGAGCGCGCGCGCTGCACGGCATCTGGCTCGCGCACGTGCCGCAGGTACACCGACTCGTCGGCGTCGAAATTGACGTAGATGGGATCGATGGAGACGACCGTCGTCAGCAGGCTGCGGCTGTCGACGAGATTGCCCTCGGTCACCAGCGCCGCGCCGACGCGTCCGGCGATCGGCGCAGTGACGCGCGTGAACTCCAGGTTCAGTCGGGCCGCGGCGAGCGCGGCGTTGACGGCGGCGACTTGCGCCGCGGCGGCGCGCTCGGCCGCCTCGCGGCGCTCGAATTCCTCACGCGACAGCGCATCCTGCTCGACCAGGCGCTGCGCGCGCTGATGATCGCTGCGCGCCAGTTGGTGCTGCGCCTGTGCGCGCTGGAGTTCGGCGTCGAGGCGGTCCACCTCCGCCCGGAACGGGCGCGGATCGATGCGAAACAGCACCTGGCCCTTCTGCACCCGTGTGCCCTCGAAGAACTCGACCGCCTCCACGTAGCCGGCGACGCGCGGACGCAGCTCGACTTTGTCCTGCGCTTCGAGGCGGCCGGTAAATTCGTCCCACTCGGCGAGATCCTGCGTCACCACTTCCGCCACCGACACCGGCGGCGCGGTCGGCTTCGACTGCGGGCTGGCGTCGGCGCCGCACGCAGCGAGCGCCGCGACCAGCACCAGTGCCGCGGTCGGCGCCAACGCGCCCCTCAACATCGTTTCAGCGTTGTTCATGGCGAACTCCCGATTTGAAAGTGCGGAAAGGTTGCAGTACGGACCCGACTCCAGGGTCAAGGCCGTTCGTCGGCACGCCCGGCGGGGCGCTCATGCGAGCTCCGGCAGCAGATGCGGCGCCCACAGTCGCTCGGCGTTGCCGGGCCGGAAGAAGCCGAAGTGCCCGATGCGGCGCGCGCCGACATCAGCCGGCGTCAGCCGCTTCATCCGCCGCGGCGCGTGCGCGTAGAAGCCGTGGATCGACTCGATATTGCGGATCGACATGTACTCGTCGTCCGCGAACGAAAGCCCGACGATCGGCGTGAGCACCGCGGCGAATTGCTCGCGCGCGCCGGGCTCGGCGCCGACTGCGTAGTTGGGGTCCAGGCACCAGCGCCGCCATTGCGCCATGACGCCGCGCGGCAAGTCGCCGACCATGCGCAACCGGCGGCCCGGGAAGTAGCCGAACAGGCGCATTGCGAGCGGCGCGATGAAATACCAAAGCAGCCAGGCGCGGCGCTTCAGCGGCGGCGCGTTCTCGCGCCAGTAGCCACTGCCGGTGCCGACCGTGATCATCTTGGCAACGCGTTCGCGGTTCGGCACGAACGGAAGGATCTGGCCGCCCAGGCTGTGGCCGACCCAAAACAGAGGCGTGCCAGGAGCCGCGGCGGCCAGCGCATCGACCATAGCGGCGCAATCCTGCCGCGCCCACGTCAGGATGTCGGCGTGCAGCCGCGCCAGCGAACCCCGCCGCGATGCGCCCATGCCCCGGTAATCGAACGTCGCCGCAAGGAAGCCGCGGTCGGCGAGCCAGGCGGCGAAGGCGGCGTAGTACTGCTGCGACACGCCCATGGCGGGGACCACCAGCACGGCGGCGCGCGGCGCGGCCGCCGGGTGGAACATCCGCGCCGCAATGGCAACGTCGTCGGCGGTGACGATTTGCAGCGGAGTCGGTGTCATGACGGCGCTCCCGAAATGTTGACCCAGCCTAGGGGGGCAACGACCCGGGACCAATGGGGCGCGCGGAACAACGTTGTTTCCCGCCCGGCAGCAATCCGCTTGGCTTACCATTTCAGCGGGATTACTGCGTCTGACCGGGGGCCATCGCATGGAACACCTGCCTTACCTCGTCACGTTTGCGCGCGTCGTGCAGGCCGGCAGTTTCGTCGCCGGCGCGCAACGCCTGAAGCTGGCACCCTCGGTCGCCAGCAAGCACATCTCGAAGCTCGAGGAGCACCTGGGTGCGCGCCTGCTGAATCGCAGTACGCGCAAGCTGTCGCTCACCGAGGCCGGCACCGCGTTCTACGAGCACGCGGCGAGAATCGTCGAGGAGCTGGACCAGTCGGAGCACGCGGTGCAGCGCCTGCAAACCGAGCCGAGCGGGCGCCTCAAGGTCAGCACGCTCAACAGCTTCGCCAACGCCGTGCTCGCGCCGTTGTTGCCGGAGTTCATGCGACGCCATCCCAAGGTCGTGCTCGAGATTGTCTGCAACGACCGCCTGGTCGACCTGACCGAGGAGGGCTACGACCTCGCCTTGCGGATCACCAGCGCGCCGGCGCCGCACCTGGTCGCGCGCAAACTCGCCGACATCCGCTTCCAGATCTACGCCGCGCCGGCTTATCTCGAGCGCAACGGCACCCCAACCTCGACTGCAGACCTGGCGAAGCATCGCTGCCTTGGCTACCCGGCGACGCTGGGCGCAAGCGTCGCCTGGCGCTTTCGCCATGAGGGCCGCGAGGTGGCGGCGCCCATCCAGCCGGCGTTCGAAATAAACAGCGTTGAATCATTGCGCCTCCTGGCGGTGTCGGGTGAAGGCCTCGCCGTGCTACCGACTTACGCGGTCGGCAACGAGTTGCGTAGCGGCAGCCTCGTGGCCGTAATGGCCGACTATCGCGGCTTCAGCGAGAGCACCGCCTACGCGGTTTACCTGCCCAACCGCTATGGCTCGCCCAAGCTGCGCGCCTTCGTCGAGTTCCTGCTCGAAAAGCTCGGCCCGCAGCCTCCATGGGAGGCTACCGGCGCAATCACGCCAGCTCGAGCTCGGCGCGCAGAAACGGCTTGACCCCCGACGGACCGGTCAGCGTCAGCCACGCATCCGGCCCGCGATCGGCCTCGATCCGGAATGCAAGGAACGGGCAGCACAACCGCTCGCGGCTGACGAATTCGGCGGCGAGCTCGAGCGAGGCGCGATCGACGCCTACCGCGAAGGCGAAGCCGTCCGGCAACTCGCGCGGGGCGCCCGCCTGCAGCAGCAACTCGCGGGTAACTTCGCGATGGCGTGTGCGCGCGGCCGCGTCGAGGGCGTTCGGGTCGCAGGTGAAAAGCGTCGGTTCGTGATGCGGGAAGCGCACACGGGCGTGGTCGAGGAAGATCTGCTCGTTCATGGGATGCTCCTTGCGGGAAGGTCGCGCAGCCAGCCAAGCGCGGCGGCGCGGTCGCTGAAGTAACGGTCGTTGCGGGTGCCCAGCACCGCTTCGTGATGGGCCATTTTTTCGCGGTCGTGGTGCACGTGGGCCACTGCGACCAGTCGCGGGCGTATGCCAGGACCGGCCGCCGGCGTTGCGCCGATGAGGTTGAAGTAACCGGGCCGAAGACCCAGGGCAAGCAGCAGGCGCGGGAAGACCTCGCGTTGCTCGCGATGAACCTCCCACGGCACGTCGGCCACTTCGTAGCCCGCGAGGTCGATCAGGATTTTCAAAGGTGCGCCGGCGCTGGCAGCGAGCGCGGCGTGCAAGCCGGCTTCCCAGCGCGCGATGTGGTCGCGCGTCGGCTCGCCCCCAAGGTGAGTCGTGAGCAGCCCGGCTGTTGCGTCCCAGTTCGAGCCGAACGCGGCTTTTGACCCAGGCGCCTTGATCGGCAATGCGCGGCCCGATTGGAGCGCCGGCGCGGCCGCGCCGTCGCCCTGCATTCTCGCGCCAGCGATGACATCGGAAATGTTCATGGATTCACGCCTCCTCTCGAGACCTGACTGTGCGCATCGGCCTTGCGCGGAAAAAGTGGGCGCCCGGAAACACATTCGTTCCAGGCGCCCATGGCCTCAGGCCGCCAGCGCCCGTTGAGTCGGGCGCGGGCGCGCGCGCACGCGCGACAGCGCGAAAGCGCCTTCGCCGAGCAGCACCTGCGCGCCGGCGAGCACCGTGAGATACAGCGGGTACTCCCAGCCGCCGTTGGCATTCGAGAACAGCCAGCCATTGCCGGCATGGGTCCACGTGGCCCCGAGCAGCACCGGCATGAGCGCCGCCGCCACGGTGCGCGTGCCGATGCCCAACACCAGCGCGGCGCCGCCCAGCGCTTCCATCCAGAACACGACGTACGCGAGCACCGCGGGCAGGCCGATGGACTCGAAGAACTGCGCGGTTCCCGGCAGCGTGTAGGTGAGGTACTTCAGCACCACGCTGTGAGTAAGGAACATCACGCCCAGGCTCACGCGCAGCAGTCCGACGCCGAGGTCGATATTGCGTTCGCGACTCATGGGCGCCTCACGCGGCTGCCGCAGCGCTCTCGCTGCGGTAGCCCTTCTGCGTCCAGCGGTCGTAGCCGCCCTCGACCTCCACCACCTTGTAGCCCTGCCGGGTCAACTCGACCGCGGCATCGACGGCCATGTGGCAGGTCTGGTCGTAGCAGTAGACGTAGTGGGTCGCGTCCTTGCGCAGTCCCTTCGGGTTCTGCCACTTGCCCTTGGGCAGGTTGATCGCGCCGGGCACGTGACCCGCCGCGTAATCCTTGGGGAAGCGAACGTCGACGACGATGCTGTCGGCCGGCTGCTGCTGGACGAGGTATTCCAGCTCGTGCACACCGGTCGTGAAAGCCAGGCGGGCCGCGAAGTGGGCCTGGGCTGCGGAAAGGTCGTAGCTGCTCATGTGCGCATGCTCCTGAAGTCATCGCGGCGAAAATGCCGCATGGCCAAGGTATGCGCCCTTGCCGCTTTGATCATCGGGATCCACGGAATATGATTGTTCGCCCAAGGAAACAATCGCCATGGATCGTATTGCCGAGATTGCCGTATTCGTCCGCGTCGTCGAGCTCGGCAGCTTTACGCGCGCCGCCGACGCGCTCGAGGTGTCGAAGGCCGCCGTCAGCAAGCAGGTCAGCCGACTCGAGCAGCGGCTCGGGGCGCGGCTACTGCACCGGACCACGCGGCGGTTGACGCTGACCGAGGCCGGCGACGCCCTGTATCGGCGCAGCGCCGGGGCGCTGATCGAACTCGGCGAGGCGGAGAAGGAAGTCGCGCAGCTCACCGGCGCCCCGCGCGGGCTGCTGCGCGTGTCGGCGCCGGTGTACTTCGGCAGCGTCTCGCTGGCGCCGCACCTGGCCGCGTTCCGCGCACGCTATCCGGAAATCGCGCTCGACCTCGAGCTCGATGACCGTTTGGTCGACCTCGTCAAGGAGCGCTTCGACGTCGCAGTGCGCATCTCCGCGATGACCGACTCCAACCTCGTCGCGCGGCGACTGTCGCCGTGTCCGCTGGTGGTGGTCGGCTCACCGGCATACTTCAAGCGGCACGGCATGCCGCGCACGCCGGCCGACCTCGCGGCGCATACCTGCCTGACCTATGCGCTGGCGCGCACGCCGAACGAGTGGCGGCTCCGGCCGCCGCGCGGCCGCTGGATTGCGGTGACCGTGGCATCCAGCCTGCGCAGCAACAGCGACTTTGTGCTGAAACAAGGCGTCCTCGACGGACTTGGCCTCGGCATGTTTCCGAATTTCTTCGTCGAGCGCGAGCTCGCCGAGGGCCGTCTTCGCCAGGCGCTGGCCGACTGCGAGACGTCGGCGGCGTCAATCAACGTGGTGTATGCGAGCCGGCGACAGCTCCTGCCCAAGGTGCGCGCCTTCGTCGACTTCATGGCCGAGCGCTTCGGCTCAGGGGCGGCGCTACGCTGAGCGTTCAGCTGGCGCGCGCCAGCCGTTCGATCCAGTCGGCGGTCTCGCGCCACAGGGTGTCGCGGAAGGCGTCGCGGAAGAAGCCGAGGTGGCCGATGGCACGCGCGCCTGCGTCCGCCGGGCGCAGGTGGCGGCGCTCGATCCGCGCGGCGGGAAACTCGGTGAGCAGCGCCTCGATCGACGCCGGCGGCGCGTAGCGGTCGTCGCTGAAGCTCCAGGCAAGCAGCGGCTGGCTCAACCTGGCGTAGCGCGCGGTATCGATGCCGAACTGCGGCGAAAACAGGTAGCGATGCGACCGCGCCCAGCGTCCCCACTCGGCAGTCACGCCGGCCGGGACGTCGATGGACGAAAAGCCGAGGCGCCTTGCCGGAAACCAGCGGCCCCGCGAGGCGAGCGGCACGATCACGTACCACCACAGGGACGAGAACACCCGGTACGCGCCGCGATCCTGGCTTGCATGCGGCCGCGGCCCCGCCACGAGTACGAGCCCGGCGAGTTTCTCGGCCAGGGGTGTGAGGCCCACGATTTGCGCTCCGGCCGAGTGCCCGCAATGGAACACCGGCAGGCCTGGGTGCCGCCGGAACGCCTCACCGAGCACGGCATGCAGGTCAAGGCTCCCCCAGTCCTGGAAGCGCACGCGGCGCGGATCTGTCACCGCGCGCGCAGCCTCGCCAATGCCGCGGTAATCGAAGGTCAGCGCAGCGATCCCCCGCGCGGCCATGGCGGCCGCGAAACGGCCGTAAAACCGGCGCGGAATGCCCATGCCGGCGGCGATCACGAGCGTCGCCAGCGGTGGCGTCGCTGGCATGTACAGCGTCGCCGGAATTTCGACGCCGTCGTCGCAGCGGCAAGCCAGCCCGAGGGTCGGCATGGTGCCGGATTCAGCCCAACTCGGTGGCCAAACGCTCGGCGATGAAATCGACGAACGCGCGGACTTTCGGTGACAGGTGGCGTCGCTGCGGGTACACCGCGAAGGCCCCTGGCTCGCGGACCCGGTAATCCGTCAACACCGCCTTCAGGCGTCCAGCCTCGAGGTCGCGGCCGACCACGAAACGCGGAGTCAGCGCGAGTCCGACGCCGGCGAGCAGCAGCTCGCGCAAGGCAAGGCTGTTGTTCATGCGCACGCTGCCATCCACCGGCACCTTCACTTCCTTGCCGTCGCGCGCCGTGAGCGTCCACTGGCTCGGCGCCTCCGCGTAACTGAAGGCGAGCGCGTTGTGGCCGCGCAGCTCATCGGGACGGTGCGGCTCGCCGTGACGGCGCAGGTACGCCGGCGTGGCGCAGATCACGTGCGGGCACGCGGCAATGCGGCGCGCGACCAGCGAGGACTCGGCGAGCTCGCCGATGCGCACCGCGACGTCGAACGCTTCTTCCACGAGATCGAGCTTGCGGTCGTCGAAGCGGACCTCGAGGCGCACCTCCGGGTAGCGCTCGAGGAACGCCGGCAGCGCCGGCGCCACGTGCAGGATGCCGAACGACATCGGCACGTTCAGTCGCAGCACGCCGCGCGGCGCGGACTGCAGGCGCGACACCGCGGCTTCAGCCTCGCCGATCTCCTGGAGGCCGCGCCGGGCGCTTTCGTAGAACACCTCGCCGACTTCGGTTAGGCTCAGGCGCCGCGTGGTGCGGTTGAGCAACCGTGCGCGCAGTCTCGACTCCAGGTGCGAGACCTGCTTGCTGGCGGCCGAGCGGGAGACGCCGAGCTCATCGGCCGCGGCGGTGAAGCTGCCGCGGTCGACCACGGCAACGAAGCAGGCGATGTCGTCCAGCGCGGCGTTCCTCATGACGCCCGTTGTAGCAGGTCCACTGGTGCCTGTCAGGCAACAAATCTGTTCCAGGCACCCGGATTATCGCGACACGCGTCGGGCCTACAGTGCCTGCACACCCCATTGGAGTTCGACGCATGCCGCGCTTCCCCGCCGCCGTACTTGCCCTGCTCACGGCCACTGTTTTCGCCTCTGCCGCTGCTGCCGCCGACGATGTCGGCCACAGCCCATGGGGCGCTGCGGATGAGATCGGCCGCCTCAATTTGATGACGGATGCGAGCCGTTTGGCAGTGCTGTCGCGCATCGGCAGCGGCCGACCCTATGACCTCAGCGTCGAGTACCACATCGGCATGCCGAGTTGGCAGGCGATCGGCGACCCGCGGTACCAGTTCTGGCTCACCCACTCGCCGCGCGGGACCGCGGTGGACGACCCTATGCGCGTCGGCCCGCAGCAGAACCGCCGCGTCAGCTACACCGGCGACGCGGTGTCGATGTACACGCACACCGGCACGCACATCGACGCGCTGAATCACTTCGGCCTGGATGGCCGGATCTGGAACGGCTTCGCCGCCGACGAGCACCTCGGCGATCGCGGCTGGACCAGGGCCGGCGCGGAGACGATCCCGCCGATCGTCGCGCGCGGCGTACTCATCGACGTGGCCACCTCCCGCGGCGTCGACGCTCTGCCTCCCGGCTACCGCATCACGGTCGAAGATTTGCGCCAGGCCCTCGCTCGCCAGCGCGTCAAGCTGCATGGCGGCGATGTCGTCCTCATCCGCACCGGCCGCATGGGCGCGATCGGCGATGGCGCGCGATTCATGGCCGAGCCGCCCGGGCTCGGGATGGCGGCCGCGCGCTACCTTGTGGAGGAAAAGGGCGCGCTCAGTATCGGCGCCGACAACCTGAGCCTGGAGTCGTTTCCTTCCGAAGTGCCAGGCAACTGGATCCCGGTCCACACGTACCTGCTGGCGCAGCAAGGCGTCACCATCCTCGAGGTGGTCAACCTCGATGCACTCGCACGCGACCGCATCTATGAGTTTGCATTCATCGGCGCATCGCTGCGGCTGCGCGGCGCCAGCGCCGCCCCCATGCGGCCGCTGGCGTTTGCACTGCGCGCGCCGTGAGACGTCAGGCAAACATCGCGACGACGGTTGCGTTGTCCTGGTGCGGCAGCGCCGCGTCTTCGATCGCCGACAGCACGTCGCGCGTGGCGCCCGGCGCGTCCGCGGCGTTGGCCAGCAGCGCGGAGATTTCCTCGCTGTCGAGCGCGGCGATGCCGTCGCTCGCGAGCAGGAAGCGGTCGCCTTTTTCCACCAGCAGCCGGTCGGCGAGGTCGAGCCGCGACAGGTTGAAGCCGACGCAGCTGGTCACGCCGCCGCCTTCGGCGTGCAGTTCGTTGAGCACCATGAGCTTGCCCTGGCGGTACAGCAACAGGTAGCTGTCACCGACGCTAGCCGCCCAGAATTCGTGGCCGCGCGCGTACAGCGCAACCACGGTCGTGGCCATGCCGTGCAGTTCGGGGTTGCGCCGTTGCATCGCGTGCAGCGCCTGGTCAGCACCCATCAAGGCGACCTTGAGCCAATCGCGCGGCTCGGCCTCGCTGCTGCGCCGCCCCTCGCCGAACAGCCGCGAGATCTCCCTGACCGCCTCGCTGCTGGCGATGTCGCCGGCCGGATGGCCGCCGAGGCCATCGGCGACGATGGCGAGCACCTCATCGGCGGCGAAGCGCTCGATGTTCCAGGCGTCCTCCTGGCGCATGCGCGCACCCTGGATCTGCGCGCCGGACGTATCGAACTTGCTCACCGGATGTTCCTCGTGCCGACGTTGGCCGGCGTGAAGTCGCGCTTCTGCAGCTCGGCGTGGGTGTTCATCGGCGGATCCTCGGACGACAGGCCGATCGCGAAGTAGCGGCCGTCCTTGAGGTCGTAGGTCACGGTCGGCGCGGCGTTCGTCATGAGCACCTCGTAATTGGCCACGAGGTGGCCCTCCTGGAACCGCCACGGCCGGCCTTCGCGATCGTAGTTCTCCACCAGCACGATGTTCCAGCTGTCCTCGTCGACGTAGAACAGCCGCTTGCCGAACGAGTGGCGCTTGCCGCCGCGCTCCACCGCCTCGATCAGCCAGACGCGATGCAGCTCGTAACGCGTGCCGTCGGGGTTGAGGTGCTTCGGCGTCAGCAGCTGCGCATACTTGCGACTGCCGTCCGAGAGCTTGTACGCGTTGTACGGAATGTACAGCTCGCGCTTGCCGACGAGCTTCCAGACGTAGCGGTCGAAGGCACCGTTGTACATGTCGAGCATGTCGACGAAATAGATGGCTTCGCTGCCGGGGTACGGCTGGTCGTAGCCGACCGGCGGAATGCGGAACATCTTGGGAATCTTGGGCGGGATCACCCAGATGCCGCGCGCACCCTTCTCGATGTTTGCGGTTTCGTGCACCAGCACGACGAAATCGAGGGTATTGCCCGGCGTGAAGTACTTGCCGAGGAAATAGAGCAGCACGTTGTCGGTCGCCAGGTCGCTCGGGTTCTCGGTGTTGCCGTAGCGGAACAGGACCTGCACCTTCTGGATCGACTTGCTGCCGATCTCGCCGTTCTCGCGCACCACCGCCTGCGTGTATTGCGCCTGGACGCTGTTGCCGCGATAGCGGACCCGGTGGTTCCACATCACCTCGACGCCGTTTTGCGGCTGCGGGAACGGATAGCCGAGCTTCGCGCCGGTCAACCCATCGGAGCCGACCAGCCTGGCCTTGCCGATGTTGGCCTGGGTCGCGTCATAGATGGCCTTCGGGTAAGCGGCGCTGCGGCGCGTTTCGTAGACCGGCAACTTGTACCCTGGATATTTCGCCAGCAGCGCGCGGTGGCCGGCCGAGAGCTTCGCGGCGTACTGCGCGGCGTTGGCAGCGGTGATCGTGAACAGGGGCTTGTCGGCCGCGAACGCATCGACCAGCCGGCCGCCGGCCTTGAACGCGCTGGGCGCCTTGGCCAGGCCGCCGGTCCACTCGGGAATCGTGCCATCGCTGCTGGCATCGCGCTCGGCACCAATCGGCGTGAGGTTGCCGGTGAGTCGGCGCATGTCCGGCATCACCGTGGCGAGCTCACCGAGGGCAGGCGCCGCCTTGACCGTGCCGCCGAGCAGCCGGCCGCTGAGCGCGACAGCCTCGGGCGCCGACGACTTGCGTTTGGCGAACTTGAGCGCCTGCTCGCGCGCCTGCGGCATTTCGAGGAACGCGAGCCAATCCTTCGCCGGCTGCGCCGATCCCGGATGCCGCGCCGCACCGGTGAAGGCCTGGATCGCGCCGTCCGTGCTGCCTGCATAGAACGCCGCGACGCCCAGCGACAACAGCACCGGGCCGGCGCGGTCAGCGCGCGCGTCGTCCAGTCCGGCATTGAGCGCGGACGCGGCCTCGACGTATTCCTCGCGCTCGAGCAACAGCTGGCCGAGCTGCAGGTTCAGCTCGGAGCTGGGTCGCGCCTGCACCGCGTCGCGCAGCGCGTCGACCGCGAGCTGGTGCTCGCGCGCGGCGACCCACAGGCCGGCCAGCGCCTCCAGGTTCTGCGCGTTGCGCGGCACTTCGCCGTCGAGCATCCAGCGCTGCAGCAGCGAGCCCGCCTCGAACGGCGCGCCAAGCTGCGCGGTCAGGCCGACCAGCTGCAGCCGGTGCTCGGCCGAGTCGAGATGTCCCTGGCGGCTGGCGAGCTCGAGCGTCGCCAGCGCGCGCTCCTTGTTGCCGGCCTTGTGATGCAAGCCGGCGAGCTGCAGCCAGTATTCGGGCTTGCCCGGATTGCGGCGGACCAGCTTCTCGAGCACTGGCGCGGCTTCCTTCTCCTGGCCGGCGCCTATGTACGCGGAATACAGCCCCTGCAACCAGCTCTCGTCGGCGTTGGGGTTCGCCGCGACCGCCTTCTGCAGCAACGGCAGCGCCTCCTTGAAACGCTTGACCTGCAGGTAGGCGCCGCCGAGCGCCGCCATTTCCTCGGGGCTGGCCTGCGCGTTGTTTTTCACGCGCGGCTCGAGTGCCTTGATGACGTCTGTCGGCTTGCCGCCCGCCACGCGCAGCGCCGTGAGGTTCTTGCGCATCTCGGCCGCGGCCTGCGGCGACAGCGCGTTCTGCGCGATGGCCTGCTCGAGGTACTCGGCGGCCTGCTCGTAGTCCTTCTTGTTGACGGCCTGGGCGGCGAGGTCGCGCAGCAGCAGGGCCTTGCTGTACGGATCTTTCGCGTCCTGCAGCAACTTCTTCGAGTCCTGCGGTTTGCTTTGCCCGGGCGTGGCCTCGAGCTCGCGCACTTCGCTGCGGTACTGCTCGGCGTGGGCGGCAAACAACACCGTCATTCCAGCGAAAGCTGGAATCCATGCCCGGAGAAAATAGGGACGCACACCATTTTTGACCGAGCCTGACGACCCGGCTTTACGCCGTGGAAAAATGGTGTGCGTCCCTATTTTCATCGCCAGTTGAACGCGCAGTCGGCCGGGTCCATCGGCACGCGCTGCTTCACTTCGCGCGCGCGGTCGGTTTCGGCATAGATCCAGTTGTTGATGCTCTCGATCGCGGCGATCTCGTAGACGCCGCGCGGCTGCGCATCGACGATCTTCACGTCCTGCACGCGGCCGTTGGGCATCACCGTGAATACCGCCTCGACCCAGCCCTTGATGCCCTGCTTGCAGGCCCACTCCGGCATCTGTGGCCGCGCAGTCGACAGCGGCACCAGTTCCTTGCCCTTGAAGCCCTGCCCGCGGCCGAAGCCGGCGCCCTCGCCGCGGGCGAATCCCGCGAAGCCTGCGCCGGCCAGCGAACTGCCACCGCCGATTTTCACCGGCACCTGGATGTTCGACACGACCGGCGCGGCCGAAGGCATCGCCAGCGCGGGCAACTGCGCCATCGTGCTGGTCGAAGCCGGCATCGACGGCGGCGCCGGCGGCGGCGTCAGCTCGGGCTCGGGCACTTCCTCCTCGCTCTCCGGCTCTTCTTCGGAGACCAGCTCGACCATCGCCACGCTTTCGTTCGCGCTCGGCTCGCCCGGCTGCCACAGCCACCACTGGATCAGCGCGAACGCGACGAGGATTGCAACCGTGACGCTGATGCTCTGCTCGTCGATGATCAGGCGCGAGCGCAGCCACACCGACTGCATCACCGCGAGCGCGATCGCCAACAGCAGGATGCCGGCGATGAAGTAGCCGCCCACGCCGCTGCGCCACAGCCGCTCGAACAGGCCCGGCCGATTGGCCTCGGCCACCAGCAGCGGGCCGCGGGACGGGTCGAGCAGCATGGTCGCGTAGCCGCTCCGCGCAGCGCGGAATTCCTCGGCGAGGCCGCGATAGCGCCGCGGCGGCTGGCGTTCCATCTCGACCAGCGCGCGGCCGCCCGACTGGAGCACGAAATACTCCGCGTCCGCAGCGCCCGCGGCGAGCACGGTGAACACGCCGATGCGCGTCACTTCGCGTTGGGCCTTGCCCGACTCGCCGGCAACCGCGGCGCTGAACGTCGCGACCGTGCCGCTCTCCTTCATTTCCTGCTGCAAGGCACGCCATAGCGTCTCGAGCTCAGCGGGGCCCGGCAAGGTCTGGCTCGCCGCGAGCGGCGCGATCACTTCCATGCGCTCGGGGAACTGCGCGGTCACCAGCGACTTTTCCGCGGTGTCGTGCAGGTCCACGGCCGCGCCGCGCGCAGCGTCGTACAACGTGTCGAGCTCGCGCGTGGCCACCGCGACCTTCTTCTCGAGCACGGCAGAAGTCGCGCGCGCCACGGTCCAGCGCTGTTTCGCCGACGCGACGCGCCCTTCGTGGCGGCGCACCTCTGCGAGCGTCTCGGCCAGCAGGCGCGCCTGCTCGTCGCGCGCGCGCACGAAGCGGGCTTCGCGCTCGGCATTGAGCTGCGTCGCGGCTCGGTTGCTGTCGCGAACTTGCTTGAGGAGCTCGCCCTGCGCGAAAACGCCGCCCGAAAGAAAAGGCAGGAGTACGGCGCAGAGACGCAGGGGGCCTTTCATTCCCGTCCCGCGCGCACCGGCAGGACCAGCAACTCCGGCGGGCCGTCGCCGCGCGCAACCACGACTGCGCGCCTCAGTTCGGCGACGCCGTCATCGTCGAGTGTCTCGAAGCGCTTGTGCCGCGCGTCCCAGTAGCCACCCGTGCCGTCGGGCGTCAGGCAGTACAGCCCGATGCGGCCCACTCGCACCAGCGTCGCCTTGCCGCGCGCGCCGGCGCAGTCAACCTCGCGGTCCTCCGCACCGATGGAATGTCCGTACTCGACCTCGCTGCGATGGGCCTCGAGCACGCGGCGGAACTTCTCGGGACCGCCGCGCGTTGGATCGGCGAGCAAGGCCTTGAGGTCGGCCACGCGCTGGCGGCGCGCCTCGCGGAGAAACGGCAGGTCGGCCTCGATGAACGTCTCGAGTTCGGCGACCATGCGCGCCATCAGCGGTGCCAGGTCGGTGCCGGTCGACGCGATGCGGGCGAGCTGTGACTCCAGCTCGCCGCGCTTCTTCTCCTCGATCGCAGCCTGCTCCTCGAGCTGCGCGGCGTAGGCCGACTGCTGCAGCGCCTTCCACTGCGCGGTCCGGCGCTTATCGCGCAGCACCTTCGCTTCGTCGTCGAACTTGTTGACGCGCTGCTGCGACTCGCGCGCGGCACGCTGCGACGAAAGGCTGGCTTCCAGCGCCTCGCCGACTTCATCGGCGGCGCGCGCTGGGTCCACCGGCAGCAGGGCCAGGATGCAGACCATCGCAGCGACGAGGCCCATCGCGGACCGCCTGGCCGCGGGCCGCCTGGCATGAAGCGCGGTCATGCGCGTTTCATCCGGGCTTCGTGGCCCTGCAGCCAGTTGGCAATCTCGGCGGTCATCTCGTCGGTGTCGGCGTCGTCGAGCACCCAGTGGCCGCGGTGCGGCCAATGCCGCAGCGAAGCGTGCGGATAGTGTTTCGCGGCGAGGCGCCGGATGACCGATGCCGGCGTCAAGCGGTCCTCGCCGCTGCTGACGATGTACACCGGGCAGCGGATGGCGCTCGCGTCAACCCGGGTGGCCTTGCCACCGGCCAGAAACCAGAAGGCGATTTCGAGCACCACGCGGCCGGATTCCTCGACCATGCCCTCGTACAGCTTGCGATGCTTTTCGACCGGCACGCCGTTGTAAGCGCGGTTTACGTACCCCCTGTACGACAACTTCTGGGGCCTGCGCCACCAGCCCCAGCGCAGCGCCACCGGCGTGAACGACCACACGTTCGAGAGGCGCAGCCCGAAGGTGCCCGACGGCGCGGCCGTGGTCAGCAGCACCAGCGCGAAAGGATTGATGCGTGCAGCGAGCTGCTGCGCGAGCAGCCCGCCCATCGAGTGGCCGATCAGTATCGGCGGCTCGGCAAAACCCTGCCGGCGCACATAGTCCTCGAGGAACGCAAGGTAGTCGGCGACGCTTTGGGTGCCGACTTCCGGATGTTCCACGCCAACCTCGTGCGCCGGCAGCGAAGGTGCGTAGCAAGCATGGCCGCGCGCCTTGAGGATCTCGACGAGCCGGGAAAAATTGGCGCCGGTGCACCACATGCCGTGGATGAATACGATCGGGCGCGCCATGTCAGTATCCGGACACCCACTTGGTGCTGAGATGGTTGAACCAGCCCGGCGAAACTTTGGAGCTCAGCGCGAGCAGCCAGGACTGCGCGCCCGGATACCAATGGATGCGCGGCCACCAGCGCCAGTTCACGGCGCGCCACACGGTGGCGGCAATGTCGTCGGCGGTCAGGTGCATGCCGAGCGCATCCATGCTTTTGGGCTTGCCCCCGGATTGCTCGACGAATTGCGTGACCATCGGCGTGTCGACGAACAGGGGCAGCACATCCATGCAGCGGATGCCGTGCTTGTCCCACTCGATGTTGAGCGCCTCGGTGAGGCCCTTTACCGCGAACTTCGTCGCACAGTAGCTCGCGAATCCCGGCGCGCCGTAGATGGCGGAAGCCGACGACATGCTGATCACGCGCGAGCCCGGCGTGCGCTTGAGGTACGGGAACGCCGCGTGGCAGCCGATGATCACGCCCTTGAGGTTCACGTCGACCAGCGCGAGCTGGCGCGGCAGCGGCAGCGCATCGAAGTCGCCCACCACCGCGATGCCGGCGTTGTTGAACAGCACGTCGAGCCGGCCCCCCGCGGCATCGAAGAAAGACTCCAGCGCCGCCGCCATGCCCGCCGCATCGGTCACGTCGAGCTTACCGGCGAGGGCGCCCTCACCCAGCGACACCGCGAGTTCGCGCACGCCGGCCTCGTTGACGTCGTAGAGGCCGACGCACCAGCCCCCACGGTGGAAATGCTGCGCGGTCGCGCGACCGATGCCGGTCGCCGCGCCGGTGATGAAGATGCTCGGCCGGCTCATGGAGATTTCGACATTACTGCGCGATCGGCTGCATGAGTGACTTCAAGGCCCCCTCCGGCCGACTTGTCCATAGAGCTTAGCGCCCCGGCCCGCTACTTAGTAACCTATCGGACTCCACAGGAGCCACCATGGCCGCAGCCGGACATTCGAGCGCATTCCTCAAGCTGGTCAATGAGGCCAAAGGGCGCATCCGCAACATCGAGGCCGCCGAGCTGCCCACGATCCTGGAGAAGGAGCGTCACGCCGCGTTGATCGACGTCCGCGAGGAGAGCGAGTACGCGGCCGGCCACGTCCGGGGCGCCGAGTGGATCGGCAAGGGCATCATCGAGCGCGACATCGAGAGTCGCCATCCCGACCGCAGCCAGCCGCTGTACCTTTATTGCGGCGGCGGTTTTCGCTCCGCCATCGCTGCCGACAATCTCCAGAAGATGGGCTACACCCACGTCGTCAATGTCGACGGCGGCTGGCGCGCGCTCCAGTCCCTGCTGCCCACCGAGTAATCCATGCACTCGACTTCCGCGCTCAACCAGATGGGCTTCGGCAACCTGCTCGCGCAGGCCGACGGCGTTGCCCTCGCCGTGCTGTTGCTGTTGTTGCTGATGGCCGTGTTCAGCTGGTACTACATCATCACCAAGGCGCTGCGCGCCTTCGCGATCCGCAAGAAGGCGGATACCGTGGTCGCCCGCTTCTGGGAGGCGAGCTCGCTGGGCGACGGCATCAAGTGGCTCGAAGGCCAGCGCAAGAGCGAGCCGTTTTCCAAGATCGGCCTCGACTGCGTCAACGCCGCGCAGCACCACGAAAAGCACACCGGCGGCCGCCTCGGCGATGCGATGTCGGCGTCCGAGTTCGTCGAGCGCTCGCTGCGCAAGGCCATCAGCCGCGAGACCAGCCAGCTGGAGACCGGGCTCACGTTCCTCGCCACGGTCGGCAGCACTGCGCCTTTCGTGGGCCTGTTCGGCACGGTCTGGGGCATTTACCACGCCCTGATCCGCATCGGCGCTTCCGGCGAAGCCAGCCTCGACGCCGTCGCCGCGCCAGTGGGTGAAGCGTTGATCATGACCGCCATCGGCCTCGCGGTGGCAGTGCCGGCGGTGCTCGGTTACAACTTCCTCGTGCGCAGCAATCGCGTCGTCATCGGCAGTTTCGACAACTTCGCCCACGACCTGCACCAATACATGACGACCGGCGCCCGCGTAGACCGCGGGGCGACGAAGTAGCGATGGCGTTCTCCTCCGGCAACGGCAGCCACGACGGCGGCCGTTTCAGTGCGGACACGCCGCCGATGTCGGAGATCAACGTCACGCCGATGGTCGACGTCATGCTCGTGCTCCTGATCATCTTCATGATCACGGCACCGCTGGTCACCCACAAGATCGCCATCGACCTGCCTCAGGCCGCCGCCACGAAAAACCCGGACAAGCCCGACATCGTCACGCTGTCGCTGGACGCGCAAGGCAAGCTGTTCTGGAACGACCAGGAAGTGACCGTGGACGAGTGGAAGGTGCGCGTGCGGTCGGCGGCGCTGAAGACGCCTCAGCCGGAATTGCACCTGCGCGCGGAGAAGACCACGCAGTACCAACGCCTTGCCGAGATCATGGCCGACGCGCAGGCGGCGGGGCTGGTCAAGATCGGGTTTGTAACGAACCCCAAGTCCACCGGGGCCGCGGCGACGCGATAGCCGTTGCCGGCGGTATTCAAGTCCGCCCGCGCCCGTTGCCCTCGCCGTTACCGCCGCCGTTGTTGCGGCGCGACTCACTACGCGACTCACCTCGAGACTCGTTGCGCGGGCTGCGACGGGGTTCAGATTCCTCCTCGCCCTGCCGCGGAGCCTTCTTGCGCTCCGCGTCCTCGCGCTGCGACTGCGGCGCAGCGCGCTCCGCACGGGGTTCATCCCCACGCTGGATCTCGCGTCGTGCAGGTGCCTCGTTGCGGCGCGAGTTGTACTCGCTGCCTGACTCACGCCGGGTGGCGGGAGCCTCCGCCGGCTGACTGTCGCGCAACTCGCGGCCGCGCTGCATCCGCTCGCGGCGGGGACTGGCGTCTTCGTCACGCGGCGCCCGCTCCGCGGAGCGCTTCGACGGGCGGTCGCGGCGGGCAGGCTTCTGCGGCGTGTCGCGGTCGCGACCTTCCTCGCGGCGCTGCGCCTCGCGACTGCGGTACTCGCGCTTCTCGACGGCGGACGAGCGCGACGGGCTCGAGCGCGGGTCGACCGGTCGACTGGCATGCCGGCGCGCCGCCGGCTCTTCCCGCCAGTAGCGCACGTCTTCGCTGCGCGATACGTGGCGGCCCGAGTAGAGGTTGCGCTCGCGGTAATTCACCACGACACGGCGTTGCGGCCAGTAGAAGGTGCTGGAGTAGAACGTCGGCTGCACGCGGTACGAGGTGCCCCAGTACCAGCCGCCGCCGTAATAGCTGTACGGCCGGCCGTACCAGGTGCGCCAGTAGTACGGCGGATGATGCGGCCACCACCAGCCCCCGTAGGCCCACCACGGGTCGTAATACGGAACGAAAATCACGTGGTGGTGCGCCGGCTCGATGTAGATGTACTGGTGCTCACGCACCACCTTGACGTTGTCGAGCGAGCCGAGGCGGCCGGCGTCGTAAGCGTGCTGGCGCAGGCTCTGCACCGAATCCATGACGTCGGACTCATGGTCGAGGAAGGCATCGCCGAGCTCGTCGGTCCATTCCGGATCCTCGTCCATGCGCGCGAGCACTTCCGGGAACGCGACCAGCGCCTTCACGCTGGGATCCCAATCCTTGCGCTCCACGGCATCGACCGCGGCTTCCCCCTCGAGTCGGGGGTGGTCGCGCGACCACTCGGCGGCCTCCGCCAGCTGGTCCGGATACGTGGCAGCGATCAGCACGTGGGACAGCACGCTGTCGGGATAGAGCGCGATCGGCGCGAGCATCTGCTCGAGCTCGGCACGCTCGTAGTGCGCCTGCGCCGGATGAGCCGCGAGCAGCGCTGTCATGGCGAGGGCGAGGATACGCAGTGTCTGCATGGCTTTGCTCATGGTAAGCCGCGGGATGCGGCGTTCCTAAGGACCAGTGTCGGCGCGCGCGATGAACCAGTGCTGAATATTCGCAGGATCGCGCGGAGCGTAACAATGAATCTTTTGCATCCAGAGCAGTCGGAAATGGGCAGGCCGGCGTGCGCGGCAGCTTCGCGACCACCCTGGCCTGATCCATTTCCACGGAAGGAGATCATCCATGGCAGCAAAAGCCCGTCGATCGACGCGCAAGGCGGCGAAGGCCCGCACGACCCGTGCGCGCCGCAGTGCCAGTACCACCGCCCGCAACGTCCGCACCCGCGCCAAGCGCGCCGGCGCGAGCGCCGCCAACCGCGCCCGTCGCGCGCGCACCACGGCACGCCGCCGCGCCAACGCCACCGGCCGCAAGGCACGTCGGGCGACGGCGCGCACGCAGCGCAAGGCGACCACCCTGGCCCAGGACGCGACGCGCGCCATCAAGCGCGCCGCGCACAAGGTCACCGATACCCTGAAGGAAATCACCCCGGGTCTCTAGGCGCTCCGGAACCCTCGCCCACGCCGCGGCCTCCAATGGGAGCACCCTGACGTGAGCGAGGTTTCCATGAAAGCACTCATCTACATCACTGCCGCCGCCGGCATCATCTGCACAGCGGCAGCAACTACGGCATGCGCCCGCGACCCGGTGGCCCCGGCCGGCCGCGTCGCCGAATGCAGCGACTGCGGCACCGTTCGCGGCATCGAGGCGGTCGACCAGGGCGGCAAGGCGTCCGGTGCGGGTGCCGTCCTTGGGGCGGTCATCGGCGGCGTGGTCGGCCACCAGTTCGGCAGCGGCAAGGGCCAGGACGCTGCCACTGCGGCGGGCGTCGTGGGCGGCGCAGCGGCCGGTCACCAGATCGAGAAGAACCGCCGCACAGGTTCGGTCTACGAGGTCCTCGTCCGCATGGACACGGGCGGTACGCGCATCGTGAACGTCGCCGACCCCGGCAGCCTCACCGTCGGCCAGCGCGTGCGCATCAAGGGTCGCGACCTCGAAGTCCTGAGCTGACGCAGACGCTGCGGGGGGCGCGCGGCGCGCGCTCTCGCCTGCTATTTTGGGCACCTTCCCACTGATCGTCGGCGGAAGCCCGGATGGCCGAGGGCAGCGAAACCTCGCAGCAGCCCGTCATCGACCTGGCGACCCTCGCCGAGGAGCGCCTGCTCGACCTTCGAATCTCCGACCTGCCGGTCGCCATCGAAGGCACCTGGCTCGAGGACCGCGTGCAGCAGCTCCACAAGGAGTTGCGCGCGCGCGACATCCTGTTCCAGCCCCGCTGCTACCTGGCCGACGAGTGGCTGACGCCGGAAGACGAACCCGAGATCGGCATCCCGTTCTACCTGGCGCACCCGCGCCTGATCGAGCTCGAGCGGAAAATGATGCTCGAGGCGGAAGGCTCGACACCCGACTGGTGCATGAAGCTGCTGCGCCACGAGTCCGGCCATGCCATGAGCTATGCGTACGGCCTGCACAAGCGCCGCAGCTGGCAGCGCGTGTTCGGCAAGTCCACCGAGGCGTACGAAGACACCTACCGCTTCCGGCCATACAGCCGGAGCTTCGTGCGGCACCTGGACTACTACTACGCGCAATACCACCCCGATGAAGACTGGTGCGAGACCTTCGCGGTGTGGCTGACGCCGAACCTCGACTGGCACAAGCAGTACCGCGGCTGGAAAGCGCTCGACAAGCTGCAATTCGTCGACGGCCTGATGAAGCAGGTCGCGGGCCAGCGCCCGGCGAAGGAAGCCGGCCGTCAGTACTGGAAGGCCTCGGGCATCCGCCGCACCCTGCGGCGCTTCTACAAGGAGCGCCAGCAAGCCGAAGCAGAGAACCTTCCGGCGTTCCACGACGCCAACCTGCGGCGCATGTTTCCTGACAGCCAGGGCGGCGGCGGCCGCTCGGTCGCGCGCATCCTGCGCGATCACCGCAAGGCGCTGCTCATCACGGTCGCCGGCTGGACCGGCGAGAAGCGCTTCATGGTCAACGGCGTGTTCAAGCGCATCCACCAGCGCGCCGCCGAGCTGCGCCTCTCCACCAGCGACCCCGAGACCGCGGTGATCCTGCAGCTCGCGACTTACCTGACCACGTTGATGATGAACTACCGCTACACCAACCGGCTGCGCGGCAGCATGAAAGAGCTGGGCGTCAAGGGAGTCGGCAGGGCCCATGCCTAGGAAGAAGCTGCGTGTGCTGCTGGTGTTCGACATGCCGTACGCCGTGAGTCGCACCCACGACTACACGGCCGAGTTTGCCGATCCGGAGAACTGCTACACCGAGAACGACGTCCACAACGCGCTGCTCGAGAACGGCTACGACGTGCGCCTGCTGGGCCTGTACGCCGACGTGCGGCCGTTGCTCGAGGAGGTGCGCGAGTTCAAGCCGGACGTGATCTTCAACCTGATCGAAACCTTCCACCAGGTCACCCGGTGGGACAAGAACATCACGGCCCTGATCGAGGTGCTCGGCGTGCCGTATACGGGCGCCACGTCCGCGGCGCTGTTCCTGTGCAACGACAAGGGCCTGTCGCGCAAGATTTTGCGCTTCCATCGCGTGCGTGGCCCGCGCTTCCACACGTTCTATCGCGGCAGCAAGGTCTGGCTGCCGCCGAACATCGGCCTGCCCTGCATCGTCAAGCCGATGGCCGAGGAAGCCAGCCGCGGCATTTCCAATGCCTCGATCGTCGATGACGAGAAGAGCTTCATCGAGCGCGTGCAGATGATCCACGAGCGCATGAAGATGGACGCCATCGCCGAGGAATACATCGATGGCCGCGAGCTCTACGTCAGCATCCTCGGCGACACGCGCCTGCGCATCCTGCCGCCGCGCGAGATGACCTTCGGCGACCTGCCGGAGGATGAGCCGCGCATCGCCAGCTACAAGGCCAAGTGGGATGACGCGTATCGCAAGCGCTGGGACATCCGCAACACGTTCGCCCACAAGCTGCCCAAGGCGGTGCAGGAGCGCGTCGACGACGTCTGCAAGCGCGCCTACCGCGCGCTGAACCTGCGCTCTTATGCGCGCTTCGACTTGCGCGTGACGCCCGGCGGCCAGGTGTACGTGATCGAGCCCAACGTCAACCCGTGCCTGGCGCAGGACGACGAGCTCGCGCAGTCGGCGCGCAAGGTCGGCATCGGCTACGCCGCGTTGATCCGCTCCATCGTCAACCAGGCCCTGCGGCGCGCGAGCTGAAGCAGCAGCGCAGCGAGCAACACCGCGAGCCACGTGGTGTCGCTCGCGCCGACGTAGACATCGACGGTGTCGGGGTAGCCATCGTCGATGCGGCCACCACGGAAGCGTATGTCTGGACCCGACAGCGTCGAGGCACCACCGCGGCCGCCATCCTCGGCCACTTCGAGGTGCAGCGTGTACTCACCGTCCGGGATCGGCGCCAGCGTGCAGTCGAAGTCCGACGCATCGCGCCGATCGCCCGCGTAGAGGCCGCCCACGGTGCGGCGGCACAGCACGTAGCCGTCGGATGCCGGGCCATAGCCGAACGTCGCGTACAGCGTCAGCACGATCGGGTTGGAAACGCGGCTGTCGACGCGGTTGTTGCGCAGCGTGTCGAAGTCCACCGTGACCTCCTGGCCGCCCGCGTACGGGATGATGTAGAGAGGCCCGACCGCCTCGAGGCCACCACGCCACAACAACCGGGGAGAAAGGCTGCGGGCGTCCTCGAAGCTGTCGGGAAAGCGGTCGTCCTGGAGCAGGACGTAGGGGAAGTACTCGCCGGGGACGGCGTCCTCGGCCGGCACCACGTCGGTGACGGGGCCGGTGCTGCTGCTCCCGGGTATCGCGCCGAACGGCAGGTAGCCAACTTCGGTGCCCACGCCCGCGGCTGAGGCGTCGGGCGACAACCAGCCTGATAGCGACAGCGGGCCGCTGGCGGCGGCGGAGTCGTTGATGACACGCTCGGCATAAAACTCGGCGTCGGCGAATTCGAAGCCCTCGTCGTCGATTTGGGCCACGTAATAGTCGAGCGTGACGTTGCCATCGAGATAGACGTCGGCCCGCGCCGCCCCCGCAAGCAGCAGCAACGACCCCACCCACACCGGGACCCACCGCGCACCGCGCTTTGTCGTGTTCATGGGCGCAGAGCTTGAAGCGCCCACCTGAAGCACCCCTGAACGTCTGGGGTCCGAACGTCTGCTGACCCCCGCTGGTAAGGGGTTGATTAAAAGAGCTGGGGCTGCGTTGAGGGATTGTCGGGGTCGCGGAAGTTGGAGAGGCCTACTCCGACCAGGCGGTAGAGGGATTGCGAGGGGCGGCCGACGCGGTCGCGCAGGGATAGCGCGATGTCCGTGAGTTGCTGCTCGCTGGTTAGCGGTGTCGTCGGCGTCAGGCTGCGGGTGAGGATGCGGAAGTCGTGCGTTTTCAGTTTCAGGACCACGGTGCGGGGTGCGCGGCGCTCGTTTTGCAGCGCCAGCCACACCTTCGCGGCGAGGCTGCGGATCTTTGGTTCCATGGCATCGAGCGTCTGGTCGACCTCGAAGGTGTCCTCGGCGGAGATCGACTGCGTCGGCAGGTTGCTTTCCACGGGGCGCTCGTCGATGCCGCGCGCGAGCTCATACAGGCGCCGGCCGTAGCGACCGAACTCCCGTTCGAGCGCCTCAGCACTCAGCGCGCGAAGGTCCGCAATGCTCCTCACACCGAGCCGCGCGAGCTGCGCGTCGGTGACCTTGCCCACGCCTGGAATGCGCGCGACCGGGAGTGGCAGCAGGAAACCGTCGACCTGCTCGGGACGCACCACGAACAAACCGTCGGGCTTGCGCACGTCGGAGGCAAGCTTGGCGAGAAATTTGTTCGGCGCGACGCCGGCAGACGCCGTCACGCGCATCTCCTCGCGAATCTGCGCGCGAATGCTCTCGGCAACCACGGTGGCGCTGGACAGGCTGGATTTAGGCTGCGTTACGTCGAGATAGGCCTCATCGAGCGACAGCGGCTCGATGAGGTTCGCATGGCGCTCGAAAATCTCGCGCGCCTGCCTGGACGCTGCGCGGTAACGCGTGAAGTCCGGCGCGACGAACACCGCATCCGGGCACAGGCGCTCGGCACGCAGCGCCGGCATGGCCGAGCGCACACCGAAGCGGCGCGCCTCATACGAGGCCGCGCAGACGACCGAGCGCGCGCCTCGCCATGCCACCACGACCGGCCGGCCGCGCAGCGCCGGGTCGTCGCGCTGCTCGATCGAGGCGTAAAACGCGTCCATGTCGACGTGGATGATCTTGCGCACGAACTGTCGGCTTTCCTTTAACGCGGTTACGAATCACGCTGTGACTTCGCTCACGATTTTCGCACCGTTCGTCGGGCCGCTGGGCATCGCTGTAGCCCCGGGCCGGCATCACCGCCTCGGTGTCCAAGAATGGGGCGATGGACAAGGCTCGGGAGGGCACGGACGCAGGAGCAGCACGGCGCGGGCACGGCCTGCCTGCGGCTGAGGATCCCTACTGGCTCCTGGTCAACAGCGTGCGCGACTACGGCATTTTCCTGCTTGATGCGGCCGGCACGGTGCGGAGCTGGAACGCCGGCGCCGAGCTGATCACCGGTTATGCCGCCGATGACATCATCGGCCGTGACTTCGAAGTTTTCTACACGCGCGACGAGGCGGAGGGCGGATGGCCCGCCCGCGAGCTCGATCTCGCCTCGCGCAACGGCCGGGTCGAAGACGAGGGCTGGCGCGTGCAACGGGATGGCCAGCGTTTCTGGGCCAGCGTGGTGACCACCGCGATGCGCCGGCTCGACAACACCCTTTACGGCTATTCGGTGATCTTGCGCGACCTCACGGCGCGCAAGCACCGCGAGGACATGCTGCACCGAAGCGCCGAGCGCTCGCGCAAGCTATGGACCGAGTCGGTCAAGGACCCGATGACCGGCTGCTTCAATCGGCGCTACATGGATGAGCAATTGCGCAGCGCGCTCGAGCGCGCCGGCTGGGTTACCGCCTCGTTGATCGCCTTCGACGTCGATTACTTCAAGCAGGTCAATGACCGTTTTGGGCACGCCGCCGGCGACACCGTGCTGATGGGCGTCGCCGCGGTGGCGCAGCGCCTGTCGCGTGACAGTGACCTGCTGTTCCGGATCGGCGGCGACGAATTCGTGCTGTACCTGCCTGGCGTAGGCGACGCGGGCGCTGCAGCGATCGCTGAGCGGCTCCGGGCCGCGGTGCACGGCGCGGTGCTGGTGCCGCACGAACGCGTATCCGTCAGCCTCGGCATCGCCGAGCTGCGGCCGCAGGAGACAGCGGAACAATGGCTCAAGCGAGCCGACGGCGCGCTCTACGCGGCGAAGCGTCGGGGTCGGAACCAGCTTGCCCATGCCGATACCGCCGAGGTTCCGCCAGTCAGCTAGAAGCTCAACTGCACCGTCGCGAACAACTGCCGGCCGCCTGCCTGTTGCGCGAAGAATGTCCCCGGAAAGAAAGGCGCGTCGGTGACCTGGTTGAGGATGCGCTCGTCGGTCAGGTTGGTGCCGCCCAGGGTCACTCCCCATAACCCGCCCGCTTGCGCGAACGTTGCGCGACCCGCGTACTGGACCGTGCGCCGTTGATAGGTATTCGGGTCGAGGTCGGTGTCGGTGAACTGCCCGCCCTGGTACAAGGCGTCCGCCGCAAACGTCGTGATGAAGTCGCCAAAGAGGTACGTCAGCGTCGGCGTCAGCGTACCGGTGTGGCGCGGCGCAAACGCGATGCGCTGGCCAGCCAGGTTCTGCGTCGCGCCGATGCCCTCACCGATCGGCGCCGGGGCCCCGGGATAATCGAGGTACTGCGCCTTGAGCAAGCCGATCGAACCGATCAGGCGCAGCGGCTCATAAAGCGTGATCCACTGGAAGTCGGCTTCCCAACCGCGTGAGCGAGCCTTGCCGGCGTTGCTGACGTCGAACAGGAAGCCGTTGAAGGCCAACAGCTGCAGGTTGTCGAAGCGCGTTTCATAGCGCGTGACGTTCAGGGCCAGCGTGCCGCCTTCGCTGCGGGCCTTGGCGCCGATTTCGATGGTACGCGCGGTTTCCGGCTCGTAGTCGAGCTCGTCGGGGCGGACCGTGCGGCAGGTGCTGGGGTCGGCCGGATCGTCGCAAACCTGGCCGAACGACAGCGAATTGAAGCCACCGCTCTTGTAACCCCGCGCGTACGACACGTAGTAATTGGTGACGTCACCAAAGTACTGCAGCGCGAACTTGGGCGACAGGTCTGCCTCGCTGCGCGTCAACCCGGCGTAGCCGTAGTCCACCGCCTCGAGCAACTGCGCCATGAAGCACGGCTGGCCCACGGCCTTGCCCTCGCAGTGGCTGGTGCCGGCGGTATCGACCCGTTTGTCCTCGCGGCTGTAGCGCAGGCCGGGCGTGATCGCCCACTGGTCGGTGAGGTACCAGGTGAATTGCGCGAAGAGCGCCTCGCTTTGTACGTCCTGGACGAAGTCGAACTGGTAGTCGTCATTCGCGGTGAGCGGCGCGGTCGGCAGGCCGAAGCCGCCGCCGACGCCAGAACCGGGCGCGCCGATCAGCTGCTGCGCATCTGCGGTCGTCACATATGAGCCGAGGTCCGCGCCGGCGACGATGCGCGCCAGCAGCACGTAGTTCGACTCGTACTTGAATGCGCCGGCGACGAATTCCAGGCCGGTGCCAAGCCCGAAGAGGCTGTCGAAGCGGCCCGAGAAGCGCAGCTCCGCGGTTTCCTGCTTGTGGTCCTCGTGGTTGTCGAGCCGCGCGATGTCGGCGGGCGACACGTCGAGCTCGTTGAGCTGGTCGATGTAGAACGTCGAGCTGCCCAGCACCAGCACCGGCGCGAAATCCTGCAGCGGGCCCAGCGTGCCGCCGTCCCACTCGATCTTGCCGCCGAAGGTCTCGGAGCCCTTCTCGATGAATCCCGGCGTGTCGAACGAGGTCACGAAGTTGCGCGGGTCGTCCTCGATCGCGGGGTCGAAGTCGTCGAGGTAGTCGCGCGTATCGTCGTCGAGCTTCATCAGCTGGAACGGCCAGAACGGCGCTTCGGTGCGCGACTCCACGCCCATCAGCTCGGCGCGCAGGCCGAGGCCCGGGTACAGCACCGCCTTGACGCGCCCGGCATCCTGCTCGAGCGAGTCTTCCATGCGGCCCTGGAACTGGTTGTAAAGCTGGCCGTCCTGCTGGCGGTGCAAGCCGGCGGCGCGGCCACCGAGCCAGTCGGTGACGAAGCCGCCCACGCCCGCCTCGTAGCGCAACTCGCCGTCCTGGCCGCCGAACACGCGCCCCTCCGCCGAGGAATCCTGCTCCGGCCCCTTGCTGGTGACGTTGAACACACCGGCCACCGAGTTCTTGCCGAACAGCGTGCCCTGCGGCCCGCGCAGCACTTCGACGCGGTCGATGTCGAACATTGCTTCCGTGAAGTAGCCCGGCCGGCCGAAGAACAGCTCGTCCTGCACGAAGGCGACCGAGGCCTCGAAGCTGGGGTTGAACGCATTGGTGCCGAAGCCGCGGATGAACACCTGCGGCGAGCCGAGGTCGTCGGCGTCGACGCGCACGTTGGGCACGTACAGCGAAACATCCGCGAGGTCCGCGGCGCCGGTGGCGGAAATGAAGTCGCCGCCCAGCGCGGTGATCGACAGCGGCACCTTGCGCATCGGCTGCTTGACGCGCTGCGCGGTGACGACGAGTTCATCGAGCTGGACCGCCTCGTCTTCCACTGGCAGCGCCGGTGGCGCGATCTCCGCCACCGGGATTTCCGAGAGTTCCGCGGACGGCGGCTCGGCATCCTGGGCGTGCAGCGTGACGGGCCCGCTGAGCGCGAGCAGCAATAGCAGGCGATGCATGAGGCGGACCTGTTGTTCCCCGTAGGCATCGGCAGGATATCCTGCCGGCCGGGGACAAACATTCGCTCATGACTTTCACGCGCATCGCGACTTTCCTGCTGGTCCTGATGAGCGGCGCCGCCTCGGCTGCCGACGCCGTCGACGCCGCGCGCCTCGGCACGCTGTATGTGCAGACCTGCATGGCGTGCCACACCAGTCCCGGTAGCGGTGCACCGCAGGCGGGCGATCGCGCGGCGTGGGAGCCGCGCCTAGCGCAGGGCATGGACGCCCTGCTCGCCCACACCATCGACGGCCATGAAGGCATGCCGCCACTCGGCTCGTGCATGGACTGCAGCGAAGCCGAGTTCGAGGGCCTCGTGCGTTTCATGGCCGGCGTGCCGTGAAGCGCCGCGACTTCCTGGCGGGCTCGGCGGCGGCGGCCGGACTTGCCCTTGCCGGCTGCGATTCGGCGGCGCCGCCGCCGGCGCGCAAGCGCGGCGATCCGATCCGCTGGCGCAACTGGTCCGGTTACCAGTCGTGCCTGCCCGCGCAGCGCATCGCACCCGAGTCGCTGGACCAGCTCGTTGACCTCTTGCGCAAGGCACCCGGCCCCGTGCGCCCGGTCGGCGCCGGCCACTCGTTCACGCCGCTGGTGCCGACCGACGGCACGCTGCTGTCGCTGCGCAACTTCACCGGCCTGCTGCGCCACGACGCCAAGGCCATGACCGCGACCTTCGGCGCCGGCACCAAGCTCGGCCAGGTCGGCGGCCCCCTGCAGGGCATCGGCCAGGCGCTGCCGAACATGCCGGATGTCGACGAGCAGTCGCTGGCGGGCGCCATCGGCACCGGCACGCACGGCACCGGCGCCACGCTCGGGGCGATGCATTCGTATGTCACCGCGCTGCAGCTGGTCACGCCGCGCGGCGAGGTGCTCGAGTGCAGCGCCGCGAAACATCGCGAGATCTTCGATGCCGCGCGCGTCTCGCTGGGAAGCCTCGGCGTGATCACGGAAGTAACGCTGCAGAACCTTCCGACGCACAACCTGAAGCGCCGCCTCTGGCTCGAGCCGCTCGACGCGCTGCTCGAGCGTTTCGATGCGCTCGCCGCGAAGCACCACAGCTTCGAGATTTATCTCATCCCGCACTGCGACAGCGGCATCGCGATCACGATCGACCCGACCGACGAGCCGGTTCACCCGCGTGGCGTCGACCAGGACAACAACGCCGTGCTCGACATGAAGACGCTGCGCGACTTCACGTCGTGGGCGCCGTCGCTGCGGCGCTGGCTGATGAACAGGGCCACCGCGGATTTTCAGCCCGAAGAGGCGGTCGACGTCTGGTACAAGGTATTCCCGTCGAGCCGCGCGGTGCGCTTCAACGAAATGGAATACCACCTCCCGCGCGAGCACCTGGTCCCGACGGTGCGCCGTGTGCGCGAAGCCGTGGAGAAAATGCACCCGGAAATCTTCTTCCCGATCGAGGTGCGCATCGTCAAGGGCGCCGGCGATGACGCCTTGCTCAGCCCGTTCCACGGCCATGCCACCAGCGGCTCGATCGCCGTGCACCACTACTACCCCGAGGACCCGCTGCCCTACTTCGGGACGATCGAGCCGCTGTATCAAAATCTCGGCGACTTCGGCGGCCGTCCGCATTGGGGCAAGATGCATACCCTGAGCAAGGCGCAACTCGCGCAACGCTATCCCCGCTTCCAGGAGTTCCTCGACATCCGCGCCACACTCGACCCCGAAGGCCGCATGCTCAATGCGCACCTGAAAACATTGTTCGGCGCATGAACGCCAAGCGCCGCCTGCTGCTGCTCGGTGCGCTCGCCGCGCCGGTCGCGTACCTCGCCGCGAAACGCCCCCGCCGCACGGGTGGCGGCCACAACGCGCATTTCCAGCAACTGCAGGGCGCGCTGCGTGAGGCCGGCCTGCACCGGCCAACCCTCGTCATCGACAAGCAGCAGCTCGCGCACAACCTCGGCCGGCTCAAGGCCAACCTGCCCAAGAACAAGCATTTCCGCATCGTTGCCAAGTCCTTGCCGAGCTTGCCGCTGATCCGCGAGGTGCGCGCGGCAATGGGCACCGACCGGCTCATGGTGTTCCACCAGCCGCACCTGAACCTGATCGCGCGCGAAATGCCGGATGCGCAGATGCTGCTCGGCAAGCCGATGCCGGCCGGCGCCGCCAGGCGCTTCTACGCCGAGCTCAAGCCGGCGAATTCCCGAGGCAAGTTCGACGGCCAGCGCCAGGTCGAGTGGCTCATCGACACCGGCGTGCGAATGGCCGAGTACCGGGAGCTTGCCGCGGCGCAGCCCAAGGGCGCGCTGCGCCTGAACCTCGAGCTCGACGTCGGCCTGCATCGCGGGGGTTTTCGCACCGCGCGTGAAGTCGCCGAGGTCGTGCGCATGATCGCCAGCGAGCCGCGGCTCGAGTTCTCAGGCTTCATGGGCTACGAGGCGCACGCCTCCAAGATTCCCGATGCCCTCGGCGGCCCGCGCGGCGCGCTGAAGAAGGCGATGACGTTCTACGGCGAATGCGTCACGGCCGCGCGCGAGGCGCTCGGCGAGCGCTTCAAGCCCGAACACCTCACCCTGAATGCCGGGGGCAGCAACACGTACGAGCTGTATGACGAGTCGGCGCCGTGTAACGAGCTCGCCATCGGCTCGGCGCTGGTCAAGCCGACCGATTTCGACACGAAGGCGCTCGCCGACCACCAGCCGGCCTGCTTCATCGCAACCCCGGTGCTGAAAGCGCTCGACCGCACCGTGCTGCCGGGCCTCGAGATGGCGTCCGGCCTCCTCGCGGCATGGGACCCCAACTCGGCGCGCACGTTCTATCTGTACGGCGGCTACTGGCTGGCGAGCCCGGTGTCGCCGCCGGGACTGCAGCGCAACGCCATCTGGGGGCACTCGACCAACCAGGACATGCTGAACGGGTCCAGCGAGGTGCAGCTCGGCGTCGACGACTTCGTGTTCCTGCGCCCGCACCAGAGCGAGTCGGTGTTCCTGCAGTTTGGCGACCTCGCGGTCTATGACCAGGGACGCATCACGGCCGCCTGGCCGGTTTTCCCGGAAGGCACGACGAGCTAGTGGACCTCGCGTTCGTCCGGGCGCAATTCCCGGCTTTCTCCGAGCCTTCCCTCGCTGACCAGGCGTTCTTCGAGAATGCCGGTGGCAGTTACCCGTGCGCGCAGGTCACCGCGCGCCTCGCCGAGTACTACCGCCGCTTGAAAGTGCAGCCGTACTACCCGTCAGCCGCCTCGACCGAAGCCGGCGCGTGGATGGACGCTGCGCACGCGCGCCTCGCCGAATACCTCGGCGTCGACGCTGACGAGGTGCTGCTCGGGCCGTCGAGCTCGCAGAACGGTTACGTGCTCGCGCAGGCGGTGCGGCCGCTGCTGAAGCCCGGCGACGAAATCGTGGTGACGCAACAGGACCACGAGGCCAACTCGGGACCGTGGCGCCGGCTCGCCGCCGACGGCATCGTCGTGCGCGAATGGCGTGTCGACCGCGACACCGGCGCGCTCGATCCGGCGCAGCTCAACGCGCTGCTGACGTCGCGCACCAAAGTCGTCGCCTTCACCCACTGCTCCAACGTCGTCGCACAGGTCAATCCTGTCGCTGATGGGTGCGCGCAGGCGCGGTCCGCGGGCGCGATCTCGATCGTCGACGGCGTGGCCTGGGCCCCGCATGGCCTGCCCGACGTCGCGGCGCTGGGCGCCGATGCGTACCTGTTCTCGCTGTACAAGACCTACGGCCCGCACCAGGGCGTGATGGTGATCCGGCGCGCGTTACAGCAGAGGCTCGCCAACCAGGCGCACTTCTTCCTCGACGCCTACCCGCGCAAGCGCCTCGTGCCCGCCGGGCCGGACCACGCGCAGGTTGCGGCAGCGCGCGGCGTCGCCGAGTACTTCGACGCGCTCGACGCACATCACGGTGGCGGCGATGCGGCCGGCCGGCCCGCCCGCGTGCGCAAACGGCTGCGCGAAGCCGAGCTCGCCCTGCTGCCAAGGCTGCTGGACTTCCTGGCCGCGCGACGCGACGTGCGCCTGCTCGGACCCCGCGATGCGCGCATCCGCGCCGCGACCGTGGCGTTCGTGCCGCAGCGCCGCGCGCCACTCGATGTCGCCAAGGACCTCGCGGCGCGCGGCGTCATGGCCGGCGCCGGCCACTTCTACGCGGTGCGCCTGCTCGAAGCGATGGGCGTCGACCCGGCGCGCGGCGCGTTGCGGCTGTCATTCCTGCACTACAACTCGCCGGCGGAGCTCGACCGCGTGCTGCAGGCGCTCGACGCCACGCTGTGACCGACGCCGCCGGCCTGACGACGGCGCGACTGGTCCTGCGGCGGTTCACCGCCGATGACTACGACTGGCTGCACGCCCTCTGGAGCGACCCCGAGGTCAAGCGCCACATGGGCGGCCCGGCCTCGCCGGAGCAGACCACGGCGCTACTGCACGAGCGCATCCTCCCGGGCTACGCGCGCGAACCCGGCTTCGGCATGTGGGTCACGCTCGAGCGCGAGGGCGACACGCCGATGGGCTTCCACTTGCCGAACCACATCCAGGGCGAGACCCTGGTGCAGGTCGGCTACGTGCTCGGCAAGGCGCATTGGGGCCGCGGTTACGCCACCGAGATGTGCGAGGCGCTGCTGCGCTACGGCTTCACGGAGCTGAAGCTGCCGCGCATCCATGCGATCACGGACGTGCCGAACGTGGGGTCGCAGCGCGTGCTGCTGAAAGCCGGGCTCGAGCGCCACGGTGAGCGCGTATTCCCGCATCCGTCGTATCGGGGCGCAACGATGGCGTTCTTCCAGCGCGACGCCGGCGACTGGCTGTCATCCCGAGCGTAGCGAGGGATCGCGTTCCCACCGCTGCGACACCCGGAACGCGGCCCCTCGCTGCGCTCGGGGTGACAGTCAGCGCATCAGCGCGTAAGGCCCGCCCTTCTCCAGCGCGCGCTGGTACGCCGGACGCGCGCGGATGCGCTCGAGGAAGCCAGTCAGTCGCGGGAACTCCGATCCCAACCCGCCGCGCGCCGCCGCCGCCTCGACCGGAAAGCTCATCTGCACATCAGCCGCGCTGAGCTCCTCGCCCACGAACCAGCCGGATGGCATCAGCGACGCCTCCATGTGGCCGACGTGCAGGCGGATCTGCGGCTCGACGAAGCCGTTCAACACCTGGTTGGCGATGCCGCGCGCGATCGGCTTGATGAAGAACGGCATCGGCGCAGTCTTGAGCCGGCCGAAGACCAGCTTCATCACCAGCGGCGGCATCGCGGATCCTTCCGCGTAATGCATCCAGTAGGTATAGCGCTGGCGTTCGGGCGTGCCCACCGCCGGCTTGAGCCGGCCCTGGCCGTAGGTGTCGACGAGGTATTCGATGATCGCGCCCGACTCGGCGATGACCGTGTCGCCGTCGGTCAGCACCGGCGACTTGCCGAGCGGATGCACCCGCTTCAGCGACGGTGGCGCCAGCATGGTTTTGGCATCGCGCTGGTAATGCTGGATTGCGTACGGCAACTGAAGCTCCTCGAGCAGCCACAGCACGCGCTGTGAGCGCGAGTTGTTGAGGTGGTGGACCGTCAGTTTCATTTGAACAATTTGTCCATGAGCTGTTCCTCGACTTTCTTGCCCACCTTGTCGCGCTGGGCGGCGAGGTATTCCCGGGTCGCGGCCTGGATCGCCGCATCGACGATCGGCCGCAGCACCTGGCTGGCGATGTCGGATGCGGTTGCGCCGCCCTGTTTCGCGCCGAGGTTTTTGAGTATCACCGGCGGCAGCACCAGGGTCCTGTCGACGTCGAACGCGGGTGCCAGGGCGCGCACTTCCGCCTTCTCGAAGCGGAACTCGTCGATGATCAGGCGCACCTCAGGTCCGCCGTCGGCGCCCTGCTTCGCGGGGCCGCCGTCGCGCGAGGCTGCGCGAGCATGCGCGCGGATGGCGTCGAGGTTGCTGCTGCCGGCTGCGTCGAACTCGGCCAGCAGGCGCGGCGCCTCGATCACCAGCCGACGGATGTGGATGACGTCCGCGGTCACCGACTTCACGTCCACGGCAATCGCGATCTCGCCGAGGTCAAAGGCATCGCCGCCGGAAAAGCCTTCCGGATTGGCGATGCGCAGGCGATTGAGCGAGCCTTCGCCGTCGAAGATCGACACGCGCGCGCTGCCGAGCGAGACGTCGGTGCCGGTGATGCGCGGTCCTTCGCGCTCGACGCCGCGCTCGATCAGCCGGCCGAGCTGGCCGAGCACGACGATGCCGGCCACACCCGCCAGGGTCAGCAGCGTTGCGATGCCGATGCCGATTTTCTTGCCGATCGTGCTCACGGGCTAATTGGTTACCGGCGTCTCGCCGTCGCTCACGATGCCGCCGGCCAGCAAGCGCGCCAGCTCCTCGAGCCCGGTGCGCATCACGGCGACATCGCTGTTGCCTTCCCAGACGTGATCCGAGCCGACGACGAGGAACAGATGCGTCGGCACGCCGGCGGCGCGCAAGCCATCGCTCATCTGGCGGCTCTGGTCCACCGGCACGGTCTGGTCGCTGGTGCCGTGCACCAGCACCGCGCCTTTCAGGTAGCCAAGGTCCGCGGCGTTCGCCGTGTTGGTGATTTCGGCAAAGGCCGCCGGCACCTCCTCGAGCGAGCCGCCGTTCTCCTCCTCGATCTCCATCTGCGCTTGCGCGGCAGCGCCGTTGTTGGGAGCCAGCGTGCGCGCGCCGGTGTACTCCTCGGTGAGGTTGTGCACGCCTTCGGTCGCGATGAACCAGTCCCACAGCGGCGAGCAGTCGGCGCGCACCGCGTCGGGCGAATAAGCCGCGAAACCCGAGACGTTGCCGCCCATGCTGGTGCCGAAGTTGTAGACCTCGGTGATGCTCGGATAGCGGTTGAGGAAATAGCGCGCCGCTGCGATCGAATCTTTGGCCCCGCCCCGCACCGCCCAGCCCCAGTTCTCGATAAATCCAAATCCCGGCACCTCGCGGTCTTCCTGGCCGGTGTAGTTCATCGCCACGGCGACGGCGCCTTGCGCGGCCGCCGCGCGCAAATGGTTGCGCCACGAGCAAGAGTCGTTCTGGTGGCCGTGGAAAAACACCACGAGTTGTGTCGGCGCCGACGCCGCCGGCAGCGCGTAGCGGCCTGCCGGCAAGCCCAGCTCGCTGGCCAGGAGGATGCCGTCGTTGCTCATCTCGGCGAGCCGTGGGTCGGCGCGCTCCGAGCAGGGAACCTCGGCGCTGGCGACCACCTCCGGTGCCGGGCACGCCACCGGGATCACCGGCGCGCCGGCGGCCGGCGGCGACGACGGCGTGCTGTTGCCGCAGCCGCCGAGCAGCGCGACGCCGAGCAAAGCCAGCGCGCGCGCGTTCATGACAGCCCCTGCGCGCCGTGGCGCGCCAGCACGTCGGCCACCACCATGCTCACGCGCTTGCCGGTCGGCAAATGCAGGAACTCGTTGGGGCCGTGCGCATTGGAATGCGGACCGAGCACGCCGGTGATGAGGAACTGCGCCTTCGGAAACTTGGCGCCGAGCATGCCCATGAAGGGAATCGTGCCGCCCTCGCCCATCCACGCCGCGGGCTTGCCGAAATACTGCTGCGACGCTGCGCTCACGGCCTGCTCCAGCCACGGCGACAGCGCCGGTGCGTTCCAGCCGGTCGCGGATTTTTCGGTTTCGAGCATGACTTTGGCTCCGTGGGGTGGATCCGCTTCGAGAAGCTTCTTCAACAACGTCGCGGCCTTGGCGCCGTCGAGCGTGGGCGGCAAGCGCAAGCTGAGTTTCACCGCAGTCTGCGGCCGCAGCACGTTGCCGGCGTTGGCCAGTGGCGGCATGCCGTCGACGCCGGTGACCGCCAGCTGCGGGCGCCAGGTGCGATTGAGCAGCAGTTCGACCGGGTCGTCGCTGACCGGCCGCATGCCTTGCACCCACGGATACTTGTCGTGCACCGCGCTGCCAAGTGTCGCGGCCACCTGTTTCGCCTGCTCGACGCGGTGCGGCGGGATCTCGACGTAGAAGCCTTCCGGCCGGATGCGGCCGGTAACTTCATCCTCGAGCCGCGACAGCAACTGGCGCAGGATGCGGAACGAAGACGCAACCACGCCCGACGCATCGCCCGAGTGCACGCCTTCCTCGAGCACCTGCACACGCAGGTTGCCGCCGGCGAGGCCGCGCAGGCTGGTGGTGAGCCACAACTGGTCATAGTTGCCGCAGCCGGAGTCGAGGCAAATCACCAGCGACGGCGTGCCCAGGCGCGACGCCAGGTGGTCGACGTAGAACGGCAGGTCGTAGCTGCCCGATTCCTCGCAGGCCTCGATCAGCACGACACAGCGCGCGCGCGGCGCCTTCTCCTCGGCCAGCGCGAGCAGCGCGGCGAGCGAGCCGAAAATCGCGTAGCCGTCGTCAGCGCCGCCGCGGCCGTAGAGCTTGTCGCCTTTGCGCACCGGGATCCACGGGCCCAGGCCGTCGGCCCAGCCGGTCATCTCCGGCTGCTTGTCGAGGTGGCCGTAGAGGATGACGGTGTCGTCCTGGCGGCCGCCGTGGGCCGCGGGAACATCCATGAAAATTAGCGGCGTGCGGCCCGGCAGGCGCACCACTTCCAGCGTCGCGCCGGGGAACGCCGCGAGCTTGGAGCGCGCCCACTTCTCCATCAACCTGACCGCATCGTCCATGTAGCCGTGTTCGGCCCACTGCGGGTCGAACATCGGCGACTTGTTGGGGATGCGGATGTACTCGGTCAGCTGGTCGACGATTTCGTCGTCCCAGAGGCCTTCCACGGTGCGCGTGATGCCGGCGCTATTCATCTGTATGCCTGGGTTCGCGATACTTTTCAGGGCAGCGAGTCTAGCAAGGGGTCTGTCGCCAAAGGGAGACAGCGCCAACGGCGTAACGCGCATCGCTAGACTGGCGGTTGCAGCAAGTCCTTATTCGGAGCTTTCACGTGGCAAAACCCCGCATTTCTACCGGCGTCGCCGGTCTCGATGACGTGCTTTGCGGAGGGCTGTCGCCGGATCGCCTGTATCTGCTGGAAGGCATGCCGGGCTCGGGCAAGACCACTTTGGCGTTCCAGTTCCTGAAGGAAGGCGTGAAGCACGGCGAGTCGGTCCTCTACGTGTCGCTGTCCGAGACCCGGGCCGAGATCGAGGATGTCGCCGAATCGCACGGCTGGTCGCTCGATGGCATTGCCTTCCGCGAGCTCGTGCCGGGCGCGGAAAAGCTCGAGCCGGGCCAGCAGTACACGGTATTTCACCCGTCCGAGGTGGAGCTGTCGGAGACCACCGAAAAGATCGTCAAGGACGTGGAAAAGCTGCGCCCGACGCGCATCGTCATCGACTCGCTGTCGGAACTGCGCTTGCTGGCGGGCAGCGCGCTGCGCTACCGGCGCCAGATCCTTGCGCTGAAGCACTACATGGCCGGCCGCCAGTGCACGGTGCTGTTGCTCGACGACCTCACCGCCACCGAGCGCGACGTGCAAGTGCAGTCGATCGCGCATGGCGCGATCATGATGGAGCACACCACGCCGGACTTCGGCATCTCGCGTCGGCGCCTGTCGGTGATCAAGTATCGCGGCAGCGCCTTTCGCGGCGGATTTCACGACTACCTGATCCAGCGCGGCGGCCTCGAGGTCTACCCACGCCTGGTCGCTGCCGAGCATCGCGGCGAAACCAGCCGCGCGCGCCTCGCCAGCGGGGTGACCGAGCTCGACAAGCTGATGGGCGGCGGCATCGAGCGCGGCACCAGCACGCTGATCCAGGGTGCCGCGGGCACCGGCAAGTCGACCATCGCTACCCTGTTTGCGGTCGAGGCGGCGTCGCGCGGGGAAAAGTCAGCGATTTTCATGTTCGACGAAAGCGTCAACACGCTGCAGACGCGCATGGCCGCCCTCGGCAAGGACTTGCGCGGCTTGGTGGATAAAGGCCTGATCCATCTGATCCCGGTCGATCCGGCCGAACTGTCGCCGGGAGAGCTGGTGCATTCGATTCGCCAGCAGGTCGAAAAACGACAGGTCTCGATCGTGGTGATCGACAGCCTCAATGGCTACCTCAATTCGATGCCGGACGAGCGCTTCCTCGTGGTCCAGTTGCATGAGTTGCTGACCTACCTCGGCCAGAGCGGCGTCGCCACGATGCTGATCGCGGCGCACACCGGCCTGATTTCCAGCCAGATGAGCTCGCCGGTCGACGCCAGCTACCTCGCCGATGCCGTCGTGCTGCTGCGCTACTTCGAGGTCGCGGGCCAGGTGAAGCAGGCATTGTCCGTGGTGAAGATGCGCGGTGGCGACCACGAGCGCTCGCTGCGCGAATTTTCCACCGCCGGCAGCAAGATCCGCATCGGCGAGCCGCTGCGCGATTACCAGGGAATCTTGACGGGCGTGCCGCACCTGCGCGGTGGGACATGAGCCGCGAGCTCGAGCGGCGGCTGCTGATCCTCGCCCCGGTGGGCAAGGACGGCGCGCTGCTCGAAGGCCTGCTCACCCGCCAGGGCGTCGCCAGCCACGTCTGCGCCAGCATCGAGGAAGCCGCCTTCGAGGTCGGCCGCGGTGCCGCCGTGCTGATGGTTGCCGAGGAGGCCCTCGCCGAGCCAGACCCGTTGGCCATTGCGCTGGCGCGGCAAGAGCCCTGGTCGGACCTGCCGCTCCTGGTCCTGACCGGGACGGGTGCCAGCTCGTCGACGGCCGAGTCCGCGGTCGCAACGCTCGGCAACGTGACCTTGCTCGAGCGGCCGATCCGCATCGCCGCGCTGAGCTCCGCGGTGCGCACCGCGCTGCGTGCGCGCGAGCGCCAATACCTGCTGCGCGCGCACCTCGAGGAACGCAACCGCCTCGACCGGCGCAAGGACGAATTCCTCGCCACCCTCGCACATGAGCTGCGCAATCCGCTGGCGCCGATCCGCACCTCGCTGGACCTGCTGCGCCTGACCGGGCCCGAGGGCCTGGGCCCGCAGGTGCTGGAGACCATGGAACGCCAGGTCAGCCACATGCAGCGCCTGATCGATGACTTGATGGACGTCTCGCGCGTGACGCGCGGCACGATCCAGCTGCGCCGGGAGCCGGTCGACCTCTCCGCAGTGGTGACCTCGGCGGTGGAGATCAGCCGCCCGCAGATCCAGGAAGCCGGGCACGTGTTGTCGGTGCAGTTGCCGGATCGGCCGGCGACCGTCGAGGGCGACCCGGTGCGCCTCGCCCAGGTGTTCTCGAACCTGCTCAACAACGCGGCGAAGTACACCGAGGCCGGTGGAAAGATCGGGTTGCGCGCAAGCGTCAACGGCGGCTGGGCCGAGGTGTCCGTCACCGACACCGGCATCGGCATCGCCGGCGATGCCATTCCCCACCTGTTCGACATGTTCTACCAGGCCGCCAGCGGACGGCGCGTGCACAGCGGCCTCGGCGTCGGCCTGACGCTGGTGCGCAAGATCGTCGACATGCACGGCGGCGACATCAGCGTGCGCAGCCCCGGGCCGGGTCGCGGCAGCGAGTTCGTGGTGTTGCTGCCCCTGTCGACGCGCGCGGTCGCGCCAGCGCCAGCGCCAGCCGCCGACGCCGTGCTGCCCGGCGCGCCGCGCGTGCTGGTGGTCGACGACAACCGCGATGCCGCGCTGATGCTCGCGCAACTGCTGCGGCTCCTCGGCGCCGAGGTGCGCGTCGCGCACGACGGCCACGAGGCGCTGCACGTGTTCGACGAGTTCCGGCCGGCAGCGCTGTTCCTCGACCTCGGCATGCCCGGCATGGATGGGTACGAGGTGGCCGGTCACGTGCGCGCGCGCGATGCCGGGACGCTGCTGGTGGCACTGACCGGCTGGGGCCAGGAGCGCGACCGCCAGCGCACGACCGCAGCCGGGTTTTCGCACCACCTCGTCAAGCCCGCCGACGCGCAACAGTTGCGCGCGGTGCTGGCCGCACTCTCGGGCAACTTGCCGGCAGCCGACGCGCGTCCCGCGCAGGCTGCGGCCGGCGGTCAGTAAGCCTCGACCTGCAGGTTGCCGCCGGATAGCGTGCCGCCGGTTTCGTAGCTGTAACCGGTGCGCGCCACCTTGAGGCTGATCGTGTCGTTGCGGCCGGGCTCGCCGTTGTCGACCACCGTGAGCGCGTAGCGATAGCCGGCCAACCCGTTGACCGACGCCGGGCCCTTGATCGTCGCCCGATTGCCGCCGGATACCACGAAGGAATCGACGCCGTCGCCGGTCACGCGGGTGCCAATTTTGTCGTCATAGGCGAGAGCCCCGCCCGGGCTCGAGGCGCTGGCGGCGTACTCGGCGGAAAAGGCGAAGTGGCGCTTGTTCGGGTGCATGAAGTTGCCGCCGCCCGACGCCTTGCCCGGAGTGTTGGCGGGTGGCGGCGGGTATGACGGCGGCGGCGGCAAGCTCACGCCGAGCCAATCGACGCTGGCCGCGCCGGAGGCCGAGCCCGCCCGCGCGGTCGCGGTCTGCGCGCCGGGCACTGCGCTGCGCGCGGTGGCCAGCGCCATGCCGCGCTCGTCGGTGAACGGCTCGTGCGTGGCGATCGTGCCCACGCCGGTGCTGCCCCAGCTCACTGGTGCATTCGGCACCGAGGCGCCGGCGGCGTCGCGGACGATGGCAGTCAACGTGACCGGCTGGCCGGCCACGGCGGGCGCTGGCGCCGTCACGGTCACGCTGTACGGCGCGGGCGCAGGCGACAGTGCGGTGCCGTCGGGGTATACCGTGGACCACAGGCCGTGCACGGTTTCGCTCACGGAAACATTGCCCTTGATCACCGCTCGCCAGGCGCCGGCCACTGGCGCCACGACATTGATCCGCTCGTTGGGCTGGTTGGTGAACAGCGAGGAATACTGGTTGGGGCCCTCGGTGAGGCCGAGCAGCAGCGTGGTGGACAGGTAGAGCGATCCGTCGGGCCGGTAGAGGTCGATGTCGAGGTCCTGCAGTGCCGCGTTCTGCGCGGTGTGCTGCCAGTCGGCCATCACGTCGAGCGACACGGCGCCGGGCGCGACGACGTAGCTGGTCTCGAACGACGAGGTCTGCAGCAGCGCCGACACACCAATCGCGCCGCTGAACGCGCGCACGTCCTCGGTCACGCCATCGTTGTAAGACTGCAGTTGCGAGCCGGCGGCGACGGCGCGCACCGCGGCGAGCGCGTCGACGAAGCCGGCGCCCATCGTGTAGCCCTGGTACTGCGGTAAACCGCTCGGCCCGCGCGCGGGATCGCGCGACACCGCGGTGTTCTGCAGCACGTTGCGCACCTCGGCCGGTGTCAGGTAGCGGCCGAGGTTGCGCTGCGCCGCCTCCTGCAGCAGCGCGGCCACGCCGGCGACGTGCGGCGCGGACATCGAAGTGCCGCTCGCGTAGGCGTAACTGAGATTATCCGGTGGCAGGATCGGGTGGCTGGTGTCGGGGCCGGTGACATCGGCGATGTCGGCGTAAAAACCCGTGCGCGCGCGCACCGACGCGATGAACTGGCCCGGCGTCGTCACCGTCGGCCGCAGCAAGGTGCTGCCCGGGATGCCGCGGCTGGAGAACAACGCCGCGTGGCCCGACTTGGTGGAGCCTGCCGCCGACAAGGCCTTCGGGTTGATGCTGAAGGCGTTGATCGTGCCGGTCTTGGGGCCGTCGTTGCCGGCGCCGAACACGACGCTGAGCCCGGCATCGTGCATGGCCGCGATGCCGCGCTGCACCGGCTCTTCGGCGTCGTACTGCACGCCGGCGCCCGGTCCCCAGGAATTGTTCACCACCTTGATGTTGTAGGCGGCGTGGTTGGCGAGGATCCAGTCGAACGCCGCGAGCACGGTGACCACCTCGAGCACCTCGCCGGTGCCGAGGCCGATCAGCGAAGCGCCATGCGCGACGCCGCGGTACTCGCCCCGCACTTGGCTCGCGGTGCCGGCGCCGGCGGCGATGCCGGCAACGTGCGAGCCATGCCCCTACGTCGAGTCGGTGGAGATCTGGTTTTCGAGCACCACCACGGGATCGAGGTAGGACTGGTTGCCGATGAACTTCACGTTCTGCACGGTCTTGATCGGCGTGCCGATGCAGAACTGCAGCGCGGCGCACAGGTCGGGATGGGTGCCGTCGACGCCGGCATCGACGATGGCGATGCCGATGCCCGCGCCGGTGTAGCCGTCGGCCCAGGCGCCGGTGGCGCGGATCGCGCCGGTCGAGCTGAACAGCACGGGTTCCAGCACCGCGTTGGGGTAAACGCCGCGCACGCCCGGCAGCTCGCGCAACAGCGGCACCAGCGCCGGCGCCACGACGGCAACCGCGGCCGGCAAGTGCGCGTACCGATGCACGCCGCTGGCAATGCTGGCCAGCATCTCGGCTTGTTCCAGCGTGGGCGGCGCCGCGAAGGTCACCACCACCATCGAGGGTGCCGGCGGCGACGCCTGCGGCGTACCGCCCAATAAAAGTCCGGTCACCAGCGCGAAGGCCAGGGTGCCGCGGGATGCCAAGCGAGGGGTCATCGCACTTCTCGGTTCGCGAACGCCTGCTCGGGGTATACGCGGACCCTGGCTTTCGCGCCATGCATCCTTGGTCGGAAATAGACCAAGGTCGTAGCCCGTTTCATGTGGCCCGCGTCACGGTACGATTCCATTTTCGCCATCCGCGACGGGGGCCCGCACCGGCGATGCGCCATCTGTGCTGGAAGGCCGTGATCCTCTGCGCCGCACTGGCGCGGCCTGCGGCGGCGCTCGATCCCCAGCTCGCACTCACGCAATACACCCATCGCGCGTGGCTGTCCGACGACACCGAAGGCAGCCTGCCGCAGAACTCGGTGTTCTCGATCGCGCAAACGCGCGACGGTTACCTGTGGATGGGAACGCAGGAAGGCCTGGTGCGCTTCGACGGCGTGCGGTTCACGGTCTTCAACAATCGCAACACGCCCGCAATCCGGCACAACGACGTCTGGAAGCTGCTCGAAGCCGCCGACGGCACGCTGTGGATCGGCACGCGCGGCGGCGGCCTGGTGAGCCATCGCGACGGCGTCTTCACCGGCTACTCCAGGGAACAGGGCCTCACCAGCGAGCACATCCAGGCGCTCTGGCAAGCGGCCGACGGCACGCTTTGGATCGGTACCCGCGGCGGCGGCCTCAACTGGCTGCGCAACGGCAAGTTCGGGGCACTCACCGCGCGCGAAGGGCTGTCGCACGATACCGTCTACGAGGTGCTCGGCGAGGCCGACGGCACCGTGTGGATCGGCACCGACGGCGGCGGCCTCGACCGGCTGCGCGATGGCGTCCTCACCCACTTCACCACGCGCGATGGCTTGTCGAGCAACACGATCTACGCGCTGCATCGCGACGATGAGGGCTTGTGGATCGGCACCGGCGCCGGCCTCGACCGCCTGCACGAAGGGCGCGTCACGGTGCTTCGCCGCCGCGACGGCCTGAGCAACGACAACGTCCGCGCGCTGCTGCGCGACCGCGCCGGCACGCTGTGGATCGGCACCGATGGCGGCGGCCTCAATCGCTACCGCGACGGCCGCTTCGATTCGCTCAGCTCGTCGCAAGGCTTGACCAGCAACAGCATCGGCGCGCTGTTCGAGGATCGTGAGGGCAATTTGTGGGTCGGCACCGACGCCGGCGGCCTCAACCGCCTGAAGGACAGCCGTGCGGTCGCGTTCGGCACGCCCGAGGGCCTGCCCGAGGACAACGCGCGCAGCATCCTCGAGGATCGCGACGGCGCGCTGTGGGTCGGCACCTTCGGCGGGCTGGCGCGCATCGAGGGCGGTCGCGTGCGCACGCTCGGCGTGAAGCAGGGCCTGTCGAAGGACGTGGTGCTGTCGCTGGCGCAGACGCGCGACGGTGCGATCTGGGCGGGCACGCTCGGCGGCGGGCTCAACCGCGTGCACCACGGGCGCATCACGCGCTTCGGGCGGGCCGAGGGGCTGAACAACGACACGGTGTTGTCCTTGCTCGAAGATCGCGACGGCACGCTGTGGGCGGGCACGCGCTCCGGCGGGCTGCATCGATACGCCAACGGCCGCTTCAAGGCGCTGACCACGGCCGACGGCCTCAGCAGCGACGACGTGCGCTATCTCGCGCAGGCGCGCGACGGCGGATTGTGGATTGCGACGCTCGGCGGCGGTGTCAACCGCTACGTCGACGGCAAGTTCAGCGCGCTGACCAAGGCCCAGGGCCTTTCGAACGACCTCGTGCTGTCGCTGCACGAGGACGCGCGCGGCGTGCTGTGGATCGGCACGTTTGGCGGCGGGCTCAACCGCTATCACCAGGGCAAGTTCACGCATTACACGGTCAAGCAGGGCCTGCCCGACGACGTCGTGTTCCAGATCCTCGAGGACGACACCGGCCACCTGTGGATGAGCTCCAACCACGGCGTGCACCGCGTGGCGAAAGCGCAACTCGAGGCGGTTGCCGCCGGCCAGGCTGCGGCTATCGAAGCTGTCAGCTTCGGGCTCGCCGACGGCATGCGCAGCGCCGAGAGCAACGGTGCGCACCAGCCCGCCGGCTGGAAAGGCCGCGACGGCCGCATGTGGTTCCCCACGATCAAGGGAATCGTCGCGATCGACCCCGCTCGCCTGGCCGCGCGGGCCCCGGCGCCGCCGGTCATGATCGAGGAGGTGCTCGTCAACGATCGCCCGGTCGCACCGCTTGCCGCGCTCGAACTGCCGCCCGGGCAGCGCAAGCTGGAGTTTCGCTACACCGCGCCGGGATTGCGCGCGCCGGAGCGCGTGCAATTCCGCTTCCGGCTCGAGGGCTTCGAGGACGACTGGGTCGCCGCCGGCACGCGCCGCGTGGCGCACTACACCAACGTGCCGCCCGGGCGCTATACGTTCCGCGTCGCCGCGGCGAGCGAGGACGGCGTCTGGAACGAGACCGGCGCCACCCAGGTGCTGACGCTCCAGCCGTTTTTCTGGCAACGCCGCGCGTTCTACGCCGTCTACGCGCTGGGCTTCGCCGCCGTGATCTGGCTCGCGACCGCGCTGCTGCGGCGTCGCGTGAAGGAGCTGCAGCGGCGCGAGCGTGAGCTGCTGCGGCTGGTCGAGGAGCGCCGCCTGGCGGAAGACGCGCTGCGCGGCGCCAACCGCGCGCTCGAGCGCCGCGTCGCCGACCTGGCCGGAGCGGGGCCGGCACCGGCGGCCGCGTCCGGCCCCGGCAAGGAGGTAACGCAGCTGGTCGGCGAGCTCGACCGCCTGCTCGAGCAGCTAGCCGGGCGCGAGCACGATCTGCAGCAGGCCGTCACCGACAAGACCCGCGCCAACGAGGAGCTCGAAGGGGCGATGCAGCAGTTGCGGTTGGCGCAGTCACACCTGGTGCAGAGCGAAAAACTGGCATCGCTCGGCGGGCTGGTGGCCGGCGTCGCGCACGAGATCAACACACCGGTCGGCATCGGCGTCACCGCCGCCTCGACACTCGACGAATGGGCGCAGCGCGTGCACCGCCGGTATGCGGCGGGCGAACTGACGCGCAGCGAACTCGAAGGCTTCCTGGCTCTGGCGCGCGAGTCGGCGGACATCCTGCTGAAGAACCTGCAGCGCGCCGCCGACCTGATCCAGAGCTTCAAGCAGGTGGCGGTGGACCAGGCCAGCGGCGAGCGCCGCCACTTCATGCTGAAGGCCTACCTCGAGGAAATCCTGCTGAGCCTGGCACCGAAGCTGCATCGCTCGCCGCACAAGGTTCGCGTCGACTGCCCCGACGATTTGTGGGTCGAAACGTATCCGGGGTCCCTCGCACAGATCCTCACCAACCTCATCGCCAACTCGCTGGCGCATGGCTACGCCGACGGCCGCGCAGGGACGCTGCTCATCTGGGCGCGTCGCGACGGTGACGACCTGGTGCTGCGCTACGCCGACGACGGCGCGGGCATCCCCGCCGCGGTGCTGCCGCGGATCTACGATCCCTTTTTCACCACGCGGCGCTCCGCCGGCGGCAGCGGCTTGGGACTCCACATCGTCTACAACCTCGTGACCCAGCGGCTCGGCGGCACGATCGTCGCAACCAGCCCGCCGGAGGGCGGCGCCCATTTCGAAGTGCGTTTCCCGGTCGCGCGGCCGGTCGATCAGCCCGCGGCGCCGACCTTGGCGCTGGTCATCGACAGCCGGTAGATCATCGACTCGAGGAAGGTCTTGTAGAAGCGCAGCTGGCAACCCTCGCTGCGTTGCTCGAGCCGCGTGCCGCTGACCTTCAGAGCCAGCACCTTGCTGTCGGCGATGACCGAGCAGGTGTTGCGCTGGGTCGAGAGCAGGCCCGCCTCGCCATAGCAATCACCTTTTTCGAGCCGGTGCAGGCTGCGGCCCATCCGCCGCACCTCGGCCGAGCCCAGCACGATGATGTAGAACGCATTGTCGATCTCGCCTTCCTGCGCGATCACCGCGCCCGCCGCGTGGTGGGTCAGGTTGCTCGCGTTCAGCACTTCCTCGATTTCGGCGTCGCTGAAGCGGTCGAAGAACCGCAGCCGGCGCAATGAATTGCTGTTGTCGCGCCGCGCCTGCTGGCGCTCGTGCAGCCGCAACTGGTCGAACAGCCGCGCAAGCTCGCCGGCGAGGTCCTTGCCGGCCTGGTAACGGTCGCGTGCGCGCTTTTGCAGCAGTCGGGTGACCACGGCGCAGACCTCCGGCGAGACGTCGACGCGCGTGTCCTCGACCTTGGGCGACGGCGAGTGCTCGATCTGCTGGAACAGCGCGCGCAGGTCGCGCGCGCGGAACAGCGGCGCACCGGTCAGCATCTGGTACATCACCACGCCGAGCGAGTACAGGTCGGCGGCCGGCGTCAGCGGCTCCATGCGCACCTGCTCGGGCGACATGTACAGCGGCGAGCCGAGCAGGCTCTGGCTGAGCGCGAATCCGCTCTGCGTGTCGGTGTTGATCTCGGCGATCGAGAAATCCATGATCTTCGGCACGCCGGCGGCATTCAGCATGATGTTGCTGGGCTTGATGTCGCGATGCAGGATGCCGCGCGAGTGCGAGTAATCCAGCGCGTTGGCGCACTTGAAGATGATCTCGAGCACGCGGTCCACCGGCGGCCGCGGCGCGTGCGGGTTGCACAGCGGCAGCAAGGTGGTGCCGTCGATGTACTCCATCACGAGGTAGAAGAGGTCGCCCTCGGCGCCGGCGTCGAACAGCGAAACGATGTTCGGATGCTGCAGCATGCCGGCGGCCCGCGCCTCGGCGAAAAAGGCCTTGCCCTCCTCGGTATCCTCCGGCGCAATGCTGCCGTCGCCCTGGTGGCGCGCGATCTTGACGGCCACGTCGCGCCGCACGAACGGGTCATGGCTCCGGTAGACGATGCCGCCGGCGCCGCGGCCGAGCTCACCCCGGATCAGGTACTTGCCGATGCGCTCGGGCACATGGTCGACCATCCGCCGGCGACGTTCGCCGGTGGACGCCATGAACGTCGCATCGAAACTCTTGGGCTTTTGTTTTTCGGTCAAGCGTCGATCATGACACCCCGAAAAAGAAAAAGGCAGGGCGCCGGGGGCGGCGCCCTGCCTTGGACGCAGCGTTTACACGAAACGCTTGCGCGTGCCCCGCAGCGCCGACACCAGGAGACCGAGGAGCAGCAGGCCGCCATTCAGCGCGCCGCCACCGCCACCCTCGCCGCCGCCACCGGACTGCGGCTGCACGGCTGACTTCGTCAGGGTATAGGTCACGGTGCTGGTCGTGCCCGGCGCGTCGCTCAGCGTGATCTCGCCGCCCGCGTTCGCCGTGAACGAACCGACCGCCGTGCCGTTGCGTGCCACGTCGTAGGACGTGCCCGCAGCGAGGTCGCCCACGCGGTACTGCACCGTGCCGGCGCCGTCGGCAGCGCGCGCGATCCAGGTCTTGCGGCGATCGCCGCTGGTTTCCCAGAGCGTCGGCGCCACCTCGACCAGCGAGCCGCCGGTGGTGACGAACAGCGGACGGGTGTCGACCACGAACGCATTGCCGGCATTGTCGGCGTTGAGGTCGATGGCCGAAGCACTGCCGTTGACGCGGACCAGCAGGTCACGGGCGAGGTCGAAGATCGCGCCGGTTGCGCTGGTGAAGCTCGCGGTCGAGCCAGTGTCGACCTCGAGGCTCACGCGCGCCGAGTCGCTGAAGTTCGCGCGCAGCGGCGTCGTCGCCGTGCCGTCCAGGCGCACCACGCCACCCGACGCGAACTCGTTGTCGGCGAAGTTGATGACCTGCTCCGTGGTCGACAAGGCATTGCGCACCGACACGCCGTTCTCGATGGTGTTGCCCGTGAACGTGGTGTTGTTCGAGTCGTTGACCTTGACGCCGGCCACGCCCGAGGTGCCGATGGTGTTGCCGGTGAAGGTGTTGTTGGTCGGGGTCAGGTCGCCACAGACGGCGTTGCTGTCGGTCGCCGGCTGCATGAACACGCCGTACTGGCCGCTGCCGGAGATCGTGTTGCCCTCGATGGTGTTGTCCTTCGCGGCCACGGTCAGGCGGACACCGTACTGCTGGTTGCCCGCAAGCGTGTTGTTCTTGACCAGGGCCTTGGAGGAGCAGAACACCGCAACGCCGGAGTCGACGTTGTTGCTCGAGGTGTTGCCCTCGACAATGGCGTCGTCGGCGAAGTTGTGCAGCATGATGCCGTTGCCGCCGTTGCCGGTCGCGGTGTTGTTGGTGATCTGCGCGCGCAGGCAGCTCTCCGACAGGATGATGCCGTGCTTGCCCTTGGCATCGACCAGGCCGTTGTCACGCACGGTGTTGCCGTCGATGACGAGGTCGTCGGAGTGGTCGTGCGCATCGAGGCCGTAACCGTCGTTGTTGTAGACATCGTTGCCGGTCCACTGGCCGCCCTGCAGGCCGAACGAGTACACGCCGTAGTGGTTGTGGTGGATCTTGCTGTTCTTGACGTCGCCCAGCACGTTGACCTTGGCCAGGTCACCGTTGACCTTCCACGACAGGCCGTAACGCTCGGACGCGTCGTAGCCCAGGTACTGGACCTCGCTGTTCAGCACGTCGAGGCGCGACTCCTGCGCAACGCCGGAAACTTCGGCCGAACGCGCGCGAATGAAGGCGCGGCCGTCCGTGCTCAGCGTATCCGGTGCGTTGGTCGCGGTGTTCCACGACGTCACCTTGACGCCATCGATCAGGATGTTGCCGTTGGTACCGGTGCCTGCGGTGGTGTCGAAATCGCCGGCGACGATCGAGATGAAGCTCGTCACGTCGGTCGCTGGTGCGGCAGACGGGTTGCTCTGCAGGCGCAGCTCGGTCACGTCGCCCGTCAGCATGAGCCGCGTGCCTTCCTGGACGATGATGTTTGCGGTCAGCAGCCAGATGCCGTTGTCGATGCGCTGCAGCGCGGTGGCCGGCAGGCTCGGCGTGGTGGCGCTGATGTCGGTCAGCGTCATGTCGCCGCCGCCGTAGACGTAGATGCGATTGTTGCTGGAGCTGTAGCGCGACAACGCGGCGGACGCATCAGGCGCAACCGCCGCCATCAGCAGGACCGCCGCGAGGATCGCGACCGGATTCTGGAAACGCGTGCCGGACGGCGGGCCGTCCGGGCAAGGCAGCCGGCGGGCAAGGATTCTGGGAATGAAATTGATGATGGGACGCATGGCTCGTTACTCCTCCTGAAGCCGTGAACTGATATCGCTTCTGGAAGCCGACGCTGTCGCAAAACGTCGACATGTGTAACGGCTCCCTTCGCTGCGAAAGACCGGCCGTTCGCGAGGGAGTTCCGAACCCGGTTTTGTCGGCGTGACGCGTCGCTCAGGAACCAATCGGGGCCGCGGCCGGTCACCTGCCCACGATGGGACAGCCCGGGGGTTGGACGTGATTTTGGGCGCGCGATTTGCGCTGATCCTGATGGTGGCGCTGGCGGCGCAGCCGGCGCTTGCGGCGACGATCCGTTACGACCGCGCCGCCAACCTGATCACCATCGATCGCGGCGCCGTCATGACGCTGACCACGCTCAAGGCGGCGCTGCCGCAGGCGCCGATCCGGCTGGTCGACAAGGACAAGCGGACCTGGCTGCTCGGCGCCAGCGTATTGCTCAGCGGCGGCAGCATGCTGCGCCTGCACGGCGGCAGCGCCGGTGGGGATGTCGACGAATTGCGCTTGAAGAGCGACAACACCAGCGGTCCCCACGCCTTCGTCAGCATCACCGCCGACCACGGCACGCTCGACATCCGCGCCACGCGCGTGACCTCGTGGGACACCGCCGCCAACCGTCCCGATACGGAGCACGACACCTACGGCCGCGCATTCATCCGCGCGCGCTCGCGCATGCGCTCGATGCTGCTGATCCCGCTGCAGTCGCGCATGGACGTCGTCGACAGCGAGGTTGCGTTCCTGGGCTACGACGCCAACGAGTCGTACGGGCTGGTGTGGAAGGTCGTGGCGCCGGAGCCGTTCGTGTTCGAGTACGTGCGCGTCTACGGCGACGTGCTGCGCTCGCGCATCCACGACAATTACTTCGGCTTGTACGCGGCCGGCGCGCGCAACAGCGAGTGGCGCGGCAACCACATCCACCACAACGTGCAGTACGGGCTGGCGCCGCATACGCGCTCCGACGACCTGCGCATCGAGGAAAACAACGTCCACGACAACGGCAACCACGGCATCACCGTGCGCCAGCACTGCGCGCGCGTGGTGATCCGCAACAACCGCGTGTGGGGCAATGGCGAGAGCGGCATCACGCTGCATCGCGGGTCCAACGGCGGACTGGTGGCCGCCAACCAGGTCTACCGCAACTCCGAGGCGGGCATCGTCGTCTACGGCAGCGCCGGCGTGACGGTGCGTGACAACGTCGTGTCCGACAACGCGCACATCGGGGTGTCACTGTCGATGGGCGCGTCGGACAACCGCATCGAAGGCAACGAGATCCGCAACAACGGCTTCTATGGCCTCTTCGTCGGCAAGGGCCGGGGCCGCGCGCCCGAAGGCGGCGACGGCCAGCCCCGCCGCAACCAGATCGTGCGCAACCGCGTCTACGGCTCCGGCGCCGAAAACCTCCGCGCCATCGTCCCCGCCCTCAACACCTGGACCGACAACCAGCAAGTAGCCGCCCGCGGCACCTGAACATAGCGGCGGGGGTCAGCCCATGTGGAAGCCGTTGAGCTTGTTGCCGTCCGGGTCGCGGAAGTAGGCGGCGTAGAAGGTGTCGCCGCGGGGACCCGGGGCGCCCTCATCGCGGGCGCCCAGTTCAAGTGCCTTCTTGTGCAGCGCGTCGACTTTCTGCTTGCTGCCGGGGGCGAGCGCGACCATCACGCCGTTGCCAACGGTGGCGGCCTTGCCGTCGAACGGCTTGGTCAGCGCCAAGCCCGGCGCGCCCGGCGCGGTGGACCAGACGATGAAGCCGTCGAACTCCATGATGCGCTTGCCGCCGATCACGGCGAGCAGCTCGTCGTAGAACCGCGCCGAGCGGTCGAGGTCATTGGTGCCGAGGGTTACGTAGCCGATCACTGGAGTCTTCCCTGAATTTTTCGTGCCAGAGGGCAGCATGGCGCCGCGCGGCGGCGGCTGCAACGCTGTTGCTCGGCCCCCTCGGCCTGGCTGGCTGCGCCCCCGCCGCACCGATCCCGGTGGCAGCCGTGCCGGTCAGCACGACGACGACGGCCAAAGCCGCGCCGGACGACGCCGCCCCGGCCTGCTCGATCGAAGGCGCGCCGCGCCTGCCGCGCGGCTACGACGCGCAAGCCATCGCTGCAGCGCTCGCCTGGGTCTATCGCGGCGACGACGCGGTCGAGACCTATTGCGGCTGCGCATTCGGCGCAGACCTGTGGCTCAAACCTGGCTGCGGCTACCAGAACGCCGAGGACCCGCAACCGCGCGTGGCGTGGGAGCCGATCGTGCCGCCATCGCGCTTCGGCGTGTACCGACGCTGCTGGCAGCAGGTCAGCATGAGCGAAGGCCCCAACGCGGCGGCGCTCGAGCATTGTGCGGCGAAGGATGCGGAATTCCGCGCGATGCTCTCCGACCTCTACAACTACCATCCCGCCATCGAGGGCCTCGCCCTGGCCCGCTCCGACAACGCCTACAACCAGGCGCAGGGCGAGTTGCGCGCCTTCGGCAGCTGCGACTTCGAGATGCAGAGCGACATGGGCAAGCGCGACCACGTCGAGCCGCCGCCGGCGGTGCTCGGCGACCTGGCGCGGGCGTACCTGTACATGGCCGCACACCACGCCAAGGGCAAGGACTGGAAGATCAAGCTCACGCGCGAGCAGCGCACCCTGTACGAAGCCTGGAGCGCGGCCGATCCGCCGGATGCGCGCGAAAAGCGCCGCGCCTGCCGAATCGAGGCGATCCAGGGCTGGGCCCACCCGCTGATGCAGTAGAAACCGCCGGCGCCGGGGCCGCGCCGGACGGTTTGTGTCGCTGGGCCACGACGCACCGGAACTGGGACGTGAGCCATGCAGTCAACCGGGCACACCCCGCGCAGGCGTTCCGAGGATCAGATCAATGCTCTCCCGCTTCCTTCGCCAGGATCCCCATCTGCCGGTTTTCTCGAGCTTCGCCTGCCCGCCGTCGTCGTTGCCGCGCTGCCGGCTCGCCGATTACGCGATGGCCGCTGCGCTGGTGCTGCTGATGGTGCCGGACGCCGAGGCCGCGACCTATCGCTATGCGAGCTCGACCAATCGCATCTACGTCGAGAACGGCGGCACCGCGACGCTCGGCGCCATTCGCGCGGGCACACCGAGCCTGCCGGCCTCGGCGCTGGTGCGCAGCGGCAACACCTGGACGCTGAACGCCTACCTGCACGTCGAGGACGGCACCACCCTGCAGTTGCACGGCAGCGCCATCGGCGGCGACGTCGACGAGCTGCGCATCAAGAGCGATTCCGGCGGCTTCGTCTACGTCTGGGCCGAGCACGGCAACCTCCACATCGACTCCACCCGCATCCGCTCGTGGAATGCCTCGGCCAGCGCGCCTGACACGAACCACACCGACGGCCGCGCCTTCATCCGCGTGCGCTCGTATATCGACGGATCGGGCCTCGCGCGCGAGTCGCGCATGGACATCATCGACAGCGACGTCGGCTACCTCGGCTATAACGCCGCCGAGTCGTACGGCCTGGCGTGGAAAGTCATCGGCGACCACGGCACCAACTACGAGCTGTTCGACAAAGTCGACGTGTTCGGCGACATCATCGGCTCGGACATCCACCACAACTATTTCGGTGTCTACACCTACGGCCACAACGGCGGCCAGTGGCTCGACAACCACGTGCACGACAACGTCAAGTACGGCTTCGATCCGCACGACGATTCCGACAATTTGCTGATCCAGGGCAACGACGTCCACGACAACGGCAACCACGGCATCATCGCCAGCAAGCGCTGCAACAACGTGACGATCCGCAACAACCGCTCTTACGGCAATACCGGCAACGGCATCATGCTGCACCGCGCCTCCAACGACGCCCTCGTCGAGGGCAACCAGAGCTACCTCAATACCGATAGCGGCATCGCCCTGTACGCCAACCGGCGCTCGATCGTGCGCAACAACATCTTCCTCGACAACGCCAACGCCGGCATTCGTCTGTCGAACGGCGAGCAGGACAGCGTCATCGACAACAACGAGGTCGGCCACTCGGCCAAGGGTCTGTACTTCTACAAGGGCAACGACGCGCCGGAGCCCGGCGACGACGGCCGGCCCAAGCGCAGCAGCTTCACCGGCAACCGCATCCACGACATTTCCGAGAACGGCATCCAGATGACGGATGCGGACAGCATCAGCTTCACCAGCAACGTGTTCAGCGCGCTGGCGGCTCCGCAGCAGCAGTTCGAGCGTTCGACCCGGGTGAAATTCAACAAGAACACCCTGCCGGCGGATGCGATCGTCGACCTGCAGGGCGACTCGTCGAAGAGCTCGGACATCGACGTCTACAACACCGCGACGCTGCGCGTGACCCTGGACGATTTTTCCACCGCCCGCTTCCGCGACAACAGCCGCAGGATCTTCGACCCGGACGAGGCGCTTTACACCGTTGCCTCGACATCTTCGTCGCTGCTGACCCTGACGCGCGCCAACACCGCGGGCAGCACGACGGTGATACTGCGCCAGCTGACGGCGACGCCGGCCTCGGGCACGGTCAAGGTGCAGCCCACCGCTTGGGGCGGCACCACCGGCACCAAGAGCTTCAGCGTGCAGGCAGCTTCGTCATCGGTGTCGGTCGCGTACACGGTGGGCAACCTTGCAGCCGGCACGCAATACCAGGTGTTGCGCGGCAGCAGCGTCATCGGCTCGTACACCGCCGACAGCGCCGGCAAGATCGCCTTCTCCGACGCCCCGGGCAGCACGTCGACGGTGAACTACACAATCAGGCCAGGCTGACGCGGCGCGGCCGCGCAGCCGGGGGACCCGCGTGCGCCTGCTCCGCTGGCTGCCCCTGCTGAGCCTTGCCGTCGCCGGCGCGCTTGCCGCGCTGGTGACGCTGTGGGTCGACCTCAAGCCGCGCGTCGACGAGCGCTTCTTCTTCGCCAATGACAGCAAGGTCTTCCGCGAGTCGGCGGCGCTGGGCCGGCGCTTTTCGAGCCGCCAGCTGCTGGTGGTCACCGCGCACGGCGACGACATCGACTCCGCCGATTACATCCGTCGCATCAAGGGGCTGACGGAAAAACTCGAGCGGCTCGAACGCGTCGACGGCGTGACGTCGCTGGCCAAGGGGCCCGACGACGTCAAGGATGCCAAGGCGAGCCCGTTGTGGCGCCGCCTGCTGCTGCTCGACAACCTGCCCGCGAGCAACCTCGTGCTGGTGGTCGATGACAGCGATTCGCGCGCGCTGATCGAGTCGGTGACGCGCGTGATGCGCGCGTCCGAGGCGCCCGGCTTCCGCCTGACTCTCGCCGGCGTGCCTTACGTGGTCGACGAGATCGCGCGCAACCTCAAGGACGACTTCAAGAGCTTCAGCATCGCCGCGGTGGTGGTGTTCAGCGCGCTGATCCTCGCGCTGTTCCGCAGTTTTGCGGTGCTGCTCGGCAGCCTCGCCGCCTGCGCGGTGGCGGCCTGCGGCGCGCTGGTGGTGCAACAACTGATGGGTGGGCGCATCGGCCTGCTCACGGCCAACCTCATCACCATCGCGTTTGTGCTGACGCAGTCGCACATCGTCTTCCTGACCAACAACTGGCGCCAGCTGCGACGCGCCGAACCCGCCGGGGCGAATGCGGTGGCAACGGTGCGCAAGGCGCTGGGGCACACGCTGACCGCCTCGGGCTGGTGCATGGTCACGGCGCTGCTCGGCTTCGCCTCGCTGATGTTCGTCGAGGCCCAGCCGCTGCGCGAACTCGGCCAGGGCGGCCTGCTCGCGACCCTCGCGGCGATGTTCGCGGCGTATCTCATGTTCCCGCCGTTCCTGCTGTGGGCCAGGCCGCCGCCGCTGCGCCAGGCCGCCGAGCCGGGCGGGCTCAAGCTGGTGCGGGTGCCGCCGGCGTGGGCGGCGGCGCTGGTGCTCGCCGTGGCGCTGGCGCTGGGCACGGGCGCGGTGCGCCTCAACAGCGATCCTTCCCTGCTCGCCTACTTCGAGAAGGGCTCGGCCGTGCACGAGAGCCTTGCCGCGATCGACCCGCACGGCGGCAGCAATCCCTTGTCGCTCTCGGTGCGCCGCCTGGACGGCGCCCGGCTCGACACCGAGGAGTCGTACAAGCGCATGTGGGCGCTGCAGCGCGACTGGCAGGAAGACCGTGCCGTGGGCACGGTGCTGTCGCTGCCGGTGCTTATGGCGGAAGCCGCCCGCTCGCCGCTCGCCTCGCTGCTGTCGTGGAACTGGCTGCTCGACCTGCTCTCCCGGCCGCGGTTCGACCGCGTCGCGCGGTCGTTCGTCACCGACGACCGCCTCGAGGCGTTGTACCTGCTGCGCATGCAGGAAGCCGGACGTGAAGAGCGCCGCACGCACGTCATCGCGCGGCTGCGCGTCATCGCCGAGAACCATGGCTTTCGCGTCAGCGGCGTCGGCGGCACCTATGCGCTGCAGGGGCGACTCGCCGATCTCGTGACCCACAGCCTTTACGAAGGCCTCGTCGGCCTGCTGCTGTCGGTATTCGCGATCGCGTGGGTGGTCACGCGCTCGCTGTCCGCAGCCCTGCTGATGCTGCTGTGCACCGCGACCGTGCCCGCCGTGGCGCTCGGGATCTTCGGTTACGGCCGCATTCCGCTCGACATCATCGCCACTCCCGGCGTCAACGTCGCCATCGGCGTCGCGGTCGATTCGATGATCCACTTCGGCGCAGCCTGGCGCCGCGAGCGCGCCGCCCGGCCCGGCCTGCAGGCGCTGGCGCGCGCCCAGCAATCGCAAGCCGGCGGCATCATCGCGTTCTCGCTGGTGGTGCTGGCGGGTTTCGCGATTTTCGCCGCGTCGAGCTTTCCGCCGACCCAGCGTTTCGGCCTGTCGGTGATCCTCGGCGCTGCCACGGCCGGTGCCATGGCCTTGTGGGTATTGCCAGGCGTGCTGCAATGGATCGACCACCCTGCGCGGAGCCGCCGACGCTGAGTTAATCTGGCGCGCGGTCCGGGGTGCCGCGCAATGACCAAGAAGCCCAACCACGACGAGCCCTCCCTCACGATCGATGGGCCGGGCCCGTCGACCGAGATCCTCGAGCTGGTCACGCGCTCGCTCGCCGCCGAGCCTGAGCGCGCCGACCTCTGGATGATGCGTTTCGAGGTGCAGAAGACGCTCGGCTTGAAGCGGCAGTTCGCCGACGCGCTGGTGCGGGGCTGGCGCCACCCACGGGTCGCCCGCCAGCTCGACTGGGGCTTGGTCCGCTCGATGTGGAATGAGCTTGCGCCCGGCGAGCCGGTACCCGAAGGCATCACGCTGCCAACCGCGACGGCGAGCAGCAGCCCGCTGGCTGCGCCCAGCGCAACGCCCGGCCTGCCGGTCACGCCCCCCGATCGGCGCCGCGACCGCCGTTTCGCGGACATGGCGAACCGCCTGGCACGCCGCGAACTCGGCGCGCTGGCCAGGGCCTACGCGGCGCTGCAGGCGCGCCCCGGGTTCGCCGAGGAATTCGCGCGACGCATCGCGCCGATGCTGCGGCGGCCGACACCGCTGCAGCTAGCGGAGCAGCTCACCCGGTTGTCCGGCAATGTCCACGTCCGCATCTTCCTCAAGCGCGAGGACCTGCGCAGCGTCTCGCCGGAGATGGAAAACGCGGCCGCGCAGTGTTGCATCGCGGCGATGCTGGGACGACTCACGGTGATCGGCGCCAACGACGTCGATGCGCATGCGCTGGCGCTGGCCGAAGTCGCGCCGACCTTCTCGCTCAAGTGCGTGATCGTGGTGCGTCCGGGCGACCTCGTTGGCAAGCCCGACCTGATCGACCGGCTGCGCGGGTTCGGCGCGCGCATCGAGGCGACGACCGAGGGCATCGGCACAGACCCTCGCCCAGCCGCCGTGCGGCTGTGGCAGAAGTCGATGGGCCATGCGCATCTGGCGCTGAGCCTCGGCACCGGTCCCAGTCCGTACCCGGCGATGGTCGCCAACTTCCAGTCCGTGCTGGGCCGCGAAACCGAGCTGCAGATGCGCGCGGTCGCCGACGGTCGCTCGCGCACGATGGTGGCCGCGGTCGACAGCGAAGCGGATTCGATCGGCTTCATGTTGCCGCAGCTGGCGCGCAAGGACATCGAGCTGACCTACGCGGAGCCCGCCCCCGGGGGCATCGCCTCGTGGCGCCCCAGCACGCGACTGGGCGCGTACAACGGCGGCATCCGCGAGCACGCCTGGTTGCGCGGGCTTGGCCGCACCGAATACGTTGCCGTACCCGACGCGCAGGCCACTGCCGCCCGCGGCCATGTCGAGCGTGTCGAGAGCCTCAAGGTGAGCCTCGAGGATGCGCGCGCAGTGGCGCTGGCGCTTCGACTGGCCCCGCGCGACCGCGAGCCGCGAGACTACGTGGTGCTGGTGGCCTAGAAGATCTCGTAGCGCACTTTGAAGCGGCGCTTGAGGACACCGAAGGTTGCGATCGTGTGCACCAGGCACAGCGCCCCGGCGGCGAGCAGTCCCAAATACAACTCGACGCGGCCGGCAAGCCCGGCCGCGAGGCTGCCGAGCGAGCACAACGCGAGCAACGCGCCGGACAGCGCCTGGCTCAGCATGAAATAGCGCGGCAGCCATGCGGCGGCGCGCCATTCCTCCAGCAGCAAACGCGCGTTGCGCAAAAGGCCGTCCCGCGACGGCGGCAGCAATTCCATCCGATCCCCCAATACGTCCCCCGACCCGGCCATCATCAAGCACCCGGCGGCGGCGCGCCGCAACTCTTTCGTCGAAGGGGATCCCGCCCCCCGGGCCTTGGGGGGCGTGCTTTGCAATTATTACCGACCAGCGATCAGTGGTTGCGGTCCGGCGTCGTCGTGCGCCCGCCGTGGACTTCGCCGCGCCATTGGCCGGTGGCGCCGGCGTGCTGCTCGATGAAGTCCTTGAAATTTTCCAGGTCCTTGCCGACCCGGCGCGCGGTCACGCCGAGTGCGTCGCCGACGTTTTCGATCGGCCCTTCCGGGTCGTATTCCATGGTCAGGCAGACCTTGGTGCGCTCGGCGTCCACCGACTGGAATTCAACCGTGCCGGCGTTGAGCTTGCCGGTGATGCTGCGCCACGCGATGCGCTGGTCCGGCACCTGCTCGAGAATTTCGGCGTCCCACTCCAGTTCCTTGCCGGCGACTTTCGCGCACCAGTGCAAGTGCGTGTCGTCGAGCTGCCGCACCTCGCGCACGCCGTCCATGAAGCGCGGAAACTCCTCGAACTGGGTCCACTGGTCGTAGACGCTGCGAAGCGGGGCGTTGACCTCGATGTCCTTCTCGATGCGTGCCATGACAAATCTCCAAGAGTAAAAGGTGCGCGCGCGCGGTGCGGCGCGTGTCGTGGGTTTTGGACGCGGGATGGGCCGGCGAGGTTCTAGCCGGGGCGCTTCTTGCAATCGGCACCAGAGGTCGGATTTGCATGACGCCGGGGATTCGCATTTTTGCGCACCCCAAAAGACAAGGGCCGTCACCGGACGCGCCGGTGACGGCCCTACCCCGGGATTGCTGTCTAGTGGACGGTCAGCGAGTGCAGCATGACTGCGGGCTCGGGCATCTCGCCTTCCAGCGGGCCCATCCCGGACGCCGGCTTGAGCTGCTCGGCGAGTTCGCCGTACTGCAGGGAGGCACGCTCGAGCACGTTGCAGGCGTCGATGATCCAGGAAGGGACTTCGCCCGCGTTCACCGCGGTCTCGATGCGTTCGCGGGTCCGCAGCGCGAGATCCGCTGCCAGGTCCAGTCGCCGCTCCAGGTCGTCCTTGCTGTTGATCATCTGCTTTGGCCCTTGTTGGTGTGGATCCAGATTGCCGGGCATGCGCCCGGCGTGCATCAAAGAAAACATACTTTGGGGGCTTTGTGCACTGAGACCTTGGTCGGAAGGGACTTTTTGGAGACTTTCTAGGCCCTCCCAAAAGAAAACGGGCCGGGGCTATTGCCCCGGCCCGCTGTTCGCAGTAACCGCTATCGGGCGCAGGTGATCTTGGAGCGGGAGTTCGCCAGCACGATGTCGCCGTTGACCGGGGTTTCCGCATCGAACAGCTTGATGTGGAGCGCGTTGACGATGATCTCGCGCGACGACGGGCGGATCTGCTCGTTGACGACGACGCGCGCAACGCCCGGCACCTCGATGACCTGGTTCGGCTGGCCGGTAATGGTCCGGCTCTGGCCGTTGATCGACAGCGTGGCAACGTCGCTGCTACCGGTCGTGGTGACCGCGAACGTCGCCTCGTTGCAGCGAGCCTCGGCGTTGCTTTGCAGCGCAGTGGCGTCGACGCGCAGGCCGTTGGAAAGGTTGATGTGCAGTTCCTCGATGCCCGCAGCGGTTGCGGCCACATCGTCACGGCCGATGGCATAGCCGCGCACCGTCTTGGCCGACAGGCCGAGCGGCAGGGGATTGCTCACGGTCGAGATGATCTCCTCGCGCGCGCTGCCGGTACAGGACATCGGCGTATTGGCAAGCTGCAGCGTCTTGGTGAGGGTGCCGAACTTGACGACGGCATCGACGCCTATGGCACGCCCGCTGGCATGCACTTCGTGTGCCTGCGCGGCCGGCACCAGCAGCATCGGGGTTGCCACGGCGGCAGCCAGCATGACCAGCTTGCCGGTTTGGAAAATTTTACGCTGCATCTCGATCTCCTGACGACTCAATCACTCCCAAGCCGATAGACAGGCTCTACGCGGCGATGGTTCGCAACCGGACGATCAAACAGGCGTGATATAGGCGGAGGTGAGCCCGCCGTCGACCACGAAGGTGCTGCCGGTGGTGTACGAGGACTCGTCCGACGCCAGGAACAGCGCGGCCTTGGCGATTTCCGCCGATTCGCCAAAGCGGCCCACGGGGATGTGCACCAGCCGCCGTTGCTTTTTGGCGTCAGTGTCGAGGAACTTCATCAGCAGCTCGGTGCGCAGCGGCCCGGGGCACAGCGCATTGACGCGGATGTTCTCGCGCGCATGGATGCAGGCGAGCTCGCGCGACAGCGACAGGATGGCGCCCTTGCTCGCCGTATAAGCCACCTGCGCCGCCGCCGAGCCCACCAGCGCCACCACTGATGCGGTATTGATGACCGAGCCGCCGCCAGCGCGGCGCAAGGCCGGGATGCCGTGCTTGCAGCCCAGGAACACGCTCTTGGCGTTGATCGCCATGGTCATGTCCCAGGTGGCTTCGTCGGTGGTCTCGGCGGTGTCGTCCTTCGAGTCCATGATGCCGGCGTTGTTGAACAGCACGTGCAGCGCGCCGTAGCTTTTCTCGGCGACCTTCACCATGTTTTCGACGTCGGCCGCCTTCGACACGTCGGCGCGCACCACGGTGACCTGCCCGCCCGCGTCGCGTGCGGTGTCCTGCGCGGCCTTCTCGTTGAGGTCGACCGCGACGACCTTGGCGCCCTCCTTCACGAACAGCAGCACCGATTCGCGGCCGATCCCGCTGCCGGCGCCGGTGATGAGAGCCACCTTGTTCTTGAGGCGCATCGTCCTGTCTCCTATTTTTTGGGTCGTGTGGGTGGGTTGCGGACCGCGCCGACCAGGCCATCGAACAGCGCTTGCTGTGAAGGTTCCCGCGCCGCCGTCAGCTCGGGGTGCCACTGCACGGCCATGAGCCACGGATGGCCCGGCCGCTCGAGCGCCTCGATGGCGCCATCGGGCGCACGCGCCGCGACGGTGAAGCCCCTGGCGACCGCGCGCACCGCCTGGTGGTGCCACGACAACGGGCTGATCTCGGTGGCGCCAGTCAAGGACGCGAGCATCGAGCCCGGCGCGATGCTGACGGCATGCGGCACTGGCTCGCGCGGGGGTGCTCGATGCGCCACGGCATCCCCCACTTCCGCGGGCAGGTGCTCGATCAGCGTGCCGCCATGGGCGACGTTGAGCACCTGCAAGCCGCGGCAGATCGCCAGCGTCGGCACGCCGCGTTCGACCAGCGCGCGCGCCAGCGCGATCTCCAGCGCATCGCGCCCGGCGTCGACGTTGTAGATCAACTCGTGAGCCCTGCCGCCATAGCGCGCCGGGTCGATGTCGCCACCGCCCGCCAGCACCACGCCGTCGACCCGCGCGAGATAGTGCTCGGCATGCCCTGCCAGCGGCGGGATCAGCACCGGCAACGCGCCGGCGCGTTCGACCGCGGCCACATAGTCGGAGGGCAGCGTGTAACGGCCGTGCTCGTCGCGGCCGTAGGTGGTGATGCCGATCAGCGGGCGCTGGCTCATTCAGATCCGCTCGAAGTAACGGCGATGCTCCCAGTCGGTGACCGCCGTATCGAAGGCCTGCTGCTCGGTGCGGAAGAAATGCACGTAATGCTGGACCGCGGCCTCGCCGAAAGCTTCGCGCGCGAAGCCGCTGCCGGCGAAGGCGTCGGTCGCCTCGCGCAGCGAGCCCGGCACGCAAGGCAGGTCGGCGGCGGCGTAGACGTCACCCTCGAATGCGGCGGGGGGCTCGATCTTGCGCTCGATGCCGTCGAGGCCCGACGCCAGCGCAGCCGCATATGCAAGGTAGGGGTTGCAGTCGGCGCCGGGGATGCGGCACTCGATGCGCAGCGCATCCCCTTCTCCAAGGACGCGAAAACCCGCCGTGCGGTTGTCATGGCTCCAGGCAATGCGCGTGGGCGCCCACGAGGCGCTCTGGTAACGCTTGTACGAATTCACGGTGGGCGCGTAGCACGGCATCATCTCGGCCGCGTGCGCCAGCCAGCCCGCCAGGAAATGGCGGAACGTCGCCGAGCCCTTGCCGTCGCGGCTTGCGAAGGCGCTGCGCGCACCGCGCCACAGCGAGAGGTGCACGTGGCAGCTGGAGCCCGCCTGCTGCGCGTCCGGCTTGGCCATGAACGTCACCGCCACGCCCATGCGGTCGGCGAGTTCCTTCAGGCATTGCTTGTAGACCACGTGGCGATCGGCCATCCCGAGCACGTCGGTGTAGCGGATGTTCAGCTCGTGCTGGCCGCGGCCCCACTCGCCCTTGGAATTCTCCACCGGCACACCGGAAGCCGCGAGCGCGCGGCGCGCGGCGCCGTGGAAATCCTCGGTGCGGGCGCCCTGCATGAGGTGGTAATCCTCGAGGTACCAGCCCGCCGGCTCGAGTTGCGCGAACGGCCGCTGCGCAGCCTCGCGATAGCTGTTGCGGAACAGGTAGTACTCGAGCTCGGACGCACCCATCGCGGTGAAACCGAGCTTCTTCGCGCGCGCCAGTTGCGCGCGCAGCAAGGACCGCGGCGCCGCCGCCACCGGCGCATGCGTCTTGCGATCGAGCAGGTCGCACAGCACCAGCGCGGTGCGATCGAGCCAGGCGGCGGTGCGCAAGGTCGCCAGGTCCGGCGCCAGGTGGAAGTCGCCGTAGCCGAGTTCCCAGTTGGCCATGGCGAAGCCCGGCACCGGGTTCATCTCCATGTCGACGGTCAGCAGGTAGTCGCAGGCTTCGGCGCCGTTACGGAGCGCGTGCTCGAGGAAGAAACCGGCGTCGAAGCGCTTGCCCATGAGCCGGCCGTAATGGTCGGTGAAGCCCACCAGCACGGTGTCGACCGCGCCGGCGCGCACGCCGCGTCGGAGCGCCTCGATGCTGAGCATCCCCGCCGGCTGCGCCATGGAACTTCCCCTCGGAAAATGTCTACGATTATCCACCCGCTTCAACGGAGTCCACCATGCACGACCGCATTACCCCGCAGACCGCTGTCGCCAAGCTTGCCACTGCGGGCGGCCAGCGGTGGGTCACCCTTTTGAAACACGGGAATATCGAGCTCGAGTATTACGCTCCGCAGGAGGTCGATCCGCAGCAGCCGCATACACGGGACGAGGTGTATTTCATCGTCGCTGGCCGCGCCACGTTCGTGATGAACGGTGAGCGCCGCGAGGTGTCCCCGGGTGAAGTGCTGCTGGCGCCGTGCGGGGTGCCGCACCGCTTCGAGCAGATCAGCGTCGATTTCGCCACATGGGCGATTTTCGTGACAAGCGGCGGTTAGCACGTCAGCCGTGCACCCCGGCCGAAGCGCGGGGGTGCGCACGGTGGAGCCGTCCGCCGCGGGCGCGGTGCTCGAGCGCCGCGTAAACGACCAGCGCGACCAGTAATGGCGCGAGATAGTTGATCGCGCGATACGCGAGCAGTGCCGCCAGCACCGTGGTCTCGGACAACTTCGGCGTGAGCAGCGCAAGGCACACGGCCTCGATGACGCCGAGTCCCCCCGGGATGTGCGCAATGATGCTGGCGATGCTGGCCAGCAGCAGTACCGCGACGACGGTATGCACCGGCACCCGGCCCTCGAGCAGCGTGAACAGGATCAGCGAGATCGCCAGCCAGTTGATCAGGGACAGCATGAGCTGCGCCAGGGCAAGCCGCAGCGGCGGCAGGTGGATGTGGGCGCCGCCGATCCGATACACGCGCTTGCGCGAGCTGGCGCACATGACGAGGTAGCTCGCGGCCGCGACGAGCATCAGCAAACCGATCAGTTGCAGCCCGTCCGCGCCGAGCCGCCAGCCCGCCGGCAGCGGCGCCAGCCGCAGCACGAAGATCATCCCGGCGAGCGTCAAGTAGCCGAGCCAATTGGTGGCAATGCTCATGCCCACGACGCGCCCGATGATCCCGGGCTTCACGCCGTAACGTGAGTACAGCCGGTAGCGCATGCCGAGGCTGCCGATCCACGCGCCAAAGTTGTGGTTGAACGCGTACACGACCAGCGCCATTGCCGCGACACTGCGCCGCGGTATGTCATGCCGCGTATGGGCGCGGCTCAGCAGGTCGTAGCCGGCATAAAGCGCAAAGCTCAGCGCGGCCAGTGCGCCAGCCATCAGGAGGGTGCCGAACTCGTACCTTGCCAGCGCGGCGCCGACGCGGTCCCAGTCGATGGCGCTGGCGCGAGACCAGATGAGCCAGCCGATGAGCCCGACAAACAGCGCGGTCACAGCGCGACCGAGCCATTGCCAAAGTCTGCGCCGCGGCCTCTTCATACAGGGATGGACCGCGTCGACGCGCAACAGTCCCACCCATACGTGGTATTCCTTGCATCATGCACGCACACGGAGGCCCCATGTCGCCATTTCGCACCACTGCTGCACTGGCCGCGCTGCTCCTGGCGGGCTGCACCACGGCGCCGGTGGACCGTGCCGCGCTCGAGCGCCAGGTGGCCCAGGCCGAGCGGGATTTTGCGCGCTCCATGGCCGAGCGCGACCACGCGGCGTTCACCGGGTTGCTGGCCGAGGACACCGTGTTCTTCTCGCCGAAAGCCACGCGCGGCAAGGCCGCGGTTTCGGCAGCGTGGAAACGGTTCTTCGACGGCCCGCTCGCGCCCTTCTCGTGGGAGCCGGCGGAGGTCGAGGTACTGGACGGCGGCGACCTGGCGCTGACCAGCGGACCGGTGCGCGACCCGCGCGGCGAGGTCGTGGGTTCGTTCACCTCGATCTGGCGGCTGGAGGCGCCGGGTCGCTGGCGCATCATCTTCGACAAGGGCTGCGACGTTTGCCCTGTCCGCAAATGATGCCCGGCATGCTTCACGACTCCTGCGCTCGCTCCTGATGCACTGCAGCGCCCCGAGTGCGGTATTGTCTTTCGTCACACGGGGAATTTCGTGAGCGACAAGTTTCGACGCAGCCTGCGCGCCGGCGAGACACTCTTCCGCCAAGGGGAACCCGGCGATTGCGCGTACGCAATCGAGAGCGGCCAGCTCGAGGTGTTCCGTGGCCGCGGCAAGCAGCGCAAGGTGCTGGCCCTGCTGGGGCCGGGCGAGGTCATCGGCGAAATGGCCGTCATCGACCACGGGCCGCGCACTGCTTCGGCCGTGGCGAAAAAGCCCACGCGGCTGCGCGTCATCACGCAGGATCATCTGCAGGGCAAGCTCGATTCAGCCGATCCGCTGGTGCGCGTGCTGCTGCGCCTGGTGCTGCAGCGTTACCGCGCGGCCGTGGCCGGCAAGCGCGGCAGCGGTGCCAAGCGCGTCGGCAACGATCGCAAGGCAGCGCTGGCCCGCAATCGCCTGAGCCAGGAACTCGAACTGGCTCTGGAAAAGAACCAGTTCGTCCTGCATTACCAGCCCATCATCCGCCTCGAAGGCGTCGGGGTGGCCGGTTATGAGGCGCTGGTGCGCTGGCAACACCCGACGCGCGGATTGCTGCCCCCGGCCGGCTTCATCCCGATGATGGAAGAGTCCGACATGATCCACCGCCTTGGCGCGTGGACGCTGCACGCGGCCTGCGAGGCCCTGCGCCGCCTGCACTCACACCCCGGCTCGCTGGCCGGCGCGCCGCTGTTCATGTGCGTGAACCTGTCCGGCCGGGAACTCGAGTCGCCCGAAATCCTCAAGCACGTCGACCACGCCCTCACTGCAGCGAACATCGCGCCCGAGCAATTGCGGCTGGAAGTCACCGAGAGCGCGCTGATCGCCAGCCTGGACCTCGCGGGCCAGGTGCTCGGCAAATGTCGCGAGAGGGGCGTGCAGATCGCGGTTGACGACTTCGGTACCGGCTACTCGTCGCTCAACTACCTGCGCCATTTCCCCGTCGACACGCTCAAGATCGACCGATCGTTCGTCACCCCGGTGCGCATCGGCGAGGACAGTCGCCAGTTCCTTCGCACCATCCGCGACCTCGCGCACGCGCTGCGCATGACCATCGTGGCGGAAGGCATCGAGACGATCGACCAGGCGCGCATGGTCCATGAACTCGGGCTCGAGTACGCCCAGGGGTACCTGTTTCGTCGCCCCGTGCCGGAGGCCGAAGCCGCGGCGTTGCTCAGCGCGCGCTGGCCCTGGAGTTTCGAACGGCGGGGCGTTGAGCGTCGGCACGATCGGAGGTCGTAGCGGCGGGCTGCTCAGGGCCCGGCTTGGGCACAATTGCGCCGACCGGATCGTTCGCCGAGTGTGGCACCACCACCGGCAGCGCCTGCGAGCGATGGCCGGGCAAGAAACCGGCCCATTTCGGGAAGCGCCGGGTGACATGGAACGCGACGAAGGTCAGCACCTGGCGCCACAGCGTGCGACGCGGCGCGTCCTCCGGCCCGAGCACCTTGCAGTGCTGCCGCATCATCTGCTCCATCCTTGCCCGGAGCACCTTGTTGAATTCGCGGTCGTGCACCAGGACATTGGCCTCGAGGTTCAGCGCCAGGCTCAGGGGATCGAGGTTGCTCGAGCCGACCGTGGACCAATCGTCGTCGATCGTCGCGACCTTGGCGTGCAGCGGCCGCTCACAGTATTCGTAGATGCGCACGCCGCCACGCAACAAGTAGTCGTATAGCGCCTGGGCGATCCAGCGCACCCAGGGGATGTCCGGCTTGCCCTGCAGGATCAGGCGGACGTCGACGCCGCGCCGCGCGGCGTCGATCAAATCGCGAAGCAGCCGGTAGCCGGGGAAAAAATAGGCGTTGGCGATCACGATTTCGCGACGCGCGCCGCGGATCGCCTCGCGGTAGCAACGCTCGATCTCGTCGCGGCGCAGTTCATTGTCCCGGGCCACGAAGCGCGCGGCGGCCTTCCCGGCATCGGCTCGCGAAGACGCCGCCGGCGGCGGCCGGCGGCGGCGCCACCAGCGCTCCGGCGGCGCGACCGCGCGCTCGGTCAGGGCGCGGATGTCGTCCACCAGCGGCCCTTCCACCTCCATCGCGTAGTCCTGCTTGGCCTCGGCGCCGTGATCGCGCAGGTGATCGAACGAGAAATTGATGCCGCCGACGAACGCGATGCGCCCGTCCACCACCACGATCTTGCGATGCATGCGCCGGAAAATGTTGGTGCGAATCCCCATCAATCGGCGCCGCGGGTCGAACACGTGCACGCGCACGCCCGCCTCGGTCATGGCGCGGACGAACTCCGGCGACAGGTCGTAAGAGCCATAGCCGTCGACGGTGAGGTCGACGCGCACGCCGCGTCGTGCCGCGGCGATCAGCGCCTGCTGCAGCTGCCGACCGACCGGATCGTCGAACAGGATGAAGGTCTCGACGAACAGCTCGGTGCGCGCCTCGCCTATCGCCTCGAACACGCGGGGGTAATACTCCTCGCCATTCTCGAGCAGGCGCACGCGATTGCCCGACTTCCAGCTTTCGGGCGTCACAGGTCGATCTCCGCGGACAGAGCCGCATGGTCGGACAGGTGCGACCACGGCCGCACCGAATGCACCGCAGGCCGCACGGCGCGCACGTTGCGCACATAAATGCGATCCAGCCGCAGCAGCGGAAAACGCGCCGGGAAGGTGCGCGGTTCGCGCCGTCCGCTGGCGACAAACGCCTCCACGAGCCCGCAGCGTTGCAGGACCTGGCGAGCACGGCAGCGCCAGTCATTGAAGTCGCCGGCCACCACCAGCGGCGCGTCGACGGGCACCGTGCGCTCCACCAGCTTGCACAGCAGCTCGAGCTGCTGCCGGCGATGGCCTTCGGTGAGGCTCAGGTGCACGCAGATGCCATGGATCTCGCGGCCGCCTTCCGGCACCTGGACCACGCAGTGGAGCAGTCCGCGTTTTTCCGGCCCCTGCACCGAGATGTCGTGGTTGTCGTGCCTGGCGATCGGGAACTTCGACAGCACCGCATTGCCGTGGTGGCCGTGCGGATAGACCGCGTTGCGGCCGTAGGCGAAGTCGCGCCAGATCGCATCGGCGAGGAACTCGTATTGCGGCCCCGACGGCCAGTTCTTCTGGCGCGCCTGGTGGCGCGAGTGCACGCCGAGCACTTCCTGCAGGAATACCAGGTCGGCCCCTGTCGCGCGCACCGCGTCGCGCAACTCGTGGAGCACGAACTTGCGGTTGAACGTCGTGAAGCCCTTGTGCGTGTTCAAGGTCAGGATTTTCAGGGTGAGGGCAGAGGAGGTGTGCACGCCGTTTCGCATGGGTTCCGGGCAGGACGACGGGCTTGCCTGTTCAGACCGCCACCCGCGCCATTGGTTTAGCCCGCCTGGCGCGCGCAAGTGCGTGATCGATTTCACTTTTTCCGCAACCGCCGAGCCGCTAGACTGGCGTCATTCCAACCATCGGAGTCCCCGGATGAAAAAGTTCGCAGTGATGCTCGCCGTGATGGCGCTGGCCGTGGCCGGCGCGGCCGCCGCCGACAAGGACGGCAAGCACAAGGACAAGGGACACCCGGACAAGGCGACGGCACACGGTTCGGCCGGCAAGGGCAGCAAGAAGTTCGAGGGCGGCGAGCGCGACGAGGTCCGCGGCTGGTACGCCGCCAACCCGCACGCCATCAACGATCTGCCGCCGGGCCTCGCCAAGAAGGGCAAGATTCCGCCGGGCTGGCAGAAGAAGGTCGGTGTCGGGCAGCGGGTCCCCGACGACATCTGGGAGTTCCGCGTGCCGCTGCCGCACGAGGTCCTCGTAAAGCTCCCGCCGCCGCCGCCGGGCGTGATCCATGTGCGCATCCACGATCGCGTGCTGAAGGTCATCGAAAAAACCCACGAGGTACTCGACGACATCGGGCTGCCGCACCCGCCGACGCCGAGGTAGAACAATCGCGCTGACCGTCGGCGCCCGGGCACAATAAGGAAATGGCGCAGCGCCCGATCTTCGACGCAGTCACCGCGATGCTGGTACATGGCGCGGACCTGTTCCTCGCGCAGCGCCACTTCGCACTGCCCGCCTTCCCCGGGTATCACGCGTTCCCGGGTGGCAAGGTCGACAAGGCCGACAGTGCGGATGCGCTGCCCGGCGCGATGTTCGAAGGCCAGGAGCCGCGCCTGATCCGCGCACTCGCTCGCGAACTGCGCGAGGAAATCGGCTTCGACCTGTTCGCGGCAGTCGCGTCGGGCCTGGTGACACAGCTGGCCTGCATCGGCGAGATCACGACGCCGGCGTTTGCGCCGCTGCGCTTCCGCACCTGGTTCTACAAAGTGGTGCTGGCCGACAAGCCCGCGATGGAGCTGGACCTGCGCGAGTCGCTCACCGCCGAATGGCTCTCGGTGCGCGAGTGGCGCCAGCGTTACGAAGGGGGTCGCTTGCTCGTGGCGCCGCCGACGCGGATCGCCATCGAGGCGATGGACGCCGATCTCCACTGCGTCACGTTGCCCTGGCTCGACCACATAGCCGAGGACGACATCCCGTGGGTCGAGCCGCTCGGCGGCTTGAAGATTTTGCTGGTGCGCTCCAACACGCTGCCGCCCGCCACGCACACCAACGTTTTCTGGTTCGGCGACGCAGGGTCGCCGCGCGTGCTGGTCGACCCGTCGCCCGCGGACCGTTCCGAACTGGAGCGCGTGTGCCGCCGGCTCGACGAGCTCGGCGTCGACCTCGTATTCCTCACCCATCACCATCCCGATCATCGCGAGTACGCCGACGAGATCGCGCGGCGCTACCGGGTGCCACTGGCGATGTCGGCCGACACGCGGGCGCGCATCGAGGCGCGCGCCGGCGCGAAATACTTCGAGGGCGTCGACGTGCGCCTGGTCGCCGAGGATGACGAGCTGACGCGCTGGCAGGGCGAGCCGGTCCGCGTGGTCGCCGTGCCCGGCCACGACGAGGGCCAGCTCGCACCGATGCCGGACTCGAAGGCCTGGTGCATCGTCGGCGACCTGATCCAGGGCGTCGGCACGGTGGTGATCGCGCCGCCGGAAGGCAACATGCGAAAATATTTCGACTCGCTGAAGAAGATCATCGCGCTGGACCCGGGCGTGATCATCCCGTCCCACGGCCTTGCGCTGGGCGGTACGCATTTCCTGCAACAGGCCCTGAAGCACCGCGAACTCCGCGAACAGGAGATTTACACCCGCTACAGCGCCGGCATGCCCGAGGACCAGATCCTTAGTGAGGTCTACAAGGGCGTCGACCCTCGCCTGCTGCCGCTCGCCCGGCTGAACATCCGCAGCCACCTGGAAAAACTACGCGAAGACGGCGTCATCGCATGAGCGTTGGCTGATCTCTTTTGTGGGAGGGGCCCTGGCCCCGATGTTGCGCCACCCACATCGGGCCCAGGGGCCCTCCCACAGACCCTCGCTTCTAGCGCTTACGCAATTCCATGCGCAGCTGGATCTTGCCGTTGCGGCCGCTTTCGACCTTGACGGGCATCCAGCTGGCTTCCGGGGCGACCCAGTAACGGCTGATGCGCTTGGGATTGTCGATGCGCTCGACCTTCACGGTGTCGAACGTGCCGGCGGGCAGCGTCAGCGTCTCCCGACCGGTGATGGCGAACTTGTAGGTACGCACGCGCTCGTCGTCGACCAGCGTGAACTCCACCGGACCGGCGTCACTCTTGCCCTGGCTGGCGATGACCCACAGGCGCATCGCCTGCTGAAGGCCGAAGCGGTCTTGCGCGTTGGCGGGAACGTCGCGCTCGGCACCCTTGCCGTCACGCACCTTGTTCTTGGCTGCGTCGAACTCGAGCGTGAAGCTGTCGTCGCCGCGCACGTAGGAGAAGCGCTTTGGCACCACCTTGCCGCCGGCGACGCAGAACTCGCTGACCTCGCGCGGCTTGCCATAGAACATCCTGACCATGCCGACCGGTTCGGTGGCGGATTCATAGCGGTAGCAGTCGGCGCCCTCGCCTGCCTTCAGCGCGACGAGGATGTCGCCGAGCTTGATGTCGTTCCATTGCGCCGCGTAGGTGAGGTTCAGCTCAGGCAGCTTCGGCTCCGCAGCGGCAACGCCGCCGGCAATCCCCAGAACGGCGACCAGGGCGGCGGCCAGCACGAGCGCGCGCATCAACGAAACTCCGCCTCGAGGTCGGCAAGCGACAGCGGCGCCGCGAGCGGCCGACCACGGAAGCACAATCCGTCATCGGCCAGGCGCAACTCGCCGCGCGCCATCCAGGCCAGCGCCTGGGGGAAGATCTTCAGCTCGACTTCGTTCATCACTCGTTCCCCCAATGTCCTTTCGTCATCCTGCGGCCGCACCATGAACCACCCCTGAATCGCCACCGGTCCGCCATCGAGCTCCTCGGTGACGAAGTGCACGCTGGCACCGTGCTGCGCATCCCGGGCCTCCAGTGCGCGGCGGTGCGTCTGCAGACCGCGATGCTTGGGCAACAGCGACGGGTGGATGTTCACGATGCGGCCCTGGAATGCGCGGATGAAGCCCGGTCCCAGCACGCGCATGAAGCCTGCCAGCGCGACGATATCGGGGCGCAATTCCTGCAGCAAGGCTGCCAGTGCCGCATCGAACTGCGCGCGGTCGGCGAAGTTCGCGTGCGGCACGACCGCGGTGTATACGCCAGCGTCGCGCGCGCGCTGCAGGCCATGGGCGTCCGCGCGATTGCTGATGACGCCCGCGACGTGCGCAGGGATCTTGCCGGCGGCCACCGCATCGAGGATCGCCTGCAGGTTGCGGCCGCCGCCGGAGATGAGGACCGCGAGGCGCGGCGCGCTCACTCGTAAGCGACGTCCTGCGCGCCCACGATGACTTCGCCGATGCGCCACGGCTTCTCGCCCTGCGCGGTGAGCCGCGCCATCGCGCGCTCCGCGTCGGCCGCGTCCACCACCACGACGAAGCCAACGCCGCAGTTGAACGTGCGGCGCATCTCGGCTTCCTCGACGCCGCCCTCGTCCTGCAGCCAGCGGAATACGGCCGGCCGCTGCCAGCTGCGCGTGTCGACGCGCGCGCCACAGCCCTTCGGAAACACCCGCGGCAGGTTATCGGTGATGCCGCCGCCGGTGATGTGGGCCATGCCCTTGACCGGCACGCCCGCGATCAGCGCCAGCATCGACTTGACGTAGATGCGCGTCGGCGCGAGCAGCGCATCGCCGAGCGACTGGCCACCGAGTTTCTTGCCGAGCTTGTGCCGCCCGCGCGAGACGATCTTGCGGATCAGCGAGTAACCGTTGCTGTGCGGCCCGCTCGAGGGCAGGCCGATCAGCGCATCGCCCGGCCGGATCTTCGTGCCGTCGATGATCGCGTCTTCCTCGACCACGCCGACCGCGAAGCCGGCGAGGTCGAAGTCGCCCTTGCCGTAAAGGCCCGGCATCTCTGCGGTCTCGCCGCCGACCAGCGCGGCACCGGACTGGCGGCAGCCTTCCGCGATGCCGCGGATCACGGATGCGGCGACGCGGTTTTCCAGCTTGCCGGTAGCGAAATAATCCAGGAAGAACAGCGGCTCGGCGCCGGAGACGAGGATGTCGTTGACGCACATCGCGACGAGGTCGATGCCGAGGCCGTCGTAGCGCTTTGCGTCAATCGCGAGCTTGAGCTTGGTGCCGACGCCGTCGGTGCCGGACACGAGGATCGGTTTTTTGTAACCCTGCGGGATGCGCACCAGTGCGCCAAACCCGCCGACGCCGCCCAGCACCTCGGGCCGCATCGTTGGCTTGACGATGCTCTTGATGTCGTCGACGAGCGCATCGCCCTTGTCGATGTCGACGCCAGCGTCGCGATAGGTCAGCGGCTTCTTTTTCGCGCGGGCCGGGGGCTTGCTGCGGGCGATTTTCTTGCGGGCCATTGGCGAGATTTTTTTGCGGCGCGGAGCGGGCGCGAAGGAGCGCTATGGTATCGTAGATGCGCACCAAAAAACCCTTCGATTTCATGCGCCTGCCCGCCTGTCTCGCTGCCGTTGCATTGCTCGCCGCGGCCCTGCCCGCGGTCGCGGTGCCGGTGCGCGGCCTGTACGACGCCAGCGTCGCGGTGCCCGACCAGGGCCCCGCTGCGCGAGAAGCGGCGCTGCGACGGGCGCTGGCGCTGGTGTTGCTGAAAGTCACCGGCCAGCGCGACGTATCCACCATCTCGATCGCCGACCGCGCGTCGGTGCTGCTGCAGGGCTACGGCTACGAGAACGCGCCGTCCGGGCAAGGCCTGCGGTTGCGCGCGCAGTTCGACCCACGCGCCGTCGATGCCGCGCTGCGCGCGCAGGGCCTGCCCGTCTGGGGCGCCAACCGTCTCGGCACGCTGGCCTGGATCGCGTTGCGCGACGATGGCCAGCCGCGCGCGCTGCTCGACGCCACCGGCGTCGCGGCGCGCGCCGCGACCGCCCCGGCCGTCGCCGAGGCGCGCGGCCTGCCGTTCACGTTTCCCGAGCTCGATGCGGCCGAGCGCAAGCGGGTGCGCTTCGATGACACCTGGTCCGGCAATTACGCGGGCATCGAGGCCGCCTCGCGCCGCTACAACGCCGACCAGATCCTCGTCGGCCGCGTCGGCCGCGAGAACGGCCGCTGGCTCGGGCGCTGGACGTTGTTGCAGCAGAACGGCTCGATCGAGGACTGGGTTGGCGCATACGAGACGCTCGAGCTCGCGCTCGCCGCAGGCATCGACGAGCTCGCCGACCGCCAGGCGCAACGCTTCGCAACGCAGACCGGCGGTACCGCGCGCGAGCTGAAACTCGCGATCGCCGGTGTCGACACGCTCGACGCCTACGCCGGGGTGTTGAATTACGTGAAAGGCCTGAACTCGGTGCGCGCCGTGCAGGTCGACGGCGCGCGCGCGGGCGAGCTCACGCTGCGCGTGCAGGTCGAAGGCGACCCGGAAATGCTGGGCCGCGTCATCGCCTCTGGCCGTGTGCTAAGGCGCGATGATGCGAACTCGTCCGGCGCGTTCAGCTCGAGCCAAAGCTATGTCCTGGTCCGTTAAGGTCTCGCTCGCCGTCCTCGCCGCCACCGCGGCGCTGCTGTGGCTGCTCGGCCCCATCCTGATGCCGTTCGCGTTCTCGGCGGGCCTTGCCTACCTCGGCGATCCGCTGGTCGACCGCCTGCAGCGCTACCGCATTTCGCGCACCGGCGCGGTGATCATCGTCTTTGTGGTGCTGTCGGCGGTGCTGCTGCCGGCGCTGGCGCTGCTGGTGCCGCTGCTGGTCGAGCAGGTGCGCGTGTTCGTCACGCACGTGCCCGACTACCTCGACTGGCTGCAGAACCGCGGCCTGCCTGCGCTCGGCATCCAGCTGCCGCCCGAGCTGCGGCTCGATCCCGAGAACCTCAAGAGCGTCGTCGCCGAAAACCTGCCCCAGGCCGGCGGCATCGCGCGGGATGTGCTCGGCGGCCTGGCGAAGTCCGGCACTGCACTGCTGGCTTTCGCCGCGGCGATGCTGCTGGTGCCGGTGGTCACGTTCTACCTGCTGCGCGACTGGGATCGCCTGGTGGCGTGGATCGACGGGATCATCCCGCTGCGCCATCGCGACCTCGTGCGCTCGCTCGGCGGTGAGGTCGACTCGGTGCTGGCGGGTTTCCTGCGCGGGCAGCTGCTCGTGATGTTGGCGTTGTCGGTGATCTACAGCGCCGGCCTTTCGATCGTCGGCCTCAATCTCGCGCTGCTGATCGGCATCGGCGCCGGCCTCGTCAGCTTCGTGCCCTACCTCGGCTTCATCGCCGGCATCCTCGCTGCGACCATCGCGGTGCTGGTGCAGCTGCATGAGATCGAGCCGCTGGCATGGGTGTTCCTCGTGTTCATGATCGGCCAGATGGTGGAATCGATGGTGCTGACGCCGTGGCTCGTCGGCGATCGCATCGGCCTGCACCCGGTCACGGTGATCTTCGCGGTCATGGCCGGCGGCCAGCTGTTCGGGTTTGTCGGCGTGCTGCTGGGCCTGCCCGCCGCCGCCGTGATTGCGGTGGTGGTGCGTCACGCGATCGACCGCTGGCGCCAGAGCGCCTTCTACCTCAGCCCGTGAAGGGCCTGCAGCTGCCGCTCGGCGTGCAGCTGGCCGACGCTTCCAGCTTCGACAGCTACCACGCGGGGCCCAACGCCGAGCCGGTCGCCGCGCTGCGCGCGCTGATTTCCGGCGACGGCGCGCCGCTGGTGTTCCTCTACGGCCCGCACGCGAGCGGGCGCAGTCACCTGCTGCAGGCGCTCACGCGCGAGGCCTCGCGCCAACGCCTGTGCGCGTACCTGCCGCTCGCGCAGTTGCGCGCCGGCGACCCCGCCGAAACGGTGTCCGGGCTCCACGATGCCGACCTCGTCTGCCTCGATGACCTCGACGCAGTCGCCGGCGACGCCGCCTGGTCGATCGCCTTGCTGCGCCTGCTCGATGCGCTGCGCGCGCACGGCGGAAGCGCGGTCGTCGCCGCGGGCGCGCCGCCCGAGCGGCTTGCCGTCGCCTTGCCCGACCTGCGCACACGCCTCTCCGCCGCGGCGGTCTACGGCCTGAAGCCGCTCGACGACGAGGCGCGCGAAACACTGTTGCTCGAGCGCGCCCGCGCCCGCGGCCTCGACCTGCCGCAGGACGCGGCGCGCGCGCTGCTCGCGCGCCTGCCGCGCGACGCCGGCTCGCTGGTCGATGCGATCGAGCGCCTCGATTGCGCGCTGCTCAGTGCCCAGCGTCGCCTGACGATCGCATTCGTGCAGCAGTGGCTGCGGGAGCAGGAATGACACTGGCGTAGACTCGACGGCATGAGGCCCATCGCCGCGGCGTTCCTCGCGCTCTCCGCGCTCGTCGCGTGCGATGCGGTGCACGCGACAGACCCGCCGGTAGAACTGGATCCGATCGAGGTCACGCCAGGGCCGGACCTGCTCGGCGAATCGCACCGCAAGCTGCGCCGCCTGATGCGCGACGCCCCCGATGGCGGCTCGGCAGTCAAATTTCGCGAGGACTGGACCGAGACTGTCGGGCGCATGTTCGTGCCGCCGCAAGCCACGGCCGAGGAGCGCGCCGAGGGGCGCATCGCCGAGGACTGGCGCATCTCGGAGCGCGGCCCCGAGATGGACGCTTTTCGCTAGCCAGGGACTGCCGACGCCCGGCGCGCGTCGACGGCCGCGAAGCGCACGTACAACACCAGCGAAACGAACTCCGCCGCCGACAGCATCGCCAGCGCGAGCCAGCCCGCGCCGCTGCCGGTCTTGGCCATCACCAGCAGCCCCGCGGTGTAGAAAACGACGAGCAGGCTGCACCAGGCATGCGTGTAGGCACGCGCGCGCCACAGGCCCGGCGCCGGCATTAGCAACGGCAGCGCTGCGAGCGCGCCACCGATCCCGCCGAGCAACGGCAGACCGATGAGGAGCGCCGCGTGCGTCGCCAAAACCGCGATCCGCGCCCAGCGCGTAGGCACGCCCGGTGCTACCGTGCCGCGCATGTTCGAAATGCACTCCCTCATCTTGTTCGTGGTGGCGGGCCTCGCGCTGAACCTCACGCCCGGGCCCGATCTTCTGTATATCACGGCGCGCAGCCTCGGCCAGGGTTGGCACGCGGGTGCGGCCTCCGCGCTCGGCATTGCCGCGGGCTGCCTCGTACACACCGCGGCCGCGGCGCTCGGCATCAGCGCGCTGCTCGCCGCCTCGCCGGTCGCGTACGACGTCTTGCGCCTTGCCGGCGCCGCGTACCTGGTTTACCTCGGCGTGCAGGCGCTGCGCGCAGGCACCGCCGACAGCGCGATCGGAACGCTTGCGCCGGCGCCGCTGTCGCGCGTGTTCGGCCAGGGTTTCGTGACGAACGCGCTGAACCCCAAGGTCGCGCTGTTCTTCCTCGCGTTCCTGCCGCAGTTCGCCGACCCGGCGCGCGGCGATTTTGCGCTGCAGGTGCTGGTTCTCGGCCTGATCTTCATCTTCAACGGCTTGTGGGTGTGCCTTGCCGTTGCTTACGGCGCGGCGCGCGCCGCGCGCTGGCTGCGCGAGCGCGGGCAGGGTGTCGTAAAACTTCAGCGCGCCTCGGGCGCACTGCTGATCGGACTTGGCCTGCACCTCGCGCTCGGCCGCGCACGCTGAAAGGGGAACCCGCGATGCATCCAAACGCACAGTTGATCGAGCGCTTCTACCAGGCTTTCCAGAAGCGCGACGCCGCCGGCATGGTTGCCTGCTACGACCGCGATGTGCATTTCTCGGACCCGGTATTTCCCGACCTGCACGGTCCGCATGCTGGCGCGATGTGGACCATGCTGTGCGAGCGCGGCAAGGACTTGACCCTGGAGTACCGCGACGTGCGCGCCGACAACGCGCGCGGCGCCGCGCATTGGGATGCGCGCTACACCTTCGCCACGACCGGCCGGCCCGTGCTGAACCGCATCGACGCGAGCTTCCGGTTCAAGGATGGGCTGATCATCAGGCACGTCGATCGATTCGACCTGCACGCGTGGGCCGGCCAGGCGCTCGGGCTCTCCGGCAAGCTGCTCGGGTGGACGCCGATGGTGCAGAACAAGATCCGCGGAATGGCCGGCAACACCCTGGCCGCGTTCGAGACCGGGCGCGTCTAGTTCTCGCGCGCCCCTTCCAGGATCCAGTCCAGCACCGTGTCGTAGTCGCTGTGGTCGCCGTTGAGGTCGAAGCCGGCAAGCGTGCCGCCCGCGTGATGGTTGCCCGACGGCTTGCGCAGGATGCGGCTGTTCACCGGGTCGTCGAAATTCACCAGCGCGCGCACGGTGTCGTAGACGTCGCGGTTGTCGCCGAGCGGGGCGCTGTAGAACACCGGCGGCACCAGCGTGCCGTTGCCGCCGGGCTGGTGGCAGCCGGTGCACGCGCCCAGGATCGGCGCAATGTGCGTGTCGAAGGTGAGCGCGGCCGGTGCCGGCGTCTTGCCGCTGTCGACGGTGACCGTAACGGTGTCGGCAGCGCTCGGGGTCGAGCCGTCACTGTCGACGAGCGACAGCACGTACGCGCCGTCGAGGCTCGCAGTCAACGTCGGTCGCACGGTCGCGGCATCGGCCAGCGTCGCGACGGCCCCGACCGGCATGTCGATGATCTGCCAGGCGTAGCTCGAGGCGAACAGGCTCGCGCTGCCCGACACCGATAGCGGGCTCGGTCCGCTGCGATCGGGACCGGCCTTGGCGATCGGCCGGCCCGGCAGCAGCAGCGCGCCGCTCGAGTCGAAGTGGCTGAAATCCGGCAGAAACGACGCGAGCAGCTCCGGCTGCGCCGGATTCTCGTGGAACTCGACGAAGGTCAGCGTCGCCAGCGGCATGAGGCCGGCATCGAACACCAGCTCCTCGATGCGGTCGTCATAACTGATGAACCGGTCCCAGCTGGTGAAGTCGATGTCGCGCTGGTGCGTGCCGCGCAGCAAGTGGCAGGTGCGGCAGTAGGTCGACACCACCTCGCGATACAACTGGTCGGCGTTCGCGGGCGGCGTGCCGTCGTTGGGGTCCGGCTGCCAGCCACTCGGCACATAGGTATCCGAGAAGGTGCCGGGCAGCCCGAAGCCGCCGTACCAACTCTCCAGCATCTCCAACGCCATCGACGAGTCCCACTGCCCGGGCGCCGGCATCTCGAACGCCGCGTACGACTCGTAAGCCGCCGTGTTGATCACCTTGAGGCCAGGCTCGACCTCGGCCCGCGTCCACGGCGTGGCGGCGCCGTACTCGAAGCTGCCGACGTCGAGCGGCTGCAGGTGCGCGAGCGTGTCGCCGCTGCGCGGGAAGCGGCTCTCGGCATTCGCGTTGACCGGGCTCGGCAGCAGCGGGTCCGCGCGGCCACCGTGGCAGACGATGCACGGCCCGGGCATCGCCTTCTCGCCCTTGCCGTCGAGGTCGACGGTGAGCTTGCGCTCGAACGGCGCCGCGGACGAGAAGTTGTAGAAGCGCGGGAAATAATCGGCCGCGTCGACCGTACCGTCGGCGTTGACGTCGTCAAAATTGCCATCGTCGTCGGCGTCGACCGGGCCGTACTCGATCGCGTTGGTGCCGATGTGGTAGTCGTAAACCTGCCGGATCGCGGCCTCGAGGTTGAGCGGGCCGTAGTCGAGGCCGGGCTGGTCGTCGACGACGAAATTCTGCACGTAGAAGGCGAAGGTGCCGTTGTTGTTGTCGTGGAAGTACATGTCCCTGCCGTAGCCGAGATCCTTGGTGTCGCGGAAGATCACGTGCGTGTCGGACGCGGTGAAGCCGTTCACCGCCTTGTACTCGTCCAGCGTCTCGCGCAGGCCGTCCTGGTCGATCGTGGCGTAATAGGCCCGCGCATAACTCTCGTCGTCGGTCGCGGACGCCGGCAGGTCGATCGACGCGATCGTGGCGCCGGTGTTGCACGCGGCAGTGGCCGTGTCGGCATCGCCGGCCCGCGCGACGATGTTGCGGGCGCGATCGAGCAGGTAGAGGCAGGCCGGCGTCGATGCGGTGAGCGCGGCGGTGAGGCCACCGGCGCGCATCAGCGCGAGCGCAGGCGCGGGATTGTCGGCGTCGGCCGGATCCGATGACGCCTGCACGGTCCAGCTGCCCGTCGCCACGTCGTCCGTGCCGTCGCGCGCGTACGTGATGCTCCACGTGCCGGTGCCGACGGCGGCCGGCGCCACCACCAGCGTGTAGTCGCCCGCCGCGAGGCTGGGCTGCTTGGCGAAATACCGCAGGAAATGCGCGTCAGCGAACTTGTCGGTCACGGCGGCCGGTGGCATTTGCGCGGCGTCGTCGCCGGGCGAGCAGCCGCCAAGGAGTGCGAGCGCGGCGAGCGCGGCACAGCGCGTATTGTTCTGCATGTTCATGGCCATCAGAAGCGCACCAGCAGGCTGACGACGCCCACGGTGCGCTGGTATTCGTTGTCGAAGTCGGCTTGCGTGTCGATCTGCTGCGCCTGCGCATCGACCGAGAGATTTCGCGAAAGCGCGTAGTTGAAGCCGAGCGTGCCGATGTTGGACGCGGCGTCGAGCCGGTACGCGCGCATGCCGGTGGCGAAGCCGCCGAAGGCGTCGTCGGCCTCGATCACCTCGGCGGCGCGGCCGATGTTCAGCGTGCCGGGCGTCGCGGTGGAGACGACGTCGCCGCGATAGTGCTGGTAGCCGCCGTAAATCGTCAGGCCCGCCATCGGCAGCCAGTCCACATTGATGCCGCCGGAAAACCCCGCGACGTCGAACACCCGGCTCTCCGATTCGCGCTGCGACGCGCCGACCGACAGCCGCGCGCTGATCTGCGTGGTCACCTGCTGCGCGAGGTAGGCGCCGCCGCGGTACTCGACGCCGTCGCGAATGGCGCTGTCGAACTCCCAGTACGCCGCCGAGACCCAGCCCGCGATCTGCGGCGTGAAGAAGTCGCCATCCGGCCGGTAGACCAGGCGCGCCATGCCGATGCCCTTGGCGTTCGACAAGCCCTCGAAGCTTTCGACGTGCTCGCCCTGCAGCGTGCCGCGCAAAAGCACCGTCGTGTAGAGGTTCAGCCGGTGCTGCCAACTGGCGTGGCCGGCCGCGCTGACAAAGCCGCTCTCGCGGACGTCGGCGTCGGCCTGCGCGTTGCCGACGTTGGTGTCGAAGCCGCTGCCGACATCGCCGCTGAAACTCGTGCGCGAAAGCTGCTGCTGGGGCACCTGGCTGCCGTATTGCGCGGCCGCCGGCGTGGTGAAGCCCGCGAACAGCAGCACCACGATCAGGCGCCGCACCGATGCGCGCGGGCCTCGAAGCATCGCGGCCAGCAGCAGCCAGAGCGCCACGAGCGGATTGAAGGCGCCGCCGTTGGCCACCGGCGTCGCGGCGACCGGAGGCACCGCGTCGTCTACCGCCGCGCCACCCGGGTCACGGACCACGCCATCGGCCATGCCGTCGGCATCGTTGGGACCGCCGTCCTGCAGCGTCAGGCGCACGCAGTCGGCGAACGGCAGTAGGCCGCTCGCGTAAGCGGTGCTCGCCGGGCCGGGACACTGGTCCTGGGTCGAGTAGGCGCTGGCCACGGCGTTGCCGGCGTTGCTGACAAAGTCGCGCCAGCCGCCATTGCCGAACTTGCGCCAGGTCGCGCCGCTGCGCAGCGAGGTTTGCAGTGGCACCACGACGCGCGCGATGCCGCCGCGCGCCAGGCCGTGCACTTCGAAGTCGAACAGGCCACCGAGGTTGTCGTAGCTGTCGGCGCCAGTGGCGATGCCGCCGCCGCCCGTGCCGTAAATCACCAGGTCGCTCATTTCGATCAGCGCGCCAGTACGGCCCGCCGCCAGCGCGGTGCGGCCCATGCGCAGCGTCAGTCCCGGCTCGGTTTCGAGCAATTCAGCAGCAGCCGCCGCGCCGGTCTGGTTCTGCAGCAGCGCCGGCTCGGCGAAAGCGTCGCGCCAGTCCGGTACGCCGTCGAGGTCGAGGTCGGCGAAGCCCTCGGTGGAATCGATCGTGCCGTCGCCATCGGTGTCGCCGCTGCCGAGCGCGGGCATGGCGTCCTCGACGTGGATCAGCAAGCGCGCCGTGCCCGTGGCGCCGGCGGCGTCGCTCGCCGTGGCCACCACGGTGTAGCTGCCCAGCGCCAGCGAGGCCGGATTGAACGTGAAAGAACCCAGCGCACTGGCCGGCGCGATGGCTGCATCCGTACCCGTGAAGCTCACCGACAGCAGGTCGCCCGGGTTCGGATCCGCCAGTGTCGAGGTCACGGTGACGGTGCCCTGGTCGCGGAACACCGTGAGGCGCGGCGTGCCCTGACTCACCGCAAGCGTGACCGAGGGCGGAGCGTTCAAGTCGGTGATCGTCAGCGTGTGGGTTCCGCGCGTGCCCACCACCGCTTGCGTCGGCGTGCCCATCGTGAACACCAGCGTCTCGGAGGTCTCGCCGGAGCCGTCGGCGTTGATCGTCACGGGTATCGACGCGGCGGTCGCGCCGGCGGTGGTTATCACTACGCTGCCGGAAGTCCCGGCATTGCTGTCGCCCGCGCCGGCAGTGCCGCCGACGGTGTAGGGGATGGTGACCGGGTACTGCGGCGCTTCCCCATTCAGGGTGATCCGCACGACCACGCTCGCGCCCTCGCCGCTCACCTGGTCGACCGCGAAATTCGCCAGCGGCAACACCTCGAGGTGTTGCGAGTCGGTGCCGACGTTGCCGGCCGCGTCGGTCGCGGTCCACGTCAGCGTGTAGCGGCCCGGCCGGTATGGGCCGGCGTCGTCGAGCGTGGCCTGCAGCGTGCCGTCGAGGGCGTCGGCCACCGTGGCCTCGCCGACGTCGATCGCGGTGAGGTAACCGGTGGCCGGCAGCACCAGGTCGGCCGGCGCGGTCACCACCGGCGCGACGTCGTCGAGGTCGGGATTGGTGCCATCGGCGAATTCCTGCGCGTTGCTCTTGCCGTCGCCATCGCGGTCCTGCGCGCCGTCGGCGGCATTGGCGGGATCGAAGCCGTTGGCGAGCTCGTAGCAGTTGGGCATGCCGTCGCCGTCGCCGTCGGGCGCGGCGACCGTGACCTGCCAGGACTGCGAGGCCGCTGCCGCGCCGTTTTCGCCGCCGTCGGCCGCGGTCACCGTGATCGAGCCCGTCGTGTAGCCGGCGAGCGTGGTGCTGCACGGCGGCAACCAGCTGACGTTGCCGGCGCTATCGACCGTCATCCCGGCCGGTTCATTGAGCAGTCCGAACGTCCAGCCGGTGTCGTCGGGGTCGAGCACGCTGACGCTGTAGGCGTAGGCGAGGCCATCATTGGCGGTGGTCACGGCGCTCGAGCTGATCTGCGGCGCATCGTTGACCGCGGTCACGGTGAGCGTGAGGCTGGCCGGGCTCGCGGACTGCGTGCCGCCACTGCCGGTATTGCCGTTGTCGCTGAAGGCCACGCCTAGCGAAACGCTGGCATTGGAATTGCTCGCCGTAGTGAAGGCCAGGTTCGAGCCGGCGAGGAAGCTGTTGATGTTCGCCAGCGTGCCGGTGAGCGTGCGCGCCGTGGCCGAACCGCCGACCGTGACGCCGCCGCCGCTGCTGGCCGCGAGCGTGCCGCTGCCGACGGTGAAAGTCGCAATCACCGAGCCGCTGGCCGCATCGACGTCGGTGAAGCTGATGCCGGTGATGGCCGTGGCCACGTCCTCGGTCACGCCCAGCGAGGCCGGCGCCGTAATCGTTGGCGTGTCATTGATGGGGTCGACGGTCACGCTGACGGTGGCCGTTGAGGTCAGGCCTCCCGCGTCCTGCACGGTGTAAGTAAAGGAATCGGCGCCCGCGTAGTTCGCTGCCGGTGTGTACAGCAAGGTGTTGCCGGCGCCGCTGCCCGAGCGCGTCACCGAGCCTTGGGCCGTTGCCACCGGGAACGAGCCATTGCCGTTCACCTGCGTCACCGTCTTGGTGTCGCCGACGTCGGCATCGGTGTCGTTGGACAGCACGTCGATGACATTGCTGCTGCTGTCCTCGTTGAACGTGGCCGCGTCCGCCACGCCGACCGGGGCCGTGCCGGTCGACACCGTGATCGTCACGGTGGCGGTGTCGGAGAGCGCCCCGTCCGAGATCGTGTAGCTGAAGGTCTCGATGCCCGAGTAGTTGGTGGCCGGCGCGTACAGCAGCGACTCGTTGGGGAAACTGCCCTGGATGCTGACGCTGCCGCCATTGGACGTCGCGCCGACAGCGGTGATGTCGAGATTCGCGCTGTCGATATCGGTGTCGTTGGCCCGCACCGGCAGCGTGTTGCCGGTGGAGTTCTTTGCAATGCCCTGCGAATCGTCGACTGCATTCGGGGCGTCGTTGACCGCATTGACCGTGGCGGTGAAGGTCTGGCTGACCTGGTTGTCGCCGCCGTTCGCAGTGCCGCCGTTGTCGGCCACCGTCACCGTGATCGTCACGCTGCCATTGGCGTTGGCCACCGGCGTGTAGCTGATGCTGCCGGTCGCGTTCGCGCTGGTGTAGGTGACCGACGGATTCGGGATCACTGCCGTGTCGCTCGAGATGGCAGTGACCGTGAGGGTCTGGCTCTCGCCGCCGCCAGCGCCGATGCCCGAGAGGTTGACCGTCTGCAGGCCGGCGTCTTCGCTGATCGCCGCGGGGTTGCCGATCGCAGTCAGGGTCGGCTCGTCGTTCACCGCGGTCACGGTGACGACGAAAGTGTCGATATCAGTGCCGCCGTCACCGTCGCTGACGGTGACGGTGATGGTGGCCGTCCCGCTCTGGTTGGCCGCCGGCGTGACCGTGACGGTGCGGCTGCCGCCGCTGCCGCCGAGGACGACGTTGGCGGTGGGCACCAGCGTGGTGTTGCTCGAACTGCGCGTAACCGTCAGCGAGGCTGCCGCGGTCTCCGTATCGCTGACGCTGAACGACAGCGCGCCGGTGTTGCCGTCCTCGAGGATCGACTGGTTGGCAACATTGCCGATCACCGGCTGCGAATTGACGTCGAGTGTGTGCGTGCGGCAGTCCGCCGGGCCGTCGCCGTCGTCGTAGGACACGCCATCGCCGTCGACCGGGTTGACGCAGACGTAGAGAGTGACCGCCGCCGTGCTGCCGCTCGGGTTGAAGGTGAAGTTCCAGCTTGGGTTCCAGCTGTTGCCGGCGCTGAGCGCGAACGCGCCGGTCTGCGTGATCTCGCCGTCGATGCCGTCGACGCCGGCGGTGGTCACGCGCGTGCTGCTGCCGGAAGTGAGCGTGCCGCTGTTGGTCGAGGCGTTCAGGCCGGCCGCGACCGCGTTGTTGCCGGAGTGCGAGGTCGTGACCGTGATCAGCTGGTCGGTGTTGACGCCCTGGATCACGGTGGTGCCGGCCGAGGAGCCGTTGATCAGCGCGGTGTAGGCGGTGTAGTTGCCGGTGGCGCCATAGTGGCAGCTGGTGCAGTTGGCGCTGCTGCCGTGGGCCGCACTGGGGTTACCCGAGTAGCCGGCGATGCCTCCGCTGTAGGCGCCGGCGGGTCCGGTCGCAGCCCCGAGTACCGACGCGATGGCGACGGCCCGCAACGCCCCGAAATGCGACATGTCTCCCCACCCCCTCACCAAGGCGGCAATTCTAGTCCGCGGCGCTGCCGCTCGCGAGACATATGTGACGCACAGCGCGACCCGCTCGACTAAAGTCCAAGCATTCCCTGACCCACACAGCGGCCGGCCCGATTTGCCCTAAGATCACGCCATGAAAAAGAACGCCCAGGACTTGCTCGAATCGAGGCGCGATTTCCTGGTGAAGGCCCTCTCGGCGGGCATGCTGGTGGGCGGTGCCGGCTGGAATCTCCCGGCCCTGGCGTCACTGTTCGGCAAGCTGCCGGGCAGGCTGCCTGGCGGCCGCTCGGTGTTCGAGATCAAGGGTGAGGTGCTGGTCAACGGCCGGCCCGCGACCGAGCGCACCGTGCTGGCGCCGAGCGACAAGATCGTCACCGGCGCCAACAGCTACATCATCGCCGCGGTCGGCCAGAACGCCTTCATCGTGCGCGATCGCTCGGTGCTCGAGCTCAACGGCGCCAACCCTCTGAAGCAGGCGTTCCGCCTGGTCAGCGGCAAGTTCCTCGGCGTGTTCGGCAAGCTGAGCGGCAAGCAGTCGCTCGCGATCAACACGCCGGCAGCGACCATCGGCATCCGCGGCACCGGCGTCTACGCCGAGTCGGATCCGGACAAGACGTACCTGTGCACGTGCTACGGCACCACCGATCTCGTCGCGCGGGCGGATTTCGACGCCGATGCGTCGGCGGTGAAGCCGAAGTCCGGCGCGAAGCTTCCGGAGCCGGAGCGCGAATTGGTCTCGGCCACGCACCACGACGCACCCAAGTACATCCTGACGAATCCCGAGAAGGGCAAGCGCATCACGGCGGCGCCGTTCCTGAACCACACCGATCTCGAGCTGATGACCCTCGAGGCGCTGGTCGGACGCAAGGTGCCGTTCGGTTTGCCTGATTCGCAGTACGAAGGGCCGCGTCGCGACTACTGAAAAAGAAAAGGGGTCAGACCCCTTTTACTTATTGATTGCTTCCTGCACCGCTTCAAGCGTTGCGGGAATCATCCGGGCCTGCGCCTCGCGCCTGCCCTTGTACTCGTACTGGCCCGCCGCCAGGCCCTTGTCACCGATCACCACGCGATGCGGAATGCCGATGAGGTCGGCGTCCGCGAACATCGCGCCCGGGCGCAGGCCGCGGTCGTCGAGCAGCACCTCGATGCCGGCATGCATCAGCTCCTGGTAGAGCTTTTCCGCGGCTTCCTTCGCCGCCGGTGACTTGTCCGGGTTGATCGCGCAGACGATCACGCGGAACGGGGCGACCGCGTCGGGCCACTGGATGCCGTTGGCGTCGTTGCACTGCTCGATCACCGCCGCGGCGATGCGCGTGATGCCGATGCCATAGCAGCCCATCTCGGGCGTGACCTCCTTCTGCGCCGCATCGAGCACGCTGAGCTTCATCGCAGCCGAGTATTTGCGGCCGAGCTGGAAGATGTGACCCACTTCGATGCCGCGCACCAGCTTGAGTGTGCCCTTGCCGTCGGGAGCGGGATCGCCTTCGGCGACCATGCGCAGCTCTGCGACCTGCGGCTCCGGCAAATCGCGGCCCCAGTTGACACCGGACAGGTGCAGCTTCGGCTTGTTGGCGCCGCAGACGAAATTCGCCAGGCGGGCGGCGTCGACGTCGGCGATGACCGGCACGGTGGTGGCGACCGGGCCGAGGAACCCGGGCGGGCACTTGAATGCGGCGCGGATTTCTTCCTCGGTCGCCAGCGTGAAAGGCGATGCAACCAGTGGGTGCTTCGCGGCCTTCAGCGGATTGAGCGCGTGGTCGCCGCGCAGCGCGAGCGCGACGACGCCCGACTCTCGGCCCTTCACGACGATTAGCTTCAGTGTCGTGTTCAGCGGGATGTTCAGCAGCGCCGCCACTTCCTCGCAGGTGGTCTGCTTCGGCGTGGCGACCTCGGCCATCGATGCGGTCGCGGCACCGCGCGGCTGCGACGGCGGCGCGACGTCCGCGGCCTCGACGTTGGCGGCGTACTCGCCTGCCGACACCGCGAGCAGGTCCTCGCCCGAGTTGGCGAGCACGTGGAATTCCTCGGAGCGGCTGCCGCCGATGTTGCCGGAGTCGGCCTTGACGATGCGGAACTGCACGCCGGTGCGCGTGAAGATGCGCGTGTATGCCGCGCGCATGTTGTCGTACTCGCGCGCGAGGTCGGCCTCGTCCATGTGGAAGGAGTAAGCGTCCTTCATGATGAACTCGCGCGCGCGCATCACGCCGAAGCGCGGCCGGATCTCGTCGCGGAACTTGGTCTGGATCTGGTAGTAGTTGACCGGCAGCTGGCGATAACTGCGCACGTCCTGGCGCACGTGATAGACGATCACTTCTTCGTGCGTCGGCCCGTAAGCGTAGTCACGGTCGTGACGGTCCTTGATCCGCAGCAGCTCGGGCCCCATTTTTTCCCAGCGCCCCGACTCCTGCCACAGCTCGGCGGGATGCACGCTGGGCATCAGCACCTCGTGCGCGCCGGCGCGATTCATCTCCTCGCGCACGATGTTTTCGATCTTGCGCAAAACCCGCAGCCCGATCGGCAGCCAGGTGTACAGCCCCTTCCCCAGCATGCGGATGTACCCGGCCCGCAGCAGCAGCCGGTGGCTGATGACCTCGGCATCGGCCGGGGTCTCTTTCATCGTCGCGAGCGGAAACTGGGAGAGGCGCATCGATCAACCTTTGTTTTTGGCCGCGCGATTATGCAGGAAGCGCCAAGCGCTTCTGTGGGAGGGGCCGTGCTTCTGTGGGAGGGCCCCCGGGCCCGATCCCCTCCCACAGAAAATCCCGCCCACAACCTAATCCGCGAACCAGAGCCCCGGATTCAGGATCCCGTCCGGATCGAGCTCGCGCTTCGCCGCGCGAATCGCAGCGCGAAAGGGCGCGGGGATTTCTGCGCGCGCCCAGCGACGATGGTCGCGACCCATCGCGTGGTGGTGGCTCATGGTGCCGCCGTGGGCGACGACGGCCTCGGATGCGGCCGCCTTGATTTCCCACCACTGGTCGACCAGTGAATCGTGCTTGCCGGGGCCGAAGAACGCGAAGTACAGGCACAGGCCGTCGGTGTAGCTGTGTGTGCTGCGCGTCGACACCGCGCCTGAGCCGCACACCTTGTTCACCGCCTTCAGCGTTGCCTCGCGCACCGCGTGGTAGAAGCCCGGAACCGCGGACCACGGCACCGCAGTCTCGAAGGTGTCGGAGATCACGCCGTAGTCCATCAGCGCATCGCGGATGTACGGCTGGCGGAAGAAGGTGTTGCGCCAGTCGCCGACGCCGTCGTCCGCCGATTTCTCCTGGACCTCGCCGCCATGCTCGCGGCACAACAATTTTGCCGCCTCGAACGTTTCTCCGAGCGGCGCGCCGCTGGACTCGAACGCCATCACCATCAGCGCGCCGGTCGCGGCCTTGCCGCTGAATGCGCGCGACAGCATGTGCTCGTACGGATCGAGGATGCGCAACTGCGTCGGCTGGATGCCGGCATGCAACAGCGCGCGCGCCGCTTCGAGCGACTGCTCGAACGTCTTGAAACGCACGCCGCAACCGACGCGATCCTTCGGCAGCGCGACGCAACGCAGGTGCACGTCGGTGATCACGCCGAGCGTGCCCTCGCTGCCGAGCCACAGTCGGTTCGGGTCGGGTCCGACGCTCGACGCCGGCAATCGCCGCGTCTCCGCACGACGTCCGTTGGGCAAGGTCACACCCAGCGCCTGGACCCGATCCTCGATTTTGGCAAGGCCGGTGGAGAAGTGCCCCGCGCCGCGCGTCGCGGCCCAGCCGCCGAGCGTGGAATGAAAATACGACTGCGGGAAGTGACGCACCGCCATGCCATGCGGCTTCAGCGCATCTTCCAGGTCAGGTCCGAGGATGCCGCCCTGCGCGTGCACGGTGCGCGAGCGCTGGTCGACGTCCATGACCTTGTTCATCCGCCGCAGCGACAGCGTGACCACGCCGGGGAAATCGTCCATGCCTTCCGCGTTCACACCGCCGACGACGCTGGAACCGCCACCAAACGGGATCACCGCGTAGCCACCGGCGTGCGCCCACTCGAGCACGCGCTCGAGCTCAGCCTCGGATCCGGGTACCGCGACCGCGTCGGGCACGTCATGGAGCGTTGCGCCGCGCAGGCTGACGAGGTCGCGGAAGCTGCGGCCGCGCGCGTGCAGCAGGCGGCCGCGCTGGCTGGTGCTGGTGCAATCCTCGAGCACCGGCGGCGGGCGCAGGCGCGACTTGGGCAGCTGGATGGTTTCAGGCGCGGGCGGCGCGCGCCGCTCGAGCCCCTTGCCGCCGAACCACGCGCCCGCGAGCTTGAGCACTGACTGGCGTTCGGCGTCGCTCAGCGAATCCTCGAGGTAGCCCCAGCCGACCGGATTCGGCGTCTTGGTCGAGGAACCCGCGTTCGAGCTCACAGGATGCGCAGCTCGACTTCCGCGCCGGCGTCCCAGCAGCGCAATTGCAGCACGCCCTTGGTATCGAGCGTGATCAGCAACTGGCGGCCCGGCGCGCCATCCGGCTGCGCGCCCGAGTGGTAGCGCGCCCACCGAATCTCGCCGGATTTCGGCTCGCTCGCGCCTGGACAGACCGACGTCGGCACACCGTCACGCGCGCCGATGACACCGCGCACTTCGTCGCTCGCCTTCTGTGCTTCCGCCATCAGCGCAATCGCGAGCCGCCGCGACACGATCAGCGCGCCGCTCATCGCTGCGCGCCGCAGGCCTTGCAGCCCGGGTCCTTGGCCACTGTCATCGTCCGCCAGTTCATGTCCAGAGCATTCCAGATTCGCAGCCGGTTCACATCTTCCCCGCGGCCGAGCAGCAGTTTAAGCGCCGCCAGCGCCTGCAGGCTGCCGATGGTGCCGACCACCGGACCGAGCACGCCGGCCTCCTCGCAGATTTCGCCCGCCGCGCCCTCCTCCGGGAAAACACAGGCGTAGCACGCGCCGTCGGCTCGGCGCGGGTCGAACACCGCGACTTGGCCTTCGAAACGGATGGCAGCACCCGAGACCAGCGGCTTCCTCGCACGCACGCAGGCGGCGTTGATCGCGAAGCGCGTGGGGAAGTTGTCGGTGCAATCCAGCACCACGTCGGCAGCGTTGACCATTTGCGCGAGGCGCGCCGGTTCGAGCCGGCCCTCGAACAGCTCCAGCTCGACATCCGGATTCAGCGCCGCGAGGCGCTCGTGCGCGGCCTCGGTCTTGGGCCGGCCCACGTCCTCGCGGCGGTACAGCAGCTGGCGCTGCAGGTTGCTGGCTTCGACGCGGTCGCGGTCGGCAATGAGCAGGCGTCCCACTCCCGCGCCCGCGAGGTACAGGGACGCCGCCGAGCCGAGACCGCCGAGGCCGATGACGAGCACGGATGAGTCGCGGATCAGCTGCTGACCGTTTACGCCGACTTCGCGAAGGACGACCTGGCGGCTGTAGCGGGCGAAGTCGGTCACTGGACGCGATCCCTCGCTTACGCTCGGGATGACACGGGGCGGCGGCCACCCGTAGCGCGTTCGTGGCCGGCGAGGTCGCGGCGGGTCTCGATGGCGCCAAAGCCGGCCTTCGCGAACAGCTCGCGCACCGCTGCGCCTTGCTGCGCGCCATGTTCAACGATCAGCCAGCCTTCCGGCCGCAGGTGGTCAGGCGCCTTGGCGATGATGATGCGCAGCGCATCCAGTCCGTCGGCGCCGGAGGTCAGCGCGATCCGTGGCTCGAACTTCAGGTCCGCCAAATGCGGATCCGCTTCGGCGACATAGGGCGGATTCGACACGATCAGGTTGAACTGCGCGTAAGCGTCCAGGTAAGGCGCGTGGCGGAAGTTGACGTTGCCGACATTGAGCCGCCGGGCGTTGCGCCGGGCTACCGCGAGCGCGTCGCCAGAAATGTCCCCGCCGGTCACCAGCGCGCGCGGACACTCCCGCGCAATCGCCAGCGCAATCGCGCCGCTGCCGGTGCCCAGGTCGAGCACGTGCATGCCGTCGCCACGCCGCGGCATCAGCGCCAGCGCCCACTCGACCAGCAGCTCGGTCTCGGGCCGCGGCACCAGCGTGGCCGGCGTGACCTCGAGTTCGATCGACCAGAATTCCTTGAAGCCGACCAGGTACGCCAGCGGCTCGCCGACCGCGCGCCGCGCGAGCAGCCGCTCGAAGTCGCCGAGCTCCTCGGGCGTCAGTTCGCGGTCATCGCGCGCCACCACGCTCGCGCGCGAGACGTCCAGCACATGCGCAAGCAGCAACTCGGCGTCGAGGCGCAGGCCCAGCACCTGCGCCGCGCGCACCAGCGCCGACCCAGCGGTCATGCGGCCTCGCCGATTTCCGCGAGCTGCTCGGCCTGGTGCTCGGCCAGCAGGGCGCCGATCACCGGGTCGAGGTCGCCCTCGACGATGCGCTCGAGCTGGTACAGCGTGAGGTTAATGCGATGGTCGGTGAGCCGGCCCTGCGGGAAATTGTAGGTACGGATGCGCTCGCTGCGGTCGCCGGTGCCGACCAGCTTCTTGCGCGTCGCCGCCGTCTCCGTCCGCTGCTTGCTGCGCTCGGCGTCGAGCAGCCGCGACTGCAGCAGCGCCATCGCTCGCGCGCGGTTCTTGTGCTGGCTGCGCTCGTCCTGGCATTCGACGACGAGGCCGGTGGGCAGGTGCGTGATGCGGATCGCCGACTCGGTCTTGTTGACGTGCTGGCCGCCGGCGCCGCTGGCGCGGTAGGTGTCGACCTTGAGCTCGGAGGGGTTGATGTCGCGCGCCTGAGCCTCCTCGATCTCGGCGATCACGGCGACGGTCGCGGTCGAGGTGTGGATGCGGCCCTGCGCCTCGGTCTCGGGTACCCGCTGCACGCGATGCGCGCCGGATTCGAATTTCAACTGCGAGTAGGCGCCGAAACCGGCGATGCGCGAGATGATTTCCTTGTAGCCCCCATGCTCGCCACGGCTTTCCGACACCACCTCGACCGTCCAGCCGCGCGTTTCCGCGTACTTCACGTACATGCGGTGAAGGTCGCCGGCGAAGATCGCGGCTTCGTCGCCGCCGGCAGCGCCGCGGATCTCGAGAAACACGTTGTTGTTGTCG